>NZ_JAPEOX010000001.1:2133903-2438746 GCF_026340675.1 Streptomyces sp. NBC_01264
GCGCAGGAAGTCCGGCAGGCCCGGCTGGCCGAAACTCTCCGTCAGGTCCTGGAAGAACCGGTGCAGGTAGACGGTCCAGCCGAGGTCGACCTCGCGCGGGGCGCAGGCCGCCATCTCCCAGTCGAGGACGGCCACGGGTTCGAAGCCGTCGGCCTCGAAGATGACGTTGCCGATGCGGGCGTCACCCCAGTTGAGGACGGCCGGGCCGCCCTCGTCTGCGGGCCAGAGCTCTTCGAGGCGGGCGAACGCGCGCTCGAGGAGGGGTGATCGGGACTTTCCCTCAACCACCCATCCATAGTAGGCGCGTTGGGACTCGACGTGCCGGCGCAGCGGGCTGGCATCGCCCTCCGGGAGGAGGAACCGCGCCGCTTCGGGCGGGAACTGGTCGTGCAGCCGGGCGAGCAGCGCGATGCTCGACTCCTGGAGCGCGGCGCGCTGCGCGTCGGTCGCCGCGTGCAGCCAGTTCCCCTCGTAGGTGTAGGGCATCACGTCGGGCGGTACGCGGCCTTCGGCGCGGGCCATCACGAAGAACGGGGCTCCGAGCGGACCGGGGTCCTCTTCCAGCCACTGCACGCGCGGGACCGGCAGGTCGGTGTGGGTGGCGACCAGGCTCATGACCCGGTGCTGGCGGGGCATGTCGTACGTCGGGAACACGGTGTAGGCGGCCGGGTCGGCGGCGAGGCGCAGCGCGCAGGCGTGGATCGGGGCGTCGGGGTGCTCTATGTCGAAGAGCAGGGTCTCGCTGGACATGCCGTTGGAGCCGGGGACGGAGATGTTGGTGACCTTCGCGCCGGGAAGCTCGGCGTCGAGCCAGGCGGCGAGGCGCCGGCCCAGCTCCTCGGGTTCGCGGGTGGAGGTACGGGGGCGCGGTGCCGGTCCTGCCATGGGAAACCCCTTCTCTGGATTGACCGTTGAGGTGTGCGGCGTGCGGGTCCGGGCCGGTTCTACGGGGCGACCGAGCTGTAGTCGGCGAAGCCGCTGGGGTCGTGGCGGCCGAAGCTGCCGTGCTCGAAGATGCCGTAGCCGGTGCGGCCTTCGAGGGTGAAGCGGGCCGAGTGGTCGGTGACCCCGAAGGCGGCCATGGGGTGGGCCGCGGGGTCGGAGAGGTCGTAGGTGCGGCGGTCGGTCCAGCCGCGGCCCTGCCAGGTGCCGTGCTGCCAGTCGGAGGCGGGCGGGTAGCCGGCTCCCACGGCGAGCGGGGAGGAGTTGAGGATCTCTACTCCGAGTTCGAGGGGTTTGCGGCCGGCCGGGTCGGTGAGGTGGACGACGGCGCTCTCGGGGTGGCGGCTGCCCGGGCGGTAGCGGATGTCGGTGTGCGGCCAGCCGAGCTGTACGTCGTGGCGGTCGCTGTCCTCGGGGAAGACCTGGACGGCCTCGCTGAGGGCCCGGTGGCCGTCGGCGTCCTCCTGGGTGATGACCATCAGGAAGCGGTCCTCGAACCGGACGGGGATCCAGAGCCAGTGGAACCCCTCGGGGCGGTGCTCCTCGGCGGCGCGGCCGCCCTCCTCGCCGGGGATCGGGCGCACGCCCCAGCTCCGGTCGCGGGTGCCGGTCCAGTCGGCGTCGAGGATGAACTCCTCCCCCTTGGCGCGGATGGTGCCGGTGACGCCGCCGGCCTGGACGAAGCGGCGGCCTTCGAGGATGAGGCGGTCGCCCCGGCGCTGGGTGTGGTGCGGCTCCCAGACGGCGGGGAACTCGGCGGTCCAGGTGATCTCGTACGAGAGCCCGTCGGGGTCCTCGGGGTCGGCGGCGCAGGAGAGGGTGATCCGGCGGAGGGGTTCGTCGACGGTGATGCGGAGCGGGCCGACGGAGAGGTTCATGCGGTCGTCGGTGAGGGCGTCGGAGGCACGGACCGCGAGGAGTTCGTCACCGACGCGGAGGGTGGCGTAGGCGTCGATGACACCAGCGTTGGGGTACACCCCGAGGCCGAGGATCAGGACGGCGCGGCCCGCGTGGTCGAAGACGTGGAAGATGCAGCGGTCGTAGGCGTTGCGGTCGCCGGTGACGAGGTGCTTCATCGACAACGGGGCCTGGTGGATGGGGTATTCGTCGAGCGGTACGGGCCGGTCGGCGGGCATGGCGAACCTCCGGGGACGGGTGCGGGGGATGACACCTGGGCGGAGATGACGGTACGTCAGATCGGGGGCCGGGGAACAGGGTTGTGGCACGAACTGGCAGGGAGACACGACGTGCGGGGGCCCGGTTGGAGCCGGGCCTTGGACGGGGCGGCCGGTCCCCACCGGGGGTGGCCGGTACCCGGGCGGGGAGGACCGGGCACCGCCCGGGAGTGGCCGGGCACCGCCCGGGAGCAGCCAGGCACCGCCCGGGGAGGACCCGGCACCGCCCGGGAGCAGCCAGGCACCGCCCGGGGAGGACCCGGCACCGCCCGGGAGCAGCCAGGCACCGCCCGGGGAGGACCGGGCACCGCCGGACGGGGTGCGGCCCCCACCGGGGAGGGCTGGGCACCGCCCGGAGATGACCCAGCACCGCCCGGGGAGGGCCGGGCACCGCCGGACGGGGTGTGGCCCTCACCGGAGGTGACCCGGCATCGCCCGGAGGTGCCCCGGTACCTGAGGGGCCTCGCGTTTTTCGGACAGGGATCTGACCGTTCATTTCACGCGGCTATTCGCAACCTTGCATACTCGGCGTGGACTTCCTGCGGAGGCCGGTAACCGACAGCCGAGTGAAGGCGTTTGCGATTGTACCAGAATTCGATGTAGCGAGTGATGTCCTGCCGGGCGGCCTCGAGGGTCAGGTAAGTCACACGTGAGACACGCTCGTTCTTCAGAGTTCCGAAGAACGATTCGGCCATCGCGTTGTCGAAACAGATCCCGGTGCGCCCAGACGATCTGCGGAGGCCGAGCCGGTTCAGCGCCTTCCCGAACTCGGCTGACATATAGTTACTTCCGCGATCGGAGTGAAAAATTGCCCCCTTGGTGAGCTTCCTGTTGCGGGCTGCGTTGCGTATGGCCCGGGATATCAAAGGCGTCTGGTAGTGGTCGTCCATCGCATACCCGATGACTTCCTTCGTGCAGCAGTCGATGACCGTCGCGAGATAAAGCCAGCCCTCGCCAGTCGGAATGTAGGTTATGTCTCCGACGAGCTTTTCACCCGGGGTGTCGGCGGTGAAGTTCCGGCCGACGAGGTCGGGCACTGCGCCCGCCGCAGCCTGGGTCAGGCTGAACCGCTTCGGGCGGGGCTGGCAGGGCATCAGGCCCAGTTCACGCATGAGCTGGCGCACGAGCTCCAGGCCGGCGGCGTGCCCCCAGCGCGCCAGCTGGGCGCGGATGCGCCGGTATCCGTACGTACTGTCGGACACCTCGAAGGCTTTCTTGACGAGCAGTTTCAATTCCTCGCGCCGCTGAGCCGTCGCAGAATCAGGACGGCGTCGCCAGTCGTAGTAGCCGGACTTGGACACGTCGAGCCGCTCACACATGAACTCGACAGAAAATACGTACTCCGCGGTGTCGAGTCGCATCGTTTCGATGAACTCGTACTTGCGTGCTACCGGGGATCCTTCGCGAAGTACGCCGCGCATTTTTTCAGGAAGGCGTTCTCCATCTCGACTTCGCGAATGCGGCGTTCGAGTTCCTTCAACCGGGCGCGTTCACTCACCGTCAGCTCAGCGTCAGCGGCCGGCTCACGCCGTTTCTGGAACTTTTTCACCCAGCCCCGGAGTGTCTCCGGGTTCAATTCAAGCTCTCGGGCTGTCTCCGAGACGGTCTTGCTGGAGCGGAGCGCGATCTGGACTGCTTCCTCGCGGAACTCCGGGGTGTACTTGCTGGGCGGTGCCACTTCGTGCTTCCTCATTCCCTTGACAGGACAACCCTATTGGGCCCCTGTCCGAGAACTTCGGGGCACCTCAACCACCCAGGCACGGCCAAGGAGTGGCTGGGCACCGCCCAAGGAGTGGCTGGGCACCGCCCAGGGATGGCCGGGCACCGCCCAGGGATGGCCGGGCACCGCCCGGAGGTGACCCGGCAGCCCGGGGATAGCCAGGTACCGCCCGGAGAGGTGACCCGGCACCCCGGTGGGATGGCCCCGCATCGCCCGAGAGGGCGGGGCGCGGTGCGGATGGGGTTCGGGGGCTGCACCGGGTTGACCGGGCACCGCCCGGAGATAGCCCGGCACTACCCGGGAGTGGCCCGGCACCGCCCGGGAGCAGCCCGGCACCGCCCGGGAGTAGCCCGGCACCGCGCCCGGGAGTAGCCCGGCACCGCCTGGGGCTGGCTCGGGGGTGACCGGCACCGCCCGGGAGGGTCGGGCGTGGTGCGGATGGGGGTCGGAGGCAGCGTTGGGTTGTGCGGGGATGGGGGCCGCCCTGCCCGGGGTGGGGGGAGGGAGTGGGCATGGCGTTGTTGTCGGGTGGTGGGGGCGCATGATCGGATCGGATCGTGATGGTCGGGTTGCGGTGGGGGGTGGACCGGCAGGGTTGATATCGAAAGGAGGCCTCGTGATCTCGGCACTCAATCGGCTCGTCGACCTCGTCGAGGAACACCTCGCGGAGGAGATCGACGTTCAGGCACTGGCCTCGGAGCTCGGTACGACCGAGTACCACCTGCGCCGGATGTTCTCGTCCCTGACCGGCATGCCGTTGTCGGAGTACGTGCGCCGGCGTCGCATGACCGTCGCCGCCGGCGACGTCGTCCGGGGCGGAGCCGATCTGCTGAGCATCGCCGTCCGGTACGGATACGGCTCGACCGAGGCGTTCGGACGCGCGTTCCGCGCGGTCCACGGCGCCGGTCCCCGTGACGTGCGCCGCGACGGAGGCCCCCTGCGCACACAGCCACGGCTCAGGATCCGCCTGACCGTCGAAGGGAGCACCCCCATGGACACCCGCCTCATCGACCGCCCCGCGTTCCGGCTGGTCGGACACGCCGCCCGGGTTCCGCTCGTCCACCAGGGCGTCAACCCGCACATCCTGCGGCACATCACCGCGCTGCCGCAGGAGGCGCACCTCCGGCTGAAGGCCCTCGGCGACACCGAACCGGCCGGCCTGCTACAGGTCTCCGACGGCGTCGACCCCGACGGCACGGAGGGGAGCGAACTGACCTACCTGCACGGAGTCGCCGTGTCCCGGGAGACGGCGACTCCCGACGACCTGGACGCCATCGAGGTACCGGCCGGCACGTGGGCGGTCTTCCGCACCGCCGGCGCCCACCCGCAGGCCCTGCAGACGACCTGGGCCGCGACCGCGACCGAGTGGTTCCCCTCCAACCCGTGGCGTCTGCGGCCCGGACCCTCGATCGTCACGATCCTCGAACGCGCCGACGATTTCAGCACCGCGACCTGCGAGCTGTGGCTGCCCGTCGAACCGGCTTGACGGATCGCAATCACGGTCCCGGCGGGAAGCCCGGCGGGTAGCCCGGCGGGGATCGAAGGGGAAGGGTCGAACGGATGGGCGGGGTTACCCGTGGGTCCGGTGGCGCGTTGGCCCGGTATGACCACGATGGAGACTTCCACGCCGAGGGTGGGGCGCCGGCGGCGGGCGCCTGCCGCAGGGCACGAAGAATCGGTTCGGCAGGCCCCCGACCCGCCCATCTACCGCGCGCTGCTCACCCGCTGGGAGGAAGACGGCCGGACCGTGCCGGGGCAGCGCGATCCGGAGTGGTCCCGGATCACCTCCTCCCCCATCTGGCCGACCGGCCCCCTCTTCGGCGGCTGACCCCGAGGTGCGCGGTGTGGCCCACGTGCAGCCCCTGTGCGCCCGCGCTCCGCGCTCCGCGCCGCCGCGGCGCCCGTCCCCCGTCCCCCGTCCCCCGTACGGCTGCCCGTGGGGCCGACCCGGTGCCGGGTGGGCCACAGCCGTCGGCTCGTCAGCTTGCGTGCTCGTCGGCGATGCACTCGGCCAGGGGCGCAATTCGCCGAGGGGGCGCGCGATCGCGCGCCGGTGGCCACCGGTAGTGATCTTCCCACTGAAGTGCGCGGTTGCCCGGGTCTCGTCGCCTATGAGTGAAATGGGCGCCCGGAACAAGTGGACGTCTCCGTTCCGGGGTGTGGCGCTCACACAAGCCCACCGCTCCCATGGCTCTGGAGAGGCACATGCCCGGATCGTTCGAGTTCTCCCCCGCCCAGTTCCTCGCCGACACCCGGGCGACAGCCCGGGCCATCGGCGCCGCTTACTGCCCGGACACCACCCGGCACATGCTCGACACGTTCGCGGCGGGCTTCCAGGACGGGGCCGTCCTGTGACGCACCACCAGCAAGCCGGCCGGAGCGCTCAACTACCGCTTCTACGAGCGCCGTCCCACGGCCACGGTCGCCATCGCGACAGGAGCGGGCCTGCTGGACGCGGCCGACCCCATGGCACGGCTGATCGACGTCTGGAGCGGCCTGTACGCGGACTCCACCGAACTGTGCGACGTCGACGCCGCGGCCGGGCTCGTGAAGACGTGGGTGTTCCTGGGAGGGATGCGTCCCCTCGCCGAGGTCCTCGCCGCCCCGGGTGTACCGGAAGGCGTGCGCCGCCACGAGGCCGCCTTCGCCACCCTGGGACTGGTGTGGGTCCGGCACGTGGCGGTCGACTACCAGCACCGGTCGGTGAACCTGTACTTCCGCACCGCCGAGGGTTTCTCCCCCGCACAGGCGGAGCCGTTCCTGGCCCTCACCGGCGGCGATGTCCCGAAGGCCTCCGTCATGGAGGACATGCGGGAGTTCACCGCGCGGTCCGGCTACACGTTCTCCGTCACCATGGCGGCCGCCACGGGCCGGATCGAGCGCGTGGGCTTCTACGCGCTCAAGTTGCCCGCCGGCCGGTTCCCCGCGATCGGTGACCGGCTGGAGCGGTTCTTCCAGGCGGCGCCCTCCCACGACGACGAGGAGATGAACGCCATCGCCTGGTCCTTCGGCGCCCAGGGCACGGAGGACCTCAAGGCCGAGCGCTCCTACTGCTGTCGCCTGGTGGAACTCATGCAGGAGTGGGCGAGCCCCATGACCGCCCTCGGCGAGCGCGTGTGAGCACCGCATACCGGCCTCGGACGACGGACCCGGCGGGCGGGCGCTATGCGGATGGCCTGCTGAGCCACGGCAGAGCCGGAGAGTACGAGCGCCTGCTCCTTCTGGAACAAGTCTGCGACCCCGGGACGATCCGCGTCCTCGAATCCCTGCCGATGAAGCGGGACTGGCACTGCGCCGAAGTCGGCGCGGGTACCGGTGGAGTCGCCCGGTGGCTTGCCGAACGCTGTCCCCACGGACAGGTCACCGCCACCGATCTGGACACACGGTTCCTCGACTCCATGGTCCGGCCCGGCCACTTGAGGGTTTCACAGCAGGACGTCACCACAACCGACTTCCCCCCGGGTTCGCTCGACCTCGTGCACGCGCGGGCGGTACTGACCCACCTCCCTGCCCCCGAGCAAGTGGTACGGCGCATGGCGAACTGGCTGAAGCCGGGCGGCTGGCTGGTCATCGAGGACCCCACGTACCTGCCGGCCGGAGCTTCCCCCTACCCCGACTTCGCGGCGCTCCTGGCCGCATGCGAGGAGCTGCTGGCGCGCACCCAGGGCACCGACAACTCCTGGGCCCGCCGCATTCCCGCGGCCATGGCCGACTCCGGTCTGACGGATCTCGCCATGGCCGGCGAACTGTCGGTGTGCGGCCGGGACGAGACGGAGGACAGGTACTGGCGCCAGTGCTTCGCCCGGGCAACCCCCGCCCTGCTGGAATCCGGCCTCATGACCGCGTCCCGGATCCAGCGCGCCCTCGCCCATCTCGACCGGCCGGAATTCTCCGACGTGGCCTGGATGATGATCTCCTGCTCGGCCCGTCGGCCTCCTCGGTAGGACCCCGCCGCTCCCCCTTCGCCCGGTGGCCAGGTGCCACTTGGCGAAGGGGGAGCGCGCCGTCACCCCCTCAACCGGAGGGTGCTAGGGCCGCGCTCTGCGCGGCGCTCGGGTCCGGCCGACGGTCAGCGGGATTCCGGGCCCGCCAGGTGGCGGGCGATCACCATGCGCTGGATCTGGTTCGTGCCCTCCACGATCTGGAGGACCTTCGCTTCGCGCATCAGCCGCTCGACCGGGAAGTCCGCCGTGTAGCCGTAGCCGCCCAGCACCTGGACCGCGTCCGTCGTGACGGACATCGCCGCGTCCGTGCAGAAGAGCTTGGCCATCGCAGCCTGGCGGGAGAAGGGCTTGCCCGCGTCCCGCAGCCGCGCCGCCGCCAGGTACAGCGCGCGGCCCGCCTCGATCTTCGTCGCCATGTCGGCCAGCATGAACCGCAGGCCCTGGAAGTCCGCGATGGGGTGCCCGAACTGCTTGCGGTCCAGGGCGTAGGCCAGGGCCTCGTCGAGCGCGGCCTGGGCCACGCCGATCGCACAGGCGGCGATGCCGAGGCGGCCCGCGTCCAGGGCTGCCAGGGCGATGGTGAAGCCCTGACCCTCCTCGCCGATGCGGCGCGTGTCCGGGACCCGTACGCCGTCGAAGTGCAGCTGGGCGGTGGGCGAGCCCTTCATGCCCATCTTCTTCTCGGGAACCGCCGCCGTGAGGCCCTCCGCGTCGCCCGGGACCAGGAAGGCCGTGATGCCCTTCGGTCCGTCCACGCCGGTGCGGGCCAGCACGGTGTAGAAGTCGGCGACCCCGCCGTGGGTGATCCAGGCCTTGGTGCCGGTGATCACCCAGTCGTCGCCGTCCCGGACCGCCTTGGTGGTCAGGGAGGCCGCGTCCGAGCCCGAGGACGGCTCGGAGAGGCAGTACGCGCCGAGCAGTCCGCCGCCGAGCATGGCGGGCAGGTGGGCGCCCCGCTGCTCCTTGGTTCCGTAGCCGGCCAGGCCGTGACAGGCCAGCGAGTGCACGCTGACGCCGAGCCCGACGGTCAGGCGGGCCGCGGCCAGCTCCTCCAGCACCTGGAGGTAGACCTCGTACGGCTGGTCGCCGCCGCCGAACTCGCCGGCGTACGGGAGCCCGAGCAGTCCGGCCTCGGAGAGCAGCGCGAAGACCTCACGGGGGAAGCGGCCGGCGTCCTCCTCCTCGGCGGCCCGGGGGCGGATCTCCCGCTGCGCGATCTCGCGCACGAGCACGAGCAGGTCTCGGGACTCCTCGGTGGGCAGCGATCGGTCCACCTGCGGCGCGCGGTCGGTCATGGCGACGCTCTCCTCACGTTCAAGCACGGGGCGGCGCGTGAGGGTGGTACGCGTCGCCGGGTCTCGGGGCTCACAACCGATGGTGCCCTCCCGGATCGCGGGAAGGTCCTGTTCAAGGGGCTGCGGCGGTTGAGTATGCCCGATCAGGGGCTTCCCGTCACGGGTGCAAGATCGTCCTCGGGGACGGGCGGGGCCGGGCATTCCGGGACGAACTCCTCGATCACCGTCAGCGTCGCGCGCAGCGTGCGCACCAGCAGTGCTCCGACCGCGGCCCGGTCGGGGTACCCCGGATCGCCGGGAGCCCCGGGCCCGCGGCCCTCCCGGGCCTGCGCCGGGACCTCGGCAGGGACCTGGGCAGGGGCTTGGGCGGGAGCCTGCGCCGGGACCTCGGCAGGGGCCTGGCCCGGACCCTGGGCGGGTACCGGCGCCGCGGTGTCCCCCGGGCCGATCCAGTCGAGGGTGCTGCCCTCGACGCCCGCCAGCCAGCCGACCAGCGCCAGCCGGGCGACCGGCGGGATCTCGCGGCGACCGTACGCGCCTTCCGCGATGGTCGCGATGAGTTCCTCGCGGACGGCGTCGCGGATGGCGAGGACCTCGGAGTCCGAGCCGACGCCGCCGGTGACGATGGTGCGGTAGGCGGCCTGGTGGTGCTCGGCGTAGTACAGGTAGCCGTCGATGGTGGTGCGCACCCGCTGCGCGTTGGGCAGTTCGCTCTCGCCGGCGGCGCGGGCCACGAGCTCGGCCACCGAGTCCTCGACGATGGCCAGGTAGTAGCCGCGTTTGTTCTTGAAGTAGTAGTAGATGAGCCCCTTGGCCACGCCCGCGTGCTTGGCGATGTCATCCATGGAGAGCGCGTCGTACGAGGTGTCGGCGAACAACTTCCGCCCGATCGATATGAGTTCGGCGCGCCGAACCTGCGAACGTCCGGTCGTTCCGCGCTGTTGACTATTATTCAAATTCAGCCCTAGCCTCGAACTGCCACAGGAAGCCCGCAGTATGGCAGACCCCTGGGCACCCCCCTTTGCACTCCCCCTGCGCACCGGACGACGTACGGGAGGACCACATCATGGGCACCAGCGGAACGAGAAGCACCACCGAAGGCCGGGTCAACTGGAAGAAGACCGCCGCCGTCGCGATGCCCGCGGTCGTCGCGGTCGGGGCGATGGCGATGGTCATGGCGCAGGGCGCGCTCGCCGCCTCCTTCGCCGTCTCGGGGACCAGTTTCCAGGTCTCCTCGTCCAAGCTGAGCAGCAAGGGCCTGTCCTCCTACGTGCAGACGGACCGCTCCGTCGACGGCAAGGGGCATCCCGTCGCGCTGCTCGGCATCGGCGAGGCCACCCTCACGGACATCTGCCAGGCCGCCGAGGTGGACACCCCGGTGGGCAAGGTGGTCTTCAAGCTGACCGCCGGCGGCCCCGCCGGCAACGTCACCGCGAGCAATCTCGTCATCGACGGCGAGGACCTGGCCGGCGACGCCGTCTTCGGGACGGCCCAGATCGGCCGCGACGCCTCCACCCTCGACCAGGTCGGCGGGATCAAGGGCGAGGCCGGCAAGTTCGGCCTCCAGGCCGGGGACATCGAGGTCGTGGACGTGAAGTCGCACGCCTGGTCGGCGACCGGCGGCAACTTCCACCTCAAGGGCCTGAAGCTGAACGTCAGCCTGGACGGCAAGAAGTGCTTCTAGGCCTGCACGGGTCCGCCGGGCCGGGCAGCGGGTGGCTGGAGCGTCGGCTCCCGCTGCCCGGCCCCCGGCGGCGGCTGCGCACCTGGCGCCGCACCCGCCCCTTCTGGGGCGGTCTGCTGGTGATCCTGGGCGGGACCGAGCTGCTGCTGGTCCCGCTCTCCCCGCTCACCGTGCTGGTCAGCCTGGGCCTCGGCGGGATCGCGGCCATCGGGATCGGGCTCGCGCTGATCGCCGCCGGCCTGTTCCTGTGGCTGCTGCCGCAGACCCGGGCCTACGTCTCGATCCACGCGCTGCTGCTCTCGGTGCTGTCCTTCGTGGCGACCAACCTCGGGGGCTTCCTCGTCGGGATGCTGCTCGGCATCGCGGGCAGCGCGCTGGCCTTCGGCTGGACCCCGGCGCCCGATCCACAGGAGGGCCAGGAGGGCCCGTACGTCCCGAGCCTGGACGGCAGCGGGCCGCGCACGCTGGCCGCCGCGCTGCCGGTGGTGCTGCTCGCCTCGCTGGTGGCGGGCGGCGGGCAGGCGAGGGCCGCCGCGGCCGGTCCGCCGATGGCCGCGCGCACTCCCCCGACGGTGACCACCTCGCTCTTCGCCCCGCAGGGGTTCACCTTCGCGGGGGTCACCCACGTACCCACGGTGGACGGCCCGCTGAAGGTGCTGGTGCTGCGGATGCGGGCCGCCACCCTCACCGACTACGAGCTGCACAGCCGCGACGGCCGCGAGGAGTACGGGCTCGCCGCGAAGAGGCTCGATCTGAGCGGCGAGGTGACCTTGTACCTGACCCGGTTCAGCGGGTGCATCGAGGGGCTGCTGTGCGTGACCTTCAGCCCGGACGGGCTGCCCGCTCCCCCGGCCATCCCGCCGTTCGTCTTCATGACCCGGGTGAGCGCGGAGCAGGCGCTCGTCACCTCCGACGTGATCAGGACGGACAACCTGCGGCTGGTGGCCTCGTGATCCCCGTCCAGGCCGCGCCGCTGTGGGCGTACGGCATCGGCGCCACCTTCGCGGTGGCCGCCGGGCGCCAGCTCCAGTGGTGGGAGCGGTCGGTCCGGGGCGAGGGGGTCCGTACGAGGAGCCGCGCGGCCAATCCGTACCTGGCGCTCACCCTGCTCTACGCGGCCCTGCTGCCCGCCCCCACCGGGGCGTACCTGCTCTGGCAGAACCCGGCCTGGTCGACGATGCACGTGGCCCGCGACCACGACGGGGTGTGGGCCGGCTTCGCCCTCTTCTACGGGGCCTCGGTGGTGGTCGGCGCGCTGCTCGGGTTCCTGGCGGCTCGGCTGTTCGTACTGGTCGGAGCCGGGTACTGGGGGTACCTCCAGGCGGTGGCCGGGTACTTCCTGCTGTTCTTCACCCTGATCCACGGGTGGGACGGCACGGGGTACGAGCGGCTGCTGAGCGCCGATCCGCGGGCCTTCGCCGACTGGTCCGCGGAGGGCGTCGTGAACGGCGCACTGGCCTTCGCGACCTCGGGCACCTTCCTGGCCGTGCTGATCTTCGGGACGGCCGTCATCGGCACGATGCTGCTGGCCGAGATCGGCTGGCTGGTGGAGGGCTGGCGGCTGCCGGGCGCCGCGGCGGACCTGAAGGTGCCGCGGGTGGTCGCGGTGGCGATCGCCGGGGCGGGGGTCTACGGGCTGCCGTTCGCGGGGGCAGTGGGCGTGAGCATCCTCGTCCGGCTGCTGGGGTGGTGGGCCGGGATCGGGGTGTTCGCCCTGCTGGCCGGGGTGGTGCTGCTGCCGGCGCGCTCGCCCGTGCGGGCGCTGTACGGGCTGGTGGGCGTTCCGGACCGGCACTGGCGGGTGGAGCCGGAGGCGGATGCGGAGGCCCGGGGCGGGACGGAGACCGGGGCCGGGGCGGAGGCGGAGACCGGGGCCGGGGCCGAGGCGGAGACCGGGGCCGGCGCGGAGGTTAGAAGAACCAGCCGACCTGGGTGACGAACATGGCCACCACCACGACCAGGGTCCAGCCGAGCACGTGCTCCAGCCAGGAGGAGGAGTCGTCGTCGGGCCCGCCGGTGCGGACCAGGTTGCGGGCGCGGGTGGTCAGGGCGGCGCTGTGTGCGGTCATGCCTCCAATGTGACAGCGGGGGCGGCCCTCGCGGTAGAGACGATGGTCACGGGTGGCATGTCTCACGCCCCCGGCCGCGTGGTGCGGACGGGGGCGTGAGGGGTGCCTGCGTGCCGGATCAGGTGGTGCGGTCGCGGCCCGCCATGCCCGCCATGGCCAGGGCCAGGCACAGGGCGATACCGCCGGCGAGGACGTTGCTCCACACCGTGCGGGTGGTGCTGACGTCGCCGGAGATGACGAAGGGCGCGACGATCGTCCAGGCGGCGAGACCGACCGCCGTCCAGGCCATGGCGTGGGTGCGTTCGTAAGCGGTGCCGAGTCCGCTCATGCACAGGCAGTACGCCAGGCCCGCGATCAGGTTGTTGATCGCCAGCGAGCTGAGCCCGCTGAATCCGGCGATCCACGGCGAGGCGGCGATGTAGAGGCCCGTCATCAGGGCCAGCGCCTCGACGACCTGGGCACTCGGAGTGCTGGTGACCCGCTCGAACCGCGAGCGCATCTCAGCGAGGTCGGGGTGGTGTTCGATTCTCGGTTGGGTGGTCATGGCGGGCTGCCTCCTCTTGAGAAGCTCCTATTGCCCTTTTGCCCTTTATATTCCACTTACATGCCCATCGGGGCAACGCGAGATCTCAGAGCACGCCGACCGCCCGCAGCGCGAGGACCTGGGCCGGGTTCGGCCGGATCGGACCGTAGAGGTAGCAGACCCCTCCGGTGCCGGAGACGACCTTGCCGGCCGCGTTGTGGCGCTTGGTCCGCAGCCAGTTGTTTTCAAATTGCCGGCGCCGGTAGACGCGGCGCACGGCGGTGTTGTCGGCCGAGTTCGGGTCGTTGGCGATCACGTCGCCCGAGGCGGTGAAGCCGATGACGGTCATCAGGTGGCCGGCCGTGCCGTAGCCCGCGCCGGTGAGCTCCTCGGCCGTGAAGGACTGGGACGTGATGACCGGGATGCCGGCGCGGACCAGGGTCTCCAGGTCGGCCAGCGAGCCGAGGCGGGTGACGACCCCCGCGAGCTGCCGGTAGGTGGCGGCGTAGGCGGCGTTGAAGGGCCAGTTCCCGCAGCCCTTGTACGCGGCGTCGTAGGTGGAGCGGGCGGCGTGGCAGACCTGCGGGTCCGCGTAGTCCTTCTTGACCCAGGCCACGGAGGTGGCACTGGCCCTGCGGCCCCAGAACTCGATGATCATCTGCGAGGAGGTGGGGCTGCACCAGGCCTCGCCGCCGTTGTCGTACTCGGGGTACTGGCCCGCGTGCGTCTCCTGCGAGTACCGCGGCACCTTCAGCTCGTGGGCCCCGCCGGAGGCGGTGGTGGCCGGGACCGAGAACCGGTCCGGGACGTCCGAGACCATGGCGCCGGCCAGCCACACCGTGGGGCCGCGGCTCGCGCCGGGCTTGCGGTACAGGGTCAGGCGCAGCCGCCAGTCCTTGATCCGCAGCCCGCCGGCGGGGGCGTCCACGGCGAGGGTGTCGGTCCAGACGGTGGACTTGCCGTCGGTCTGGCCGTCCACGGAGGTGCGCCGGATGTCCCCGTCGCCGGAGGCCCAGCGGCCCATCACGTACCAGGGGGTGGCGGTGCCGTCGGTGTAGGTGCCGCGCAGTTCGGCCTGGATCCAGGTGCCGGCCGGGGTGCGGGCGTTCCAGGAGGCGATGGCCTCGGTGGCGGGCACGGTCGGGGTGTGGACCGGGGAGGTCCAGGTGGCGTACTCCCAGGTGCTCTTCTTCGCGGTGTGCGGGTCCTTGTACTCGGTGCGGCCCGTCGGGGTCTTGATCTCCAGGCCGGGGCGGGCGCCGCCGATGGCGGTGGTGCCCTGGTGGAGGCCGGCGGTCCAGTGGGCGTACGAGTACCAGAAGCGGTTGTCCACCGTCTTGCGGGTGGCTCCGGTGCGGGTGGGGTCCGGGACCTCGGCCGGGTCCCCCGGCGGGGCCTGGGCGGGCTCCGGGCCGGCTCCTGCGGCTGTGGCCCGGGCGCCCGGGACGGTGGCCGCGGTGGCGGCCGCGAGGACCACGGCCAGCAGGGCTCGGCGGGGTGTGGGTGCGGTCATCAGCGTGGCCCCCAGGGGTCGGTGCGGCGGGTCGGCTCCCGCCCACCCTTCCAGTTCCCGCCTGCGGGGCCGTGAAGCCGGGGCGTCGTGTCGGGGTGACGGTCCCCTACCCGCCCTTCCCCCATCCCCCAGACTCCGTCCGGGGGGACCCCCAGCCGGGCTCCGCCCGGACCCCGTTGCTGCGTGCGGCGCCGTTCCCGGGGGCCAGCCCCCGGACCCCCGCTCCTCAAACGCCGGAGGGGCTGGATTTGCGCCTGAGCCCCGGGGAACGGGCAAAGGGTGGGTAGGGGGCTCCGCCCCACGCAGCGGGATGGCCGGGGGCGGGGTCCGTTCCTAGGATGGAGGGAGAGGCCGAGGGGTGCCGGGTTCAGGGGTGATGCGTCATGCGCAGCTTCCGGGCCGTCCCCGTGATGGCCGCCGCCTCCCTGCTGCTGACCGCGCTGTGCGCGGGAACCGCACCCGGGCGGGTGGTGGGCGACGTCGACGCGGCCACCGCCGAACGGCTCGACGAGCCATCACCACGGCCATGCGGAAGGCGGACATCCCGGGGGTGGGCGTCGGCCTGTGGTTCGAAGGCGGAGGTTCCTACGAGCGGGCCTTCGGCACCGCCGACACCGGCACGGGCACGCCGATGAAGACCGGCCTCCACACCCGCATCGGCAGCGTCACCAAGACCTTCACGATCACGGCCGTCCTGCACCTGGTCGACCAGGGCGAGCTCAGCCTCGACGCCCCCGTCCTGCGGTACCTGCGGGGGCCCCTCGCCGCGCAGTTGGGGAAGGTTGCCGGCGCGGACAAGGTCACCGTCCGCCAGCTCGCGGAGATGCGCAGCGGGCTCTTCGACTACACCTCGGACACCGCCTGGCTGGCCGAACTCCAAGCCGATCCGACCCGCGGCTGGACCCCGCCGGAGGTCCTGGGCGTCGCGTTCGCGCACCCCATGGACTTCGCACCGGGCGCCAAGTGGGAGTACAGCAACACCAACACCGTGCTGCTCGGCGTGCTCGTGGAGCAGCTCAGCGGCCGGAGCCTCGCCGACTACCTGCGCGACCACGTGCTCGAACCGGTCGGGCTGGCGGACACCGCGCTTCCGAAGGGCGCCGAGATCCCGAGCCCGTACGCCCACGGCTACACGACGTTCTCGCCCGGCGGGAAACTCGTCGACGCCTCCTCGTGGAAACCCTCGTGGGGCTGGGCCGCCGGGGCCATGACCTCCACCCTGGACGATCTGCACACCTGGGTGCCCGCGCTGACCAGTGGGAGGACGGCGGGCGGGGATCCGCTCCTGCGGCCGGACACCCAGGCCGAGCGCATGCGGGTCCTTCCCACCGGGTACCCCGGCGTGGGCTACGGCCTCGGGATCGCCGAGGTGAACGGCTGGGTCGGGCACAACGGCGAGCTCCCGGGCTACGAGACGATCGCCGCCGGGCTCCCGAAGGACGGTGCGGTCCTCGTCGTCATCGTCAACTCGGACCAGGACGACGCGGTCAAGGATGCGGGGAGCCTCAGCTCCCTCATCGGCAGGACCGTCACCGAGATCGCCACTCCGGACCACGTGTGGTCGCTCCCGGCCGCCGCGCAGCCCGACGCGACGCCCGATGCCACGCCCGGTGCCCCCGCCTCCGGCGGCTGAGGGTGGGGCGGCCCGAGGCCATACGCTGGGTCCGTGGAGACTCAGCCATCACTTCCGTCGCTTTCGCCCCCTTCCCCGCTTCGGCCGCTCGCGCGCCAGATCACCGCGCTGCGGCCCTCCCTCGGACCCGTCCGCCTCGTCGGGATCGACGGGCACGCCGGGTCCGGGAAGAGCACCTTCGCCGGGGTGCTCGCCGAGGCGCTGGGCGGGGTTCCCGTGCTGCGGCTGGACGACGTGGCCACCCATGAGGAGCTGTTCGGCTGGATGGGGCGGCTACGCGCACAGGTGCTGGAGCCGCTCGCCGCCGGGCGGGCCGCGCACTGGGCCCCGTACGACTGGGTCGAGCGGCGGTTCGGTCCGGAGCGGGTGCTGGAGCCCGGTCCGGTGCTGCTGGTCGAGGGGGTCGGTGCCGGGCGGCGCGCCCTGCGCCCGCACCTGGCGCGGCTGCTGTGGATGGAGACCCCGCGTGCGAAGTCCTGGGGCCGCGGGCGCGACCGTGACGGGCGCGAACTGTCCGACTTCTGGGACGGATGGGAGCGCGCGGAGCTCGCGCACTTCTCGGATGATCCTTCGCGCCCCTTCGCGGACACCCTGGTGCGGCAGAGCAGTACGGGATACGAGTGGACTTCCGGGGCTGCCGGGGCGGCCCTCACCGGTGCCCGTGTGACTGAGGGTGACGAGGTCCCCCAGGCCTGAAGGGCGACGGAAAGGCCCTCCCTGCGGGTGCCTCCCGGCCGCTTGACCCGGGGGCCGGGACGGCCTTACGTTCTGAAGAAGCGGCCCTCACCGGCCGCCGCGGACGCGAAGCCCCCGATTGTTCCCCCGTGATCGGGGGCTTCGTTCTGCCCCCGATTCCCCGTCGGGTCCCGTCCTGCACTCCTCCGTCGCGGCGTCGCACGGGGCGCATCCCGGCGATTTTCTCACCCTGCGTCACCGTGGACCGCCCGGATACCCGCCCCGCGGGTCTTCGACGCACCCTACGTAAGGTGCGTAACCGCAGGTACGATGCACCCCTGATTTCATCGGCGCAGGGACAACTCGCGTACGCATCGCGGGGGTTGCTGGGCACCACGGGGGCAGGCTTGTGGGGGATGTGATGGACTTCGCCGCGCACGGCAGCAGCGCGCACGCCCCGGCCGAACTCGCCTGGCTGCGAGGAGTGGACGCCTGCACGATGGGCGCCTACCCGCAGGCCGAGGAGGAGTTCCGGGCGGCCGTACGACTGGATCCCGCCATGGCCGACGCCTGGCTGGGCCTGCACGCGCTCCGCGTCGACACCACGAACGCGTTATTGCGCATGTACGCCCACCGGGACCGCTTCGGGGAGCAGCGGGCCCGCCACCGGCGGACGCTGAACTCCTGGTACTGGCTGGGCTGGTGGGTGCAGCCGGTCCTGGAGACCCGGCGGGACCTGCTGCTGGCGCACGCCTCGCACTGGCTGGACGGGCGCCACGTCCCCGAGCTGGACCAGGCACTTGCCGCTCTGCCGCCCGTGGACACCGACCCCCAGGTGCGCTTCCTGCACGCCTGCCGGGCCTACCTGGTCAAGGACTGGGAGCAGTTGGTCCGCTCCACCGAATCGCTGGTCGACGATCCGCTCCTGGGCATCGAGGCGGGCCTGTTCGGCGGGATGGCGCGGGTCCGGCTGGAGATGTACGGGCAGGCCGAGCCGCTGCTGTCGGCCTCGCTGATGCGCTGCCGCAGCGAGCAGCCCCAGCGCAAGGAGCTGCGGTACTGGCTGGCGCGGGCGCACGAGGGGACCGGGCGCAGCGCCGCGGCCCTGCCGCTGTACCGGGCGGTGCACCGGGTGGACCCGGCGTTCATGGACACGGCGGCCCGGCTGACGGCGATCGAGGACAGCGAGGACGCCGACGGCCTGGCCGGGTTCGCGAGCGGCGCGGGCTACGAGGCCTTCGGCGGGCACGGAGCGGCCCCGTCGGGCGGTGACTTCGCGGCGGTGGCGCTGGGCGGCGGTCCGGTCCAGGGGATCGCCGCGGACGGGCAGCCGGACGCGGACCCGCTGTCGGCGGCCGACCCGCCGGAGCCGCGGCACGGCCCGGGGGCGCCGGGGCCCGGCGCGGGTCTGCCGGCCGGGGTACGGCACAAGGCCTCGCTGCCCGCTCAGCCGGGACCGGTGGGACTGCCGGCCGGGCCGGCGGATCCGGCGGCGCTGGCCGAGGCGCTCGCGGAGCTGGAGCGGATGGTGGGCCTGGAGCCGGTCAAACGGCAGGTGAAGGCGCTCTCCGCGCAGCTGCACATGGCCAGGCTGCGGACGGGGCAGGGGCTGCCGGTGCAGCCGCCGAAACGGCACTTCGTCTTCTCCGGGCCCTCGGGCACCGGCAAGACCACGGTGGCGCGGATCCTGGGCCGGGTCTTCTACGCGCTGGGCCTGCTCGGCGGCGACCACCTCGTCGAGGCCGGGCGCGCGGACCTGGTCGGCGAGTTCCTCGGGCAGACCGCCGTGAAGGCGAACGAGCTGATCGACTCGGCGATCGGCGGGGTGCTGTTCGTGGACGAGGCGTACAGCCTCTCCAACTCCGGCTACAGCAAGGGCGACGCGTACGGCGACGAGGCCCTGCAGGTGCTGCTGAAGCGGGCGGAGGACAACCGGGATCACCTGGTCGTGATCCTCGCGGGCTATCCGGCGGGGATGGACCGGCTGCTCGCCACGAATCCGGGGTTGTCCTCGCGGTTCACCACCCGGGTGGACTTCCCCAGCTACCGGCCGCTGGAGCTCACCTCGATCGGCGGGGTGCTGGCGGACGCGAACGGGGACCGGTGGGACGCGGAGGCGCTGGAGGAGCTGCGGAGCATCAGCGGGCACGTGGTGGAGCAGGGGTGGATCGACGAGCTGGGCAACGGGCGGTTCCTGCGCACGCTGTACGAGAAGAGCTGCGCGTACCGGGACCTGCGGTTGTCCGGCTTCGCCGGTGATCCCTCGCGGGAGGACCTGTCCACCCTGCGGCTGGCGGACCTGATGCAGGCCTACGGGGAGGTCCTGTCGGGCCGCGGCCCCCAGGAGCGGCCGGAGCCGCCGCCGCTGTGAGGACGGCCTACGGCATGTCCGGCGGCGGGCCGGAGCAGGCCGCGAAGGCGTTGAGGACCATGAGGGCGATGACCGCGGCGATGAGGAACCAGCCGCCCCAGAGGGGCCGTCCGCCGTACTGCTCGGCCCACTGCTCGTCCGCCCCGCCGTCGCCCAGCCTGCCTTGCAGCAGCGCCCGGACCCGGTCCGCGAACTCCGGTTCCGCCGCCGCGCGTTCGCTCAGGACCGATGCGAGTGCGAGGGCCGCGGCCGGTGCGCAGGGTTCGCGGTCGAAGGCCGCGACGGCGCCGACCCGTTCGGCCGGCAGCCCGTCGAGGATCACCTCGCGCAGCCGGCGCACCACCGGGGAGGGTGCGTCGGGGTCCTCCCGCAGCAGGTCCAGCACCTCGCGGGCCATGGCCCGGAACTCCGGCTCCCCGTCGTCGTGTTCACCGGATCGCATGAACGCCCCCTCCCGCCGCCTCCTCACGAGTATGGCGGCCCGACGCCGTTGCCGGACCCCTCGCGCGAGGGGTCCGGCGGCGGGCGTCAGCCGGTGAGCGCACCCTCCGAGCGGAGTTCGGGCCTGCGAGCCTGCGGCGCCATGCGGTGGGCCGGGTCGCGGACCTCGCCGACCAGCGTTTCCAGTACGTCCTCCATGGCGACCAGGCCCAGGACCCGGCCCGAGGGGTCGGCGACCTGCGCCAGGTGCGTCGCGTCGCGGCGCATCACCGTCAGGGCGTCGTCCAGCGGGAGCGTGGAGCAGACCGTGGTCATGCGGCGCCAGACCCGCTGGGGCACGGCCCGTTCCCGGTCCTCCAGGTCCAGTACGTCCTTCACGTGCAGGTAGCCCATGAAGGCACCGCTCTCGGCGCGGACGGGGAACCGGGAGTACCCGGTGCGGACCGTCAGCTGCTCGATCTGGCGCGGGGTGACGGCCGGGCCGACCGTGACCAGCCGGTCCGGGGCGAGGAGGACGTCGGTGACCGGGCGGCTGCCCAGCTCCAGCGCGTCCTCCAGGCGCTCCTGTTCCACCGGCTCCAGCAGACCGGCCTGCCGGGAGTCCTTGAGCAGGCGGCCGAGCTGGGCCGAGGTGTAGACGGCCTCGACCTCGTCCTTGGGCTCCACCTTGAAGAGCCGCAGGATCAGCGTGGCGCAGGCGCCCAGCGCCGTGGTGACCGGTCCGCAGACCCGGGCGAAGGCGACCAGGCCCGGGCTGAACCACAGGGCCGTCCTCTCGGGGGCGGCCATGGCGAGGTTCTTGGGGACCATCTCGCCGATGACCAGGTGCAGGAAGATCACCGCGGTGAGGGCCACCGCGTAGCCCAGCGGGTGGATCAGGCCCTCGGGCACGTGGGCGGCGTGGAAGACGGGCTCCAGGAGCCGGGCCACGGTGGGTTCGGCCACGGCGCCGAGGGTGAGCGAGCACATGGTGATGCCGAACTGCGCGGCGGCCATCATGCGCGGCAGGTTCTCCAGGCCGTGGAGCACCTGGCGGGCCCGCTTGGAGCCGGCGGCCAGGGGTTCGATCTGGCTGCGGCGTACGGAGACGAGCGCGAACTCGGCGCCGACGAAGAAGCCGTTGGCCAGGACGAGGAGCAGGGCGAACAGCAGTTGGAGCGCGTTCACCGGCCACCCACCTGCGCCAGCTCTGCAGGGGCGGGTACCGAACCGAGCCGGTCGGGGCCGAGCCCGTCGGGAGCGGTGCGCACGAGGCGGACCCGCTCCGCGCGGTAGCGGCGGACCTGGCGCACGGAGAGCTTCCAGCCGGGTAGTTCGGCGCGGTCCCCGGGGGCAGGGATGCGGCCGAGCAGGTCGGCGACGAGTCCGGCGACGGTCTCGTACGGGCCTTCGGGGACCTCCAGGCCTATGCGGCGCAGGGTCTGCACGCGGCAGCTCCCGTCGGCCTCCCAGGAGGGGCGGCCGTCCTCGGCGGGCACGGCGGCCAGTTCGGGGCTGCCGTCCTCCGCGAGGTCGTGCTCGTCGCGGACTTCGCCGACGAGCTCCTCCACGATGTCCTCCAGGGTGACGACGCCGGCGGTGCCGCCGTACTCGTCGACGACCACGGCCATGGGCTGTTCGCTGCGCAGCCGTTCCAGCAGCGGCTGCACCGGCAGGGAGCCGGGCACCAGCAGCGGGGCCACGCAGATCCCGCTGACGCTGGTGCGGGCGCGCTCGGCTTCGGGCACGGCGAGGGCGTCCTTGAGGTGGACGACCCCGGTGATCTCGTCGATGCGCTCGCGGTAGACGGGGAAGCGGGACAGGCCCGTGGCGCGGGTCAGGTTCAGCACGTCGGCCGCGGTGGCCGTGTGCTGGAGGGCGCTGACCTTGACCCGGGGGGTCATGACCAGCTGCGCCGTGAGCTCGCCCAGCGAGATGGTCCGTACGAAGAGGTCGGCGGTGTCCTGTTCCAGGGCGCCGGCCTGGGCCGAATGGCGGACCAGGGAGACCAGTTCGCCGGGGGTCCGGGCGGAGGCCATCTCCTCGGTGGGCTCCACGCCGAGCGCCCGGACGAGCCGGTTGGCGACGGCGTTGAGGCCCGCGATGACGGGCCGGAAGACCCGGGAGAAGACGTGCTGCGGGCCGGCCACGAAGCGGGCCACCTGGAGCGGCCGGGAGACGGCCCAGTTCTTCGGGACGAGCTCGCCGACGACCATCTGGACGGCGGAGGCGAGCAGCATGCCGATGACGACGGCCACGCCGGGTACGGCGCCCTTGGGGAGGCCGGTCGCTTCGAGCGGCCCGGCCAGCAGGGCGGCGAGGGCGGGCTCGGCGAGCATGCCGACCACGAGGGAGGTGATGGTGATGCCGAGCTGGGTGCCGGAGAGCTGGAAGGACAGCTCCCGCAGGGCTGCGACGACCGTGCGTGCACGGCGGTCGCCCTCGGCCGCGGCGCGTTCGGCCTCGGGTCTCTCGACGGTGACGAGGCCGAATTCGGCCGCCACGAAGAAACCGTTGGCGAGGATCAGGGCGAATGCCGCCACGAGCAGGAGTAGCGGGATGGTCATGCCGCCGCCTCCGGGGGGAGGGCGGCGCGTGTACTACCGGACGATCCGTCCATTGCTGGAGGGAGTCACTCCTCAGGTCGATGGTGCCCACGGGCCACGGGGTCCCGGGGCGTGTGGGAGGGCACGCAGGTGCGCGCCCCGCCCACCAGGTTAGTCATTGGGACCGCCGCCGCAATGGGACGCAGCGTTAGGTGGGCCGGGCTCAGTCGTTCTTCGAGCCGGTTCCACGGGCTTCGGCCAGGGCGCGCAGGGTGCGCGCGTCGGCGATCGCCTGGGCCTTGGCGACCCCCGGCTGGATGCCGAGGGCGGGCAGGCTGGTGCCGTCGCTCAGGTCGAGGAACACCCAGGCGTCGCCGGGGCGGAGGTTGACGCGCAGGATCTGCGCCCACTCCAGGCGGCGGGTGGTGGTGAGGTTGACGACCGTGACCCCGGCCTCGTCGGCGACCACCTTGGGGCGGCTGAGCAGGACGAGGACGGAGGAGAGCAGGGCCGCGGTGAAGACGAAGGCGATCCGCTCACCGGGGTGCAGGGTCTCGAGGATCAGCGCGATCGCGGTGATCGTCACGAACATGGCGGCGCCCACGCCCAGCAGGACGGCCCGGGTGCGGGTCGGCCGGAAGGTGACCGGCAGGGCGGGCGGTGCGGGCTGGGCGGTGGCGTCGGCCATGTTCGTCAGGTGCCTTCGGGTGGTGCCGGATGGAGGCGGGTGTGCGCGGCGGAGCGCCGGCGGACCCGTCAGAGGCGGCAGGCGTGGATCGAGGTGGTGAGGATCGCGCGCGCGCCCAGCTCGTACAGGTCGTCCATGATCCGCTGGGCCTCCTTGGCGGGGACCATGGCGCGGACGGCGACCCAGCCCTCGTTGTGCAGCGGGGAGACGGTCGGCGACTCCAGGCCCGGGGTGAGGGCGACGGCGCGCTCCAGGTGCTCGGCGCGGCAGTCGTAGTCCATCATCACGTAGCTGCGGGCGACCAGGACGCCCTGGAGGCGGCGCAGGAACTGCTGGGCCCGCGGGTCCTCCGGGTCGGTGCCGTTGCCGCGGATGACGACGGCCTCGGAGGTCATGATCGGCTCGCCGATGACCTCCAGTCCGGCGTTGCGCAGGCTGGTGCCGGTCTC
The DNA here is from genome assembly GCF_026340675.1 of Streptomyces sp. NBC_01264. Classification (NCBI taxonomy): domain Bacteria; kingdom Bacillati; phylum Actinomycetota; class Actinomycetes; order Kitasatosporales; family Streptomycetaceae; genus Streptomyces; species Streptomyces sp. NBC_01264. The sequence continues at coordinate 2,157,551 of NZ_JAPEOX010000001.1, forward strand.
GACGACGTCGGCGATGATCTGGGCGACGCCGAGCTGGATGGCGGTCTCGACCGCGCCGTCGAGGTGGACGACGGAGGCCTCGATGCCCTGGTCGGCGAGGTGCTTCGCGACGATTCCCTCGTACGAGGTCGCGATGGTCATCCCGTGGAAGTCCTCGGGGCCCTTCGCGGTGCCGGGGATGGTGGCGTAGCGGAAGGTGGAGCGGCCGAAGTTCAGCGGCAGGATCTCCTCGGCGCTGGCGCCGGAGTCGAGCAGCAGGTCGCGGCCGGTGATGCCGATGTCGAGCTTGCCGGAGGACACGTAGATCGCGATGTCCTTGGGGCGGAGGTAGAAGAACTCCACCTCGTTCTCGGGGTCGACGACCACGAGCTCCTTGGACTCCTTGCGCATCCGGTAGCCGGCCTCATGGAGCATCGCCGACGCCGGTCCGGAGAGTGAACCCTTGTTGGGGACGGCGATGCGCAGCATGGGGCTTCCTTTGGTGCGTAGGTGCGAAAGGGTGTGCTGGTACGGGTACGGACGCGCGGACGCCCCGGCAGGATGTGCCGGGGCCCGCGCGGCCTGGGAACTGCTCCGGCCTAGAGGTGCGCGTAGACGTCTTCGAGGGTGATCCCGCGCGCCACCATCATCACCTGGACGTGGTAGAGCAGCTGGGAGATCTCCTCGGCGGCGGCTTCCTTGCCCTCGTACTCGGCGGCCATCCAGACTTCGGCGGCCTCCTCGACGACCTTCTTGCCGATGGCATGGACACCCTTGCCGACCAGCTCGGCGGTACGGGAGGTGCTCGGGTCACCGTTGGCCTTGAGCTGGAGCTCGGTGAAGAGCTCTTCGAAGCTCTTGGGGGTTTTGTTCGCCATGATGGTCCTCAGAATACGGGGTCCGCGGCTGCCTACTGGCGCCAGGGTTCGCTGACGGTCCGCAGGGTCATGGCGGTGGAGACGGCGGCGGTGACCGCTTCGTGCCCCTTGTCCTCGTTCGACCCCTCGAGCCCGGCGCGGTCCAGCGCCTGCTCGTCGTTGTCGCAGGTCAGTACGCCGAAGCCGACGGGGACTCCGGTGTCGATCGACACCTGTACCAGGCCCTGGGTGACGCCCTGGCAGACGTAGTCGAAGTGCGGGGTGCCGCCGCGGATGACCACGCCGAGGGCGACGATGGCATCGTAACCGCGACCGGCCAGTACCTTCGCCACGACCGGGAGCTCGAAGCTGCCCGGGACCCTCAGCAGGGTGGGCTCGTCGATCCCCAGCTCGTGCAGGGCCCGCAGGGCGCCGTCCACCAGGCCGTCCATGACCTTCTCGTGCCACTGGGCCGCGATGACGGCGACGCGCAGGTCTCCGCAGTTCTTCACGCTCAGTTCGGGTGCGCCCTTGCCGCTCACAGCTCTGCTCCTCGTTGCGATTCGTGTGGTGTTACCGCGTGGGTGGTGCTCTGGGTGGTGCTCGGGTTGGTGTTACTGGTTGCCGCAGGCGGACGCGGGCGGGGCCCCGTCCAGCCAGGGCAGGTCGTGGCCCATCCGGTCCCGCTTGGTGCGCAGGTAGCGCAGGTTGTGCTCGCCCGCTTCCATGGGCATCGGCTCCCGGTCGGAAACCTTGATGCCGTGGCTGATGAGGGCCGCCGACTTCTCGGGGTTGTTGGTCAGCAGCCGGACGCTGTGGACGCCGAGGTCGGCGAGCATCTGCGCGCCCGCCCCGTAGTCGCGGGCGTCGGCCGGCAGGCCCAGTTCCAGGTTGGCGTCGAGGGTGTCGCGGCCGCGCTCCTGGAGTTCGTACGCGCGCAGCTTGGACAGCAGCCCGATGCCTCGGCCCTCGTGGCCGCGCAGGTAGACGATGACTCCGCGGCCGGCGGCCTGGACCCGCTCCATGGCGGTGTGCAGCTGGGGGCCGCAGTCGCAGCGCTGCGACTGGAAGATGTCCCCGGTCAGGCATTCGGAGTGCATGCGGACCAGGACGTCCTCGCCGTCGCCGATCTCGCCGTGGACGAGGGCGACGTGCTCGACGCCGTCGACGGTGGAGCGGAACCCGTACGCGGTGAAGTGGCCGAAGGAGGTCGGCAGGCTGACCTGGGCCTCGCGGCGCACGGTCGGCTCGGCGGAGCGGCGGTAGGCGATCAGGTCCTCGATGGAGATGATCGTCAGTCCGTGCTTGCGGGCGAACGGGATCAGCTCGGGCAGCCGCAGCATGACGCCGTCCTCGCCGGCGATCTCCACGATGGCGCCGGCCGGGCGCAGGCCCGCGAGGCGGGCGAGGTCGACGGCGGCCTCGGTGTGGCCGTTGCGGACCAGGACGCCGCCGGGCTTGGCGCGCAGCGGGAAGACGTGCCCGGGGCGGACGAAGTCGCCGGGGCCCGAGACCCCGTCGGCCAGGAGGCGCAGGGTGGTGGCGCGGTCGGCGGCCGAGATGCCGGTGGTGACGCCGTGGGCGCCGCTCGCGTCGACGGAGACGGTGAAGGCGGTCTGCATCGACTCGGTGTTGTGCTGGACCATCTGGGGCAGTTCGAGCCGCTCCAGCTCGTCGCCCTCCAGCGGGGCGCAGATCAGGCCGCGGCACTCGCTCATCATGAACGCGATGATCTCGGGGGTAGCCTTCTCGGCCGCGATGACGAGGTCGCCCTCGTTCTCGCGGTCCTCGTCGTCGACGACGACCACCGGACGGCCGGCCGCGATGTCGCGGATGGCCTGCTCCACGGGGTCGAGCCGGAAGGTCTCTTCGAGCTCGACGCCGGGCACGGGCTTCAGGACGGGGTTCGGGGAGGTCATGCCGTTGCTCCTTCCAGAGCCGGGGCGGGGTTGGTGCGCGAGCGGAGCCACCAGTCGCGCATGCCCCACAGGACGAGCGCGCCGTAGATGACGTAGACGAAACCGGAGAACGCGTAGCCGTTGGCGAAGTTCAGGGGCACGCCGACCAGGTCGACCAGGAGCCAGGCGAACCAGAACTCGACCATGCCGCGCGACTGGGCGTACATGGCGACGATCGTGCCGACGAAGATGTAGGCGTCGGGCCAGGGGTCCCAGGACAGGGCCGGGTAGGCGGTGAAGAGGAGGGCGACGGCGACGGTGCCGACGGCGGCCGCGGCCACCAGGACACCGCGTTCGCGCCAGGTGGCGAAGCGGACGGCGAGCCCGCCGTCCTGGGCCTGCTGCCGGCCCCGGTTCCACTGGGCGTAGCCCCACGCGGCGACGAGCATGACGACGACCTGCTTGCCGGCGCTGCCGGACAGGTGGCCGGCGGCGAAGGCCACGAAGAGGATCACGCCGGAGAGGAACTGGGCGGGCCAGGTCCATATGGAGCGCCGCCAGCCGAGGGCGAGGGCGATGAGACCGATCGTGTTGCCGATCATGTCGGACCACTTGATGTGCTGGTCGAAGGCGGTGAACGCCTCCGAGTTCAGCCAGTTCAGGGCGCTCATCGTGCCGTCTCCCCCTGTCCGCCGTTCGCGCCGAGCAGCCGCTCCACGTACTTCGCCAGGACGTCGACCTCGAGGTTGACCGGGTCGCCGGGCTTCTTGATGCCCAGGGTGGTCAGCGCGAGGGTGGTGGGGATGAGGCTGATGGTGAACCAGTCGGCGGCGGCCTCGACCACGGTGAGGCTGACGCCGTCGACCGTGATGGAGCCCTTCTCGACCACGTAGCGGGAGAGGTTCTCCGGGAGGGCGACCTTGACGATCTCCCAGTGCTCGGAGGGGGTCCGGTCGAGGATCGTGCCGGTTCCGTCCACGTGCCCCTGGACCAGGTGGCCGCCGAGGCGCCCGCCGAGCGCCATCGGGCGCTCCAGGTTGACCCGGGAGCCCTGGGTGAGGGCGCCGAGGCTGGAACGGTTGAAGGTCTCCTGCATGACGTCGGCGGTGAACTCGCCGTCACCGGTCTCCACGACCGTCAGGCAGACGCCGTTCACGGCGATGGAGTCCCCGTGCTTGGCGTCCTCGGTGACGACCGGGCCGCGCAGGCGGAAGCGGGAGGCTTCGGCGAGCTCCTCGACGGCGACGACCTCGCCCAGTTCTTCGACGATTCCGGTGAACACTCAGTGCTCCTTGAGGGCAGTGGGGGCGGAGGGGGCCGACGCGGGGACGGCGGTGACGCGGATGTCCGTGCCGATGCGGACGGTTTCGGTGATCCGGAGCCGGAGCGCGTCGGCGAGGGTGCCGATGCCGGCGTCGGCGAGGGCGAGCGGGCCCGCGCCGAGGAGGACGGGGGCCAGGTAGCCGACGACCTTGTCGACGGCCCCGGCGGCGACGAAGGCGCCGGCCAGGGTGGGGCCGCCTTCGAGGAGGACGGAGCGGATGCCGCGCCCGAACAGCTCGCGCAGCAGGGCGTCCACGGAGATCCCGTACTTGTCGTACGGGAGCCGGGCCAGCTCCACTCCGGCGAGGTGGCGGGTGTCGGCATCCTCGGCGACGACGATCAGGGTGGGAGCGGCCTCGTCCAGCACCCGGGCGGTGGGCCGGATGGTGGCGTGGGTGTCCAGGACCACGCGCAGGGGCTGGTCGGCGGCGGTGAAACCGTCGATCCCCCGGACCGCGAGGTGCGGGTCGTCGGCGCGCAGGGTGCCGGAGCCCACGACGACGGCGTCGGACTCGGCGCGCAGCCGGTGGACGTCGGCGCGGGACTCGGGCGAGCTGATCCAGCGGCTGGTGCCGTCGGCGGCCGCGATGCGGCCGTCGAGGGTCGCGGCGTACTTCCACAGGATGTACGGGCGGCCCAGGCGTACGGAGGTCAGCCAGGCGGCGTTGCCCGCCTCGGCCTCCTCGGCGAGCAGTCCGGCGGCGGTGTCGACCCCGGCGGCGCGCAGGGTGGCGCCGCCGCCGCTGGCCTGCGGGTTCGGGTCGGAGACCGCGTAGACCACGCGGGCGATCCCGGCGGCGACGAGGGCCTGCGCGCAGGGCCCCGTACGACCGGTGTGGTTGCAGGGTTCGAGGGTGACGTAGGCGGTGCCGCCGCGGGCCGCCGCGCCGGCCGCGTGCAGGGCGTGGATCTCGGCGTGCGGGCCGCCGGCCCGCTCGTGCCAGCCTTCGCCCACGACGGCGCCGGAGGCGTCGGTGATGACGCAGCCGACGACGGGGTTGGGGCTGGTGGAGCCGAGTCCGCGGGCGGCGAGCTCGATGGCTCGGCGCATGGCGCGGGTGCCCGCGTCGGGTGCTGCGTGCGCGGCGTGTGTCGCCACCGGGTCCTCCTGCCTCATCGGGCACGGACTCCGGGGCCTGTCGGGATACGACAGATGAAGCGGGTAGCACACGCGGGGACGCCGAGGCCGGAAACGCGGTCCGTTCGACGGCACGCCCCGAGGGATGTGCCGGTGGACCGCCGACGGCGGCGTACCGGTGACTGGCCCGCCGCGCACTGCCTCCCATCCGGACTTTAACCGTCGGTCCAGGAATTTCACCTGGTCAACCGGCCGCTGGCTGCGGACGGGTCGCGGACTATAACCGCCGGTTCGGAATTACACCGACCCCGGAGTGCGCTGCTACTGGTACTGAAGCCAGTGTGCCACGGGTGATCGGCGGCCATGCGGGTGAGTCAATGTGGCCTGGGTCACACATTCGGTCATTCCCGGGTGCACCGATGGACCCATTCGGCCGATTCTCTCCCTCACGGACCCCCTGTCGGATCCCGTGTCGGACCCCCCTGTCGGACCCCCCGCCGGACCCCCTGACGGATCCGCGCCGGACTCGCACCGGATCCACGCCGGACCTTGAGCGGCGCTTGACGGGCGCTTGACGGAACCCGCACCGAACCTTGCCGATCGCGCACTTTGGTCCAGACCTATTGACGGGTTGGTCTAGTCCTCTTAACGTTCCCTTCATCTTCCCCGGGAGACAGCCCGTCAGATGTGCGCACGTCACGGGCCAACACGCACCACGTCTCAGCCTGTTGTGTCCTGCCATCCTCCCCTCCCCAGGAGGCACAATGCTGTCCCCCACCAAGACGAGGGCCATGCTCCTGACGTCCGGCGCCGCAATCGCCGGGCTTCTGGTCGCGGGGCTCTCGGCGGGCGTCTCGCACGCCGCCGACAACGAGTCCTGTCGCCCCGACGGTCTGTACAAGACCGCGGGCGTGGACGTCCCGTACTGCTCGGTCTACGACACCGAGGGCCGCGAGAAGATGGGCGCCGACCACCAGCGCCGCGTCATCGGCTACTTCACGGGCTGGCGCACGGGCAAGGACGGCACCCCCGCCTACCTGCCCGGCAACATCCCGTGGTCCAAGGTCACCCACCTGAACTACGCCTTCGCCCACGTCGACGGCAACAACAAGATCTCGGTCGGCGCGGACAACGCGAACAACTCCGCCACCGGGATGACCTGGCCGGGCGTCGCCGGCGCCGAGATGGACCCCGCCCTCCCCTACAAGGGCAATTTCAATCTTCTGAACAAATTCAAGAAGCAGAACCCGAACGTCAAGACGCTGATCTCGGTCGGCGGCTGGGCGGAGACCGGCGGCTACTTCGGCGACGACGGCAACCGCGTCGCGTCGGGCGGCTTCTACTCGATGGCCACCAACGCCGACGGCTCGGTCAACCAGGCCGGCATCAACACCTTCGCGGACTCCTCGGTCGAGTTCATCCGCAAGTACGGGTTCAACGGCGTCGACATCGACTACGAATACCCGACCACCATGAAGGACGCGGGCAACCCGCTGGACTGGCAGCTGTCCAACGCCCGCCGGGCCGGGCTGGTCCAGGGCTACGACGCCCTGATGAAGTCCCTGCGCGAGAAGCTCGACCGGGCCGGCGCCGCCGACGGCAAGCACTACCTGCTGACCGTCGCCGCCCCCTCCTCCGGCTACCTGCTGCGGGGCATGGAGACCTTCCAGATGCAGAAGTACCTGGACTACGTCAACATCATGTCCTACGACCTGCACGGCGCCTGGAACGAGTACGTCGGCCCCAACGCCTCGCTCTTCGACGACGGCAAGGACGCCGAGCTGGCGGCCGCCAACGTCTACGGCAGCTCCCAGTACGGCGGCATCGGCTACCTCAACACCGACTGGGCCTACCACTACTTCCGCGGCTCCATGCCGGCGGGCCGCATCAACATCGGCCTGCCCTACTACACCCGCGGCTTCAAGAACGTCCAGGGCGGCACCGACGGCCTGTGGGGCAAGGCGGCCGCGACCACCTGCCCGGCCGGCGCGGGTCTGACCAAGTGCGGTGACGGCGCGGTCGGCATCGACAACCTGTGGCACGACAAGGACACCAACGGGGCCGAGTCCCCGGCCGGCTCCAACCCGATGTGGCACGCCAAGAACCTCGAGAAGGGGATCGTCGGCGACTACGTCACCAAGTACGGCTTCCCGGCGAACACCACGCTGACCGGCACCTACGTCCGCAAGTACGACGCGAACCTGGTCGCCCCGTGGCTGTGGAACGCGCAGAAGAAGGTCTTCCTCTCCACTGAGGACGAGCAGTCGGTGGCGGCCAAGGCCCAGTACGTGGTCGACCGCGGCATCGGCGGCACCATGGTCTGGGAGATGGCCGGCGACTACTCCTGGAACGCCGCGAAGGGCCAGTACGAGATCGGCGACACGCTGACCTCCGTGATGTACGACAAGTTCAAGGCGGCCTCCCCGTACGGCGCCAAGAAGTCCAACACCGCACTGCCCACGCAGGCCGTGGACATCAAGACCGAGTTCAACGAGTTCAAGCTCGGCGACTCCAACTACCCGATCACCCCGAAGCTCAAGATCACCAACAACACGAACGCGACGCTCCCGGGCGGCACGGAGTTCCAGTTCGACTACTCGACGGCGGCTCCGGCCAACGCCTCCGACCAGTCGGGCTTCGGCACCAAGGTGATCAAGAGCGACCACACCGGCAGCAACGTCGGCGGTCTGAAGGGCGACTTCCACCGGGTCTCGCTGAAGCTCCCGGCGTGGCAGACGCTCGCCCCGGGCGCCTCGGTCGACCTGGCCTTCAACTACTACCTGCCGGTGTCCACGCCCTCCAACTGGACGGTGAACATCTCCGGCACGACGTACGCCCTCGCCGGTGACCTGGCGCGCGGCACCACGGTGGTCCAGCCGGGTAGCACCACTCCGCCCACGACCCCGCCGACCACGCCGCCCACCACCCCGCCGACGACTCCCCCGACCACGCCGCCCACGACCCCTCCGGGCGGCACGTGCACCAACCCCGCGTACGTGGCGGGCACGGTCTACAACAGCGGCAACGTCGTCTCGCACCAGGGCCGCAACTGGAAGGCCCAGTGGTGGACGCAGAACGAAACGCCCGGCACCACGGGCGAGTGGGGCGTCTGGAAGGACCAGGGCGCCTGCTGACCCCCCTGCTGACCCCCGCCCGGTGACCGCACAGGTGACCGCGTAGGTGAAGGAACGTGAGGACCCGGTGGCCCGGCGGCCACCGGGTCCTCGCGTTCCCCGGACGGTCCGGAACACGGACCGGGCGCGGGGGTCAGGCCGTGAAGAGGACGGACTGCGCCGACTCGCGGGCGGCGAGGCGGGCGCCCGTGAGCACCGCCGTATCGCCGAGTGCGCCCGCGCGGACCTCGGTCGGGACCGGGCTCAGGGCGGTGAGGCGGCGGGCGACCCGGGCCGCCAGGGCGGGTCCGCCGGCGCGGCCGAGCTCCCCGCCGAGCACGACGCAGCCGGGGTCCAGGATCGCCGCGACGGCCGCCGCCCCCAGGGCCAGCCGGTCGGCCAGGGCGTCGAGGAACTCCGGTCCGGCGGCGCCCGCGACGGCCTCCTCGACCGGCCCGTCGTAGCCGTGGGCCGCGGCGAGGGCGGTCACCCCGGTCCGCCCGGCGAGTTGGTGGAAGCCGCCGTCGCAGTTCGCGGCCGACGGAAGGCCTCCCGTCCCGGGCACCGGCAGGAAGCCGATCTCCCCCGCTCCGCCGGAGGCGCCCCGGCGCAGCCGCCCGTCCAGGACCACGGCGGCGCCGACCCCTTCGCCGAGCCACAGCAGCACGAAGGAGTCCAGGTCCCGGGCGGCTCCGACGCGCTGTTCGGCCAGGGCCGCCAGGTTGGTCTCGTTCTCCACCACGACCACCGCCGGCAGCCGCCGCTGCACCGCCGCCACCAGGTCCCGGTGCCAGGCGGGCAGGCCCGCGGTGTCCCGGAGCTCCCCGGTGCCCGGGGCCACCAGCCCCGGCGCTCCGATCACCACCGTGTGGAGCCGGTCGGCGCCCGCCTCCGCGGCGAGCGCCTCCAGCCGGTCCACCATGTCGTCCACGGCGCCCACCGGCAGGTCCGCCTCGGCCAGTGGCCGCCCGAGGAGGTCGGCGACGACCGCGGTGGCGCCGCCCGTCCGTACGTCGAGCGCGGCGAGGTAGGCCCGCCGCGCGACGATCCCGTAGAGCTTGGCGTTGGGTCCCCGCCGCTGTTCGCCGGATTCCCCGACGACCTCGATCAGTCCGGCTCCGGTGAGCCGTTCCACCAGGTCGGCCACGGAGGGCCGGGACAGGCCGGTCAGCTCCTTGAGCTGGGGCGCCGTCAGGGGGCCCTCCTCCTGGAGGAGCTGGAGGGCGAGCCGGTCGTTGATGGCCCTGGCCGTGCTCGGCGAGGCGGGGGACGGAGCGGGGGACGCGGCGCGGGCGGTGGCGGTCAGGGCCTTGGCAGGAGTCACGGAGCCCATCCTAGGAGTTCCGGGGTCTAACTATCAGGCAGGGTACCTGATAGTTTACGGGTCATGACCGGGGAAACCGACCTCAGCCCGGCGCGACTGCGCCATGCCCGCTTCGCCATCGCCGGCGTCTTCTGCGCACACGGCGCGGTCACCGGATCCTTCGCGACCCGCATCCCCTGGATCCAGGAGCACGCGCAGCTCAGCGCGGGCACCCTGGGCCTGGCCCTCGCCTTCCCCGCGCTCGGCGCGGCGCTCACCATGCCGCTGGCCGGCCGCATCAACCACCGCTTCGGCGCGCGCACCGCCCTGCGGATGCTGCTGAGCCTGTGGACGCTCGCCCTCGTGCTCCCGAGCCTCGCCCCGAACCTGTGGACGCTCTGCTTCGTGCTCTTCGTCTACGGAGCCACCGCCGGCATGTCGGACGTGGCGATGAACGCGCTGGGCGTGGAGACCGAGAACCGGCTGAAGCGCTCGATCATGTCCTCGCTGCACGGCATGTGGAGCGTGGGCGCCCTGATCGGCTCGGCCGCCGGCACGGTCGCCGCGCACGCCGGCGCCGATGCCCGTCTGCACCACCTGATCGCCGCGCTCACCCTGACGCTGGCCGGACTGATCGCCGTACGGGGCGTCCTGGACCTGCGGACGGACACCGGCGGGGAGGAGGCGCCGCCGCACTTCGCGCTGCCTCCGAAGTCCGCGCTGTTCATCGGCGCGATCGGTTTCTGCGCGGTCTTCGCGGAGGGCGCGAGCCTGGACTGGTCCGCGGTGTACCTGCGGGACGTGCTGCACACCGACGCCGGTCTCGCCGCCGCCTCGACCACCGCCTTCGCGCTGACGATGGCCCTCGCCCGGCTGGTCGGGGACAAGGTCGTGGACCGGTTCGGGGCCGTACGCACCGTCCGCGCGGGCGGCGCGCTGGCCACGGCGGGCGGGCTGCTCGTGGTCACGGTCCACGAGCCGGCCGCGGCCCTGACCGGCTTCGGGCTGATCGGGCTCGGCATCGCCGTGGTGGTCCCGCTGGCCTTCGCGGCGGCCGCGCGCAGCGGTCCCGCCCCGGCGCAGGCCATCGCCGGTGTCGCGACGATCACGTACACCTCGGGGCTGATCGCCCCGTCGGCGATCGGAGCGGTGGCCGACGCGACCTCGCTGGTGGTGTCGTTCGGGCTGGTCACGCTGCTGTCGTTCGCACTGATCGTGGGGGCGACCGTACTGCGGCAGCGGCCGGTGGCGGCGGAGGTCCCGGCCGTCAACCAGGACGAACCTGCACCTATCCGGCCGTAATATGGCGCCTGGTCACCGGCGGCCTCGTAGCGTGACCGCGCTCCCGGCGAATGGCCGAAGAACGAACGAAATGCGGTGGAACATGGGCCTCGGCGTGCGCTGGACCCTGCACGGAGACGGGCGGACCCCCGCCCCCGGCGCGGTGGTGCGGCCGGACGAGCGGCTGTCGTGGCCGCGGACCGCCGGGCTGGGCGCCCAGCACGTCGTGGCCATGTTCGGAGCCAGCTTCGTGGCGCCGGTCCTGATGGGGCTGGACCCGAACCTCGCCATCATGATGTCCGGTGTCGCCACCGTCATCTTCCTGCTGGCGACCCGCGGCCGGGTCCCCTCGTACCTGGGCTGCTCGCTCTCCTTCGTGGGGGTCGCGGCGGCGATCCGGGCGAGCGGCGGGGACAGCGCGGTCGTCACGGGCGCGGTCTTCGTGGTCGGCGCGGCCCTGTTCCTGGCGGGGCTGGCGGTCCAGCGCTTCGGGGCCCGGATCATCCACGCGGCGATGCCGCCGGTGGTGACGGGCGCGGTCGTGATGCTGATCGGTTTCAACCTGGCGCCCGTGACCGCGTCCACGTACTGGCCGCAGGACCAGTGGACGGCCCTGCTGACCATGGCCTTCACCGGGCTGGCCGTGGTCTGCCTGCGGGGGTTCTGGTCGCGGATCGCGATCTTCCTCGGCCTGGTCTTCGGGTACGGCCTCTCCTGGATCCTCGACCTCGTCTTCGGCAAGATCCACTCGACGGTCGGCGGCCCCGAGGCTGTGGACCACTGGCGGCTCGACCTGTCGGGCGTCGCCAAGGCCGACTGGGTCGGGCTGCCGACCTTCCACGCGCCGGCCTTCGAGTGGTCGGCGATCCTGATCGCCCTGCCCGTGGTCATCGCGCTGATCGCCGAGAACGCCGGACACATCAAGGCCGTCGGCGAGATGACCGGCGACTCCCTCGACGACAAGCTCGGCACGGCCATCGCGGCCGACGGCGCCGCGTCGATGCTGTCCACGGCCGTGGGCGGCCCGCCGAACACCACGTACTCCGAGAACATCGGCGTCATGGCGGCCACCCGCGTCTACTCCACGGCGGCCTACTGGGCGGCGGCCGGGTTCGCCCTCCTCTTCGGCCTGTGCCCCAAGTTCGGCGCGGTCGTCGCCGCGATCCCCGGCGGGGTGCTGGGCGGGATCACCGTGATCCTCTACGGCATGATCGGCCTGCTCGGCGCGCAGATCTGGATCAACGGCCGGGTGGACCTGCGCAATCCGCTGAACCTGGTGCCGGCCGCGGCGGGCATCATCATCGGCGTCGGCGGGGTCGAGCTGAACATCACCGACAGCTTCGAGCTGGGCGGGATCGCGCTCGGCACGATCGTCGTGATCACCGGCTACCACGCGCTGCGGTACTTCGCTCCGCCGCACCTGAAGCAGCAGGAACCGCTGCTGTACGCGGGCACGTCGGCGTACGACGAGGCGGACGGGAGCCCTGCCGGGGAGCCCGGGGACAAGCGGGGTTGACGGAGTTTCGCCCGAACCGGCGACGCTCACGGCCAAGTTCCCCTGATCCCGGCCCGCGGCTGCGACGCTGCGTCCCATGGTCCCCATGGAAGCGGTGCTGGCGCGGATGCGCGCCCTGGACGAGCGGCTCCCCGAGCGGGACGGCGTCGCCGTCTTCAACCGGGTGTACCTCACGGTGACGCAGACCCTGCACGAGGGGATCACCCAGGGCGCGTTCCCCTCGCCGCGCAGGGCGGAGGCGCTCAGCGTCCGCTTCGCCGAGCGCTACCTGACGGCGGTGGAGGCGGAGCGGGCGCCGGCGTGCTGGCGGCCGCTGCTCCAGTACCGCCGCCACCCCGGGATCCGGCCGCTCCAGCACGCACTGGCCGGGATCAACGCGCACATCGGCCACGACCTGGCGCTGGCCGTGGTCGCCACCTGCCGCTCGCTCGACTGCGAACCGGCCGCGCTCGAAGCGGACTTCGACCGGGTCGGCGACACCCTGGTCTCCCTGGAGGAGCACATTCGGGAGGACCTGATGCCGGGCCCGGACCTGCTGGAGGTCGCGGACCCGCTGACGCATCTGCTCGGCGCCTGGAGCCTGGAGCGGGCCCGCGCGGGGGCCTGGGCGTCGGCCCGTCTGCTCTGGTCGCTGCGGCGCTCCCCCGACCTGGCGGAGGAATTCACCGAGTCCCTCGACGCGGGCGTCGGCCTGGTCGGCCGCTGCCTGCTGACCCCTACGGGCTGATATCCCGGTGCGTGCCGTGAGCACGCGCGCCTAGGCTCGGCCGATGACCAGCTTCGCCACGCACCGGCTCCGCGTGCACGACGCCACGCTGCCGGTCCACCGGCGGATGTCGGCCCTGCGCACCTGCCTGACCCAGTTCGCCCCGTACGGGCTCCGCGCGACCTTCCACCACCTGCGGGGCAGTGCGGGCATCCCCCGCGACCCGGCCCGGGACCCCGATTCGCTGGTGCGGGCGGTGGAAGAGCTCCAGGCCGCCCGTGAGGTGTGGGTACCGGGCATCCGCGCCTGGCAGGCGGCCCGGCGGATCCAGAAGCGGGCCGGGGTACGCCTGCCGCACCCGCCCGAACCACGGCCCTGGGTGTCGTGTCCGAACCTGGAGTTCCATCCGCTGGGCCCGCTGGCCGAGGTGATGCCCCGGATCCTGCGGGCCCGGGAGTACACGGGTGAGGGCTGCGCCGTGTGCGAGGCCGCCCGCTCCGTCATGAACTGGAGCGACGGCCACCGCGTGTACGCGCTGTGCACGCACTGCGGGGTGGAGCGGGGCCCTTCGGCCCCGGACCCGGTCTACGACCTCCACCGCCGGATCGCCTGCGCGGCGCGCTGGGGGGCCGTCTGGCGCGGGGACGCGGAGTGGGAGCGGCCGTACCCGCCCCGAGCATGAGAACGGGCCGCCCCCGCGCACGGGGGCGGCCCGCGGTCACGGGTCCGGAGGGCCTGGGGGGTCAGTCCTCCGGGAGTTCGACCGGGGCTATCTCGTCGTAGACGTCGCCCGGGCCGGGGTTGGTGGAGTCCGTGGAGCCGCCGAGGTGGTGCATGACGCCCCAGACGGCGTTGAGGGCCGTCTGGACGGCGCCCTCCGCCCAGCCCGCCGTCCAGGAGATGTCGTCGCCCGCGAGGAAGATGCCGCGCTTGTCCTCGGGGAGGCGGTCCTGCATGAAGTGGGTGAACAGGCGGCGCTGGTAGCGGTAGTGGCCCGGCAGGTTGGCCTTGAACGCGCCCATGAAGTAGGGCTCGTTCTCCCAGGACACGGTCACCGGGTTGCCGATGATGTGGCGGCGGATGTCGACCTTCGGGTAGATCTCGCCGAGGGACTTCAGCATGACCTCCATCCGCTCGTTCGCGGACAGCGGCAGCCACTTCAGGCTGTCGTCGCACCAGGTGTAGGAGAGGCAGATGACGGCCGGCTTGTCGGGGCCGTTGTCGAGGAGGTACGTGCCGCGGGTCATGCGGTCCGTGAGGGTCATCGACATGACGTCGCGGCCCGTCTCCTCGTCCTTGTCCAGCCAGAACGGGCGGTCGACGGGGATGAAGAGCTTCGAGGACTCCATGTAGTGGGTGCGCTCGATCGCCGTCCAGTGGTCGATCGGGAAGAGCGTGTCGTCGCACGCGATCTTCGAGAGCAGCATCCAGGACTGGGCCGTGAAGATCGCGGCGCGGTACGTGCGGATGTCGCCCGAGGCGTCCGTGACCGTGATGCGGTTGCCCGCCGTGCGGTGCAGGCGGGTGACCGCCGGACGCGGGGTGCCCCCGTGCAGGGAGGACAGGGAGGTGCCCTGGGCCCAGTGCACGATCTTCTCGGGCTCGCGGTCCCACATGCGCAGCGGGAGCTGCTGCGAGCCGCCCACGATGCCGCGGTGGTGGTCGTCGGCCTCGGTGTAGACGACGCGCAGGATCTCCAGGATCGAGTTCGGGAAGTCGGTGTCCCAGCCGCCCGTGCCGAAGCCGACCTGGCCGAAGATCTCGCGCTTGCGGAAGGACTTGAAGGCCTCGGACTTGCAGAGGAACCCGTAGAAGGTCTCGTCGTCGAGCTTCTCGACGAGCTTCGCCCAGATCTCCCGGATGCGCGGGACGTCCCGCTCGCGCATCGCGGTGTTCATGTCGGAGAAGTCGGCGCCCTCGTCCAGGCAGGCGTTCCACGCGGCGGAGACGTCGCGGTAGACCTGCGGGAGGTCGGCGATGGTCTCGGCGTAGTGGGTCTCGCCCTTGAGGTCGACCACCGTCGAGGGGGTGGCCTCGGCGAGCGGGTTCGGGAAGGGCTCGGTGACCAGGCCGACGAGGTCGATGTAGTGCTGGAGGGCCGTGGAGGACGGCGGGAAGCGCATGGCGCCCATCTCCGCGGTCAGTTCCTCGGTGCCCGCTCCCTCGAAGCCGACGGTGCGCAGCCGGCCGCCGATCTGGTCGGCCTCGTAGATGACGGGCTTGAGGCCCATCTTCATCAGCTCGTAGGCGGAGATGATGCCGGACAGCCCGCCGCCGATGACGGCGACCTCGGTGCCGTGCTCGGTCGCCGGTATCTGCCCGAGGCCCGCCGGGTGGGCCAGGAAGTCGTCGTACGCGTAGGGGAAGTCCGGGCCGAACATCGTGATCGGCAGCGCGCCGTCGCTGTGCGGGACGGCGGTGGTGGGCACCGTGGACGTCATGGGGTACGACTCCTAGCGGGGTGGGGCAGGGGGAAGGGCGAGCGGGAGGGGAGGCGACGGCGGGCGCGGGGCCGCGGTCAGACGAGCGAGGCGTACAGCCCGGGGCGCCGGTCGCGCAGGTACGGGTTGGTCTCGCGCGAGACGCGCAGCAGCTCGGGGTCGGCCTCGCCGAACACCAGCTCCTCGCCGCGTCCGGCCCTGGTCCGGGTGACCCCGTCGGGGCTCGCCAGGCAGCTGAGTCCGACGAACTCGAACTCGCCTTCCGGGCCGGTGCGGTTGACGTACGCGATGTACATCTGGTTCTCGAAGGCCCGTACGGGGACCAGCTGTTCGGCGACGAACTGGAACGGGTGCATCTGCGCGGTCGGCACCAGGAGGAGGTCGGTGCCGGCGAGCGCGTGCGCCCGGACGTTCTCGGGGAACTCCACGTCGTAGCAGATCATCACGCCGACGCGCAGGCCACCGAGGTCCGCCTGGACCACCGGGGTGTCGCCGGGGGTGAAGGCCGCCTGCTCGAAGCAGCCGAAGAGGTGGGTCTTGCGGTAGTTCGCGAGCCGTTCCCCGTCGGGGCCGACGAGCTGCGCCGCGTTGTAGACGGCCTCGCCGTCGCGCTCGGGGTAGCCGTAGAGCACGGCCAGCCCGTGGCGGCGGGCGATCTCGCCGATGGCGCGGGCGGACATGCCGTCGGCCGGTTCGGCGAGCCGGGCGATGTCCTCGATCTCCAGCGCGTAGCCGGTGAGGAACATCTCCGAGGTCACGAGGAGTCCGGCCCCCGCCTGTGCGGCGCGGGCCGCGGCCTCGTCGAGCGCCTTCAGGTTGTCGGCGGTGTCGCCGAGCCGTCCGGAACTCTGGAGGAGGGCGGTGCGCAGCGGGGGCATGGGCGAACCTCTGTGGCAGGAGGGGTGGGGGTCCCTAAACGGTACGTTCGCGCGTTCGACCGGGACAAGGTGTGACCGTTGCGCTCCGCGCATCGATTCGTTGCGCATCGGAGGGAGAAGGCGGCGATTCGTTGCGCGAAGGCCGTACGAACGGTCCGAAAGGCCTTTTCGTGAGGTCTACCGGCCCGGGCGGAAGGCCGGGTGCACGCTCAGCCTGCGCAGGTCTTCCAGGATGTCGGGAGCGTGGTTGGAGACCACCCGGCCGCTCCAGCCGTCGCAGAGCGCGGGGACGGTGAGGGTGCCGTCGTGATCGTGCCCGGCGGCCTCGTAGGCGCGGCGCAGCGCCTCGTGCCCGGCGGGGTCGGAGCCGGGCCGCAGGACGGTCAGCGCCACGGTGTCCCGCAGGCCCAGGTCGGCGAAGGCGGCGGTGACGCCGAGGCAGCTCGGACAGTCGTCGGCGGCGACGTAGAGCCGGTACCGGTGCGGTTCCGGCGAGAATCCGGTCCCGATCCGGCCCCGCAGGAGGGCGGCCCGGCCGCGGCTCCGGGTCGGGACGGGGGGCTGCGCAGGGGCCTGGACAGGGATCTGGACATGGGTCTGCACGGGCGTCGTGGGCATGGGTCTCCTCGGTCTGTGTGCGTACGTGCGTGCGTGCTCGGCGGGCCTCAGGAGGCCGGGGCCGTGGCACTGCAGACGCGGAGGAGATCTATGTGCAGCCTGCGGGTGAGCCAGGAGCGGCGCAGCGGGGAGGTGGTGGAGGAGGGTGTGGTGAGCTGATCCACCGGGCCCCCTTCCTGTCCGCGCCCGCATTAGGCTGGCGTTCGCAGTCTCACGGCACCGCCGGGGGCCGTCAAGACCGCCCGCACGAGTGCCTGAGCGAGTGCCTGCTCGGGTGCCTGAGCGAGTGCTGCTCGGGTGCTTGCCCGGGCGCCCGCGCCCGATGGAAGGAAACTCCCGCCCATGTCCCGCGAGTCCCGGCCCGACGCAGTCCTCGACAACCCCGTCTGGGCCGCGCTCGGCGGCCCGCACCGGGGTTTCGCCGAGCTCGGTCCCGCCGGACTCGCCGCCCGGTACCCGGCCGGAGTGTCACCCTTCGCCGCGCTCCACGACCCGGAGGACCCGCGGGCCTGGGCGGACCTGGCCGAGCTCGTCGGCCCCGGCCGGGAGGTCTGGGTGACCGGGCTGCCGACCCCGCCCGCGGGCTGGGAGACCCTGATGTCGATACCGGGCGTGCAGCTCGACGGCCGGGCGGTGCCCGGCAAGGAGGAGCCGGAGGCGGTCCCGCTGGGGCCCGCCGACGTGGCGGAGATGCTGGAGCTGGTCGAGCTGACCCGGCCCGGCCCGTTCGGAGACCGCACCGTCGAGCTGGGCACGTACCTCGGGATCCGCCGGGGCGGCCGGCTCGTCGCGATGGCGGGCGAGCGGATGCGGCCGCCGGGCTGGTCGGAGATCAGCGCGGTGTGCACGCACCCCGACCACCGTGGCCAGGGGCTCGCCGGGCGGCTGATCCGTGCGGTCGCGGCCGCCGTGGAGGAGCGCGGGGACACCCCCTTCCTGCACGCCGCGGCGCAGAACACCTCGGCCGTGGGGCTGTACCTCTCGATGGGCTTCACCCTGCGCCGCGAGCCGGTGTTCATCGGGCTTCGCACGCCCGACACGAAGGCTTAACACGGATTGACATTCCACCCGTTGTGGCCCGGTCCCCGCTGATCTAGCGTCGGAAGGACGACCGGGAGCACGAGACGAAGGGGGTGGCCCGGCATGACCGTTCGCACCGCGGGTGACGCCCTCACCCCCCGCCGTGCCGTCCATCTGCACTCCCGCGCGCACATCGACCTGCTGCGCGTCGCCGGCTCCCTCTGTCGTTCCTGATCAGCGTTCCGCAGCCCGCGTCCCGCGCCCTGCGTCCGCGCCCCGCGTCCCGCGAGCCCTTCCGTCCTTCGCCGCGCCGCCCGATCAGGAGGCCGTTCCGCCATGCCCGTGCACCCTTCTCCCTCCGCTTCCCCCTCCCCCGCGCTCCACCTCGCCGTGGCCCTCGACGGGGCGGGCTGGCATCCCGCCGCCTGGCGCGAACCGGGGGCCGGCGCCGACCGGTTGTTCACCGCCGGCTACTGGGCCGCGCTCGTCGCCGAGGCGGAGGCCGGGCTGCTGGACTTCGTCACCTTCGAGGACTCACTGAGCCTGCAGTCCACCGATCCGGCGGGGCCCGACGGCCGCACCGACCTGGTGCGGGGCCGGCTCGACGCGGTGCTGGTCGCCGCCCGGGTGGCGCCGCTCAGCCGGCACATCGGGCTGGTCCCGAGCGTGGTGGCCACCCACACCGAGCCCTTCCACGTCTCCAAGGCGCTCGCCACCCTGGACTACGTGAGCCGCGGGCGCGCCGGGCTGCGCATCCAGGTCTCCGAACGCCCGGACGAGGTAGGCCACTTCGGGCGCCGTACGGCACCCCTGGACCCGGCGGAGCTGTACGCGGAGGCCGCCGACCACGTCGAGGTGGTGCGCCGGCTGTGGGACAGCTGGGAGGACGACGCCGAGATCCGGGACGCGGCCACCGGGCGGTTCATCGACCGCGCCAAACTGCACTACATCGACTTCGAGGGCCCCCGATTCAGCGTGAAGGGCCCCTCCATCACCCCCCGGCCGCCCCAGGGCCTGCCCCCGGTCAGCGCACTGGCCTCCGACACCGCCGTGTACCCCTTCCTCGCCCGGTCCGCCGACATCGGCTACGTGACGGCGCGCGATGCCGGCGAGGTCCGCGCCGCCGTCGCCGCGCTCCCCGCCACCCCGCACCTGTTCGGCGAGCTGACGGTCTTCCTCGACGAGCGGCAGGCCACGGCGGAGCGACGGCTCCAGCGGCTGGACGCCGCGCACGGGGCCGCGTACACGAGTGACAGCCGCGTCTTCGCGGGGACCGCGGCGGACCTCGCCGACCTGCTGCTGGAGTGGCGGGAGGCCGGGCTGACCGGCTTCCGGCTGCGGCCGGGCGTCCTCGCCCACGACCTGCCGGCGATCACCCGCGGCCTGGTCCCGGAGCTCCAGCGGCGCGGGGTCTTCCGGCGGTCCTACGAGGCCTCCTCGCTCCGCGGCCTGCTGGGGCTGGCGCGCCCGGCGAACCGGTACGCCGCCGCCGCTTCCCTCACTTCCCCCGCCGCCTGATTCCCCAGGAAGGACCGACAGCAGTCATGAGCAAGCCGCTCAAGCAGATCCATCTCGCAGCGCACTTCCCCGGGGTCAACAGCACCACCGTGTGGAGCGACCCGGCCGCCGGGAGCCAGATCGACTTCGATTCCTTCGTCCATTTCGCGCGGACCGCCGAGCGCGCGAAGTTCGACTTCCTCTTCCTCGCCGAGGGCCTGCGCCTACGCGAACAGGGCGGCGAGATCTACGACTTGGACGTCGTGGGCCGCCCGGACACCTTCACCGTGCTGGCGGCGCTCGCCGCCGTCACCGAGCACCTCGGGCTGACCGGCACCATCAACTCCACCTTCAACGAACCGTACGAGGTGGCCCGCCAGTTCGCCTCCCTGGACCATCTGTCGGGGGGCCGCGCCGCCTGGAACGTGGTCACCTCCTGGGACGCCTTCACCGGCGAGAACTTCCGGCGCGGCGGCTTCCTGCCGCGCGAGGAACGCTACGAGCGGGCAAGGGAGTTCCTCGACACCGCCCACGAGCTCTTCGACTCCTGGGACGGCGGCGAGATCCTCGCCGACCCGGCCTCCGGGGAGTTCCTGCGCGACGCGGGCCCCGGCGCCTTCGCCCACGGGGGCAAGCAGTTCGACATCTCCGGGCACTTCAACGTGCCGCGCAGCCCGCAGGGGCGGCCGGTGATCTTCCAGGCGGGCGATTCGGACGAGGGCCGGGAGTTCGCCGCGGCCTCCGCGGACGCCATCTTCGGCCGGTACCGCACGCTGGAGGAGGGCCGCGTCTTCTACGCGGACGTGAAGGGGCGCCTGCCCCGGTACGGACGCACCCCCGACGAGCTGAAGATCCTGCCGGCGGCGAGCTTCGTGCTCGGCGACACCGACGCCGAGGCGCGGGAACTGGCCCACGAGGTACGGCTCCAGCAGGTCAGCGGGGCGACCGCGATCAAGTACCTGGAGCACGTGTGGAACCGGGACCTGTCCGGCTACGACCCGGACGGGCCGCTGCCGGAGGTCGATCCCGAGCCCGGTGAGAACACCATCGCGCTGGGGCGGGCGAGCGTGCGCATGAACGGGGACCCGCTGGCCGTGGCGCGGGAGTGGCGGGAGCTGGCCGCCGCCGAGGGCCTGTCGATCCGGGAGCTGATGATACGGACGACCGCCCGGCAGTCCTTCGTCGGCTCGCCCCTCACCGTCGCGCAGTCCATCGACGCCCTGGTCCAGGCGGACGCGGCCGACGGTTTCATCCTGGTCCCGCACCTGACGCCCGGCGGGCTCGACGCCTTCGCGGACACCGTGGTCCCGCTGCTCCAGGAGCGCGGGGTGTTCCGCCGCGAGTACGCGGGCCCGACGCTGCGCGACCACCTCGGGCTGGCCGCGCCGCGCGCGCTCGCCCCGGTCCGCGGCTGAAGAGCGCGGACCCGCAGACCCGAATCCGAAGTCGCACCAGAGAAGGGGCCACACCATGCCCGGTATCCCGCTCGGGGTCCTCGACCTCATCCCGATCCCGTCCGGCTCCACGGCGGCCGACGCCCTGCGC
This sequence comes from Streptomyces sp. NBC_01264, assembly GCF_026340675.1. Taxonomy (NCBI): domain Bacteria; kingdom Bacillati; phylum Actinomycetota; class Actinomycetes; order Kitasatosporales; family Streptomycetaceae; genus Streptomyces; species Streptomyces sp. NBC_01264. The sequence continues at coordinate 2,178,604 of NZ_JAPEOX010000001.1, forward strand.
TCCACCGTCGACCTGGCCCGGCAGGCGGAGCGGTTCGGGTACGCCCGCTACTGGTTCGCCGAGCACCACCTGAATCCGGGGGTCGCGGGGACCTCGCCCTCCGTCGTGCTGGCACTGACCGCCTCGGCCACCTCCACGATCCGGATCGGCTCGGGGGCGGTCCAACTGGGGCACCGCACGGCCCTGTCCACGGTCGAGGAGTTCGGCCTGCTGGACGCCGTGCACCCCGGGCGGATCGACCTCGGCCTGGGCCGCTCGGCGGGCGGTCCGCCCCCGCGCCGCGCCGGGGCCGAGCCGCCGGTGGCGTACACCACGGCGAACGGGCTGCGCATACCGAAGCCGTTCTCCTGGGCCCACCTGCGCGATCACCCGCGCATCGCGCTCCAGAACCGGCTGCTCCAGCTGCCGGGCGCCACGCCGCAGGAGTACGCCGAGCAAGTGGGCGACGTACTGGCCCTGTTGCGCGGGGAGTACCGCTCACCCGAGGGGGTGGAGGGGCGCGCCGTGCCCGGGGAGGGTGCCGAGGTACAGGTGTGGATCCTGGGCAGCAGCGCGGGGGTGAGCGCGGAGACGGCCGGGGCGGGCGGGCTGCGGTTCACGGCCAACTACCACGTGAGCCCGGCGAGCGTGCTGGAAGCGTCCGAGGCCTACCGGGCGGCCTTCAAGCCCTCGGCGGAGCCGGGCGGGCTGGACCGGCCGTACCTGAGCGTGTCCGCCGACGTGGTGGTGGCTCCGGACGACGACGAGGCCCGGGAGCTGGCCGCCGGGTACGCGCCCTGGGTGCACAGCATCAGGTCGGGCGAAGGCGCGATCCCCTTCCCTTCGCCCGGGGAGGCCCGGGCACTGACCCGGGACTGGTCGGCGGCCGACCACGAGCTGGTCGCGGACCGGGTGGAGACCCAGTTCGCCGGTTCCCCGGCCACCGTCGCCGACGCGCTGGAGCGGCTGTGGGAGGCGACCGGCGCGGACGAGCTGCTGATCACCACGATCACGCACGGGCACACCGACCGGGTGCGCTCGTACCGGCTGCTGGCCGGGGAGTGGGCCCGCCGGGGGCACCTGCGCCCGTAGGGGCGGCTCGGGGAGGCGGGAAGGAGGCCGGCGGGGAAGGAAGGCCGGCGGGAAGGCGGGGATGCGCCCGGCCGGGGTTTGGTGCCGTGCGGAGCGGTCACACGCGCAGGGAAACCTTCCGGCGACCGCAGCGCGAAAGGAACCGTCATGACCCACAGGGCCTCCAGGGCCGCCACGACCTCTGCGCCCCCTGCTCCGGCGACTCCCCGGATATCGGCCGGCGCGGCCCGGCTGCCCGGTCCGGCCCCCCACCACTGGCAGTGGCAGATGCGCGCGGCCTGCCGCGCACTCGGCTCGAACCGGTTCTTCCACCCCGCGGGCGAGCGGGGCGAGGACCGGGAGGAGCGCGACGCGGCGGCGAAGCGGATCTGCGCCGACTGCCCGGTGCGCGCCGCGTGCCTGGAGCACGCCCTGCGCACGCGGGAGCCGTACGGGGTGTGGGGCGGCCTGACCGAGGAGGAGCGCCGCGCGCTGCTCGTCCGCTCCCGCAGGACCGGCAGGAGCCCGGCCGCCCTCGCGGCCGCGGCGGCCACCGCGCCGGAGGGACGGACCGGGCGGAGCGGACCGGCTACGCGGGCGCGCCGGAAGTGAAGCGGCGCAGGAGCGGGGAGAGGACGAGCACGGACTTGGTGCGCTCCACGAAGGGCTCGCCCGCGATCCGCTCCAGGACCCGCTCGAAGTGCCTCATGTCGGAGGCGAAGATCTGGACGAGGGCGTCCGCGTCGCCGGTGACGGTCGACGCGGACACCACCTCGGGGTAGCGCTCCAGCCCCCGCCGGATGTCGTCCGGCGAGGTGTTGTGGCGGCAGTACATCTCGATGAAGCCCTCGGTCTCCCAGCCCATCGAGGCGGGGTCCACGCGGACGGTGAAGCCGGTGATGGCTCCTTCGGCGCGCAGCCGGTCCACACGCCGCTTGACGGCGGGGGCCGAGAGTCCGACCTCGGAGCCGATGTCCGCGAAGGAGCGGCGGGCGTCCTTGGCGAGGGCGTGCACGATGCGTTCGTCGAGATCGTTCAGTCGCACTGCGCGTGGATCACTTCTCTGCTGCGGCCGGTTCTACAGCGGCCAGACGGGAGCGGCGGATGCCGTACTGGAAGTAGATCACGAGCCCGACGGCCATCCAGCCACCGAAGACGATCCAGGTGGCGGTGTCCAGGCTGAACATCATGTAGGCGCAGGCGAGCAGACCCAGGATCGGCGTGACGGGGAAGAGCGCCACCTTGAAGGTGCGCGGCATGTCCGGGCGGGTCCTGCGCAGGATGACGACGGCGACGTTGACGAGGCCGAAGGCGAAGAGGGTGCCGATGCTGGTGGCGTCCGCCAGCTTGCCCAGCGGGATGAAGGCCGCGAGCGTCCCGCAGAAGAGGGAGACGATGACCACGTTGGCGCGGGGGGCGCCGCTCTTCGCGTCGACCCGGGCGAAGACCTTGGGCACGAGGCCGTCGCGGGACATGGCGAAGAGGATGCGGGTCTGTCCGTAGAGGACGGCGAAGACGACGGAGGCGATGGCCACGACGGCGCCGGCGGCCAGGACGACGCCCCAGAAGGTGTGGCCGGAGACGTCGGTCATGATCTGGGCGAGCGCGGCCTCGGTGCCCTCGAAGTCCTGCCACGGCATGGCGCCGACGGCGACGAAGGCGACGAGGACGTAGAGCACGGTCACGATCAGCAACGAGAGCATGATCGCGCGGGGCAGGTCGCGCTTGGGGTTCTTCGCCTCTTCACCGGCGGTGGAGGCGGCGTCGAAGCCGATGTACGAGAAGAAGAGCGTGGCGGCGCCGGCGCTGATGCCGGTGATGCCGAGCGGCGCGAGCGGGGCGTAGTTGCCGGCCTTGATGCCCATGAAGCCGATGCCGATGAAGAGCAGCAGGGTGACGATCTTCACGCCGACCATGATCGAGTTGATCCGGGCGCTCTCCTTGGCGCCGCGCATCAGGAAGACCATGGCGAGCAGGACGACGACCAGTGCCGGCAGGTTGATGAAGCCGCCTTCACCGAGCGGGGCCGAGACCCCGTCGGGGATGGTGACGCCTATGGTCCCGTCGAGGAGCTCGTTGAGGTACTCGCCCCAGCCGACGGCGACGGCCGCGACGGAGACCCCGTACTCCAGGACCAGGCACCAGCCGCAGACCCAGGCGACGAGCTCGCCCATGGTGGCGTACGAGTACGAGTACGAGGATCCGGAGACCGGCACCGAGCCGGCCAGCTCCGCGTAGGAGAGGGCCGAGAACAGGGCGGTCAGGCCCGCGATGACGAAGGAGATCGTGACGGCGGGGCCGGCCTTGGGGGCCGCGGTGCCGAGGACGACGAAGATGCCGGTGCCGAGCGTCGCGCCGATGCTGATCATCGTCAGCTGCCACATAGTGAGCGAGCGGCGCAGGGAGCCGCCCTCGCCCTGGCCGCCCTCGGCGACCAGCTGCTCCACCGGCTTGCGGCGCAGCAGGGGGTGGACCGCTTTGGGGCGCTCGGGGGTGAGCGGTGGCGCCTGGCCGTGATCGAGCACGAGGGGACTCCTTTGTCACTGCGGGTGGGGTTTCAGGCGTCGACCGCAGCGGTCCGGAGCAGGAGCAGGCCGAGAGGGCCTGGGCATGGGGGACCGCCGAGCAGGCGGTCCACGCCACTCCACGTACAGCGAGTGAGCCTACGAGCTGAGTGATACCGCCCGTAATGCACCATCCTTGCACATTGACGACTGATCGTTGCGCGGATCTGTCCTGGATGGTCCTTTGTTGCGCGGGGATGATCGATCAGTGCGCAAGCGACCTCGACCGGCATTCTTGACACTTCGTCAGATCTGCCGCAGCGTGCGGCCATGGACCTGGACGTGCTCTACGAGATCGACGTACCGCGGCCCTGGCGGGGAGCCCACCCGCACGGCCAGCGGGCCGCCGAGCAGCGCGCCTACCGGGAGGCGGTGGAGCAGATCCGGCTCGCCGACCGGATGGGCTTCCGTACCGTCTGGGCGGTCGAACACCACTTCCGCGAGGGCCGCTCCCACTGCCCGGCCCCCGAGGTGCTCCTCGGACACCTGGCCGGACTCACCGAGCGGATCCGGCTGGGCTTCGGCGTGACCCTGACCCCCTTCGCCTTCACCCCGCCGCAGCGCATCGCGGAGAAGGTCGCCACCGTCGACGTGCTCTCCGGCGGCCGGGTGGAATGGGGCACCGGCCGGTCCACGCCCATGGAGCAGGCGGCCTTCGGCGTGGATCGGGAGAAGTCCCGCGACGACTGGCGCGAGGCCATAGAAATCGTGACCGGAATGTGGCGCGAGGAGTACTTCGCGTACGAGTCGGAGCGCTTCACCTTCCCGCGCCGCATGGTCACCCCCAAACCCGTGCAGGATCCGCACCCGCCCGCCTGGATGGCGGCCACCTCCCCCGGCTCGGCGGAGGTCGCGGGCGCGCACGGCCTCGGGCTGCTCTCCTTCTCGATCATGCAGCCGCTGGAGGCGATGGCCGCCCAAGTGGCCGCCTACCGGGCCGCGGCCGCCGCCCCCAGTCCCCTCACCGACGTCACCACGGACCGGGTCGCGGCCTACACCCTGGTCCACGCCACCGGGCCGCGCGCCGAGCCGGGTCCGCGGGTCTGGGAGTCGGTCGCCTGGTGGTACTCCAACCTCGCGCGGTTCACGCTGGACTGGGAGCTGCCCCACCTGAGCCCCGAGGAGCGGGAGCGGACCTTCCCGCTGCTCACGCCGATCCTCGAAGGGAACCTACCCGTACGGGAGTTCAGCGACGGGGACATGATCCTCATCGGGGACGCGGAGACGATCGTCGCCAAGGCCAAGCGGTACGCGGACCTCGGCGTCGACCAGCTCATCTGCTACGTCCAGTGGGGGTACCTGGAACACCGCGAGATCCTGCGGACCCTGGAGATCCTGGGCAAGGAAGTCATCCCGGAGCTGGCCCGGTACACGCCCCGCAAGGCCTCCGCGTGAGCGACGGCCCCGACACCGTCGCGGACACCTCCCCCGACACCTCCCCCGTCCCCGACTACGCCGCCCTGCACCGCCTCGACGGCCGCGCCCTCGTCCTGCTCGGCGCCGGCAACGGCATCGGCCGCCAGACCGCCCACGCGCTGGCCGCGGGCGGCGCGCACGTGCTGTGCGTGGACGTGGACGAGGAGCGGGCCCGGGCGGTCGCCGCCGAGACCGGGGGCGTCCCGTACGCCGCCGACGTCACGCGGCGCGAGGCCGTACGGGAGCTCTTCGCCTCGGCGCCGGGACTGCTCGGCGGCCGTCCGGTCGGCGGGGTCGTCGACATCGTCGGCATGGCCCGGTACGCGGCGCTGCCCGAGCTGGACGACTCCGGCTGGGACTGGCACTTCGACCTGGTGCTGCGGCACGCCTGGCTGGCCGTCCAGTACGGCGGCGAGGCCGTCGCGGCGGCCGGCGGCGGACCGCTGGTCTTCGTCGCCTCCGTCTCCGGGCTGACCGCGGCCCCGCTGCACGCCGCCTACGGGGCCGCGAAGGCCGGCCTGATGTCGTTGGTGCGCTCGGCGGCGGTAGAGCTGGGTCCGCGCGGGGTACGGGTGAACGCGGTGGCACCGGGGGTGGTGTGGACCCCGCGGGTCGCCGCCCTGCTGGGTCCCGAGGGGCGCCGGCTCAACGCGGAGAACGCTCCGCTGGGCCGGGTCGCGGAGACCCGGGACATCGCGGCCGCGCTGTACTTCCTGGCGTCGCCGCAGTCCTCGTACATGACGGGCCAGACGCTGGTGGTGGACGGCGGCGTCGGCGTGAAGTTCCCGTACCCGACGGTCGGAGGCGCACGATGAGCACACGGGAAGCCGGACCGGACGCGGGCCCGGACGCGTCCTCGGCCGCGCACGCCCCCACGCACACCGACGCGGACGCCGGGCCCTGGCTGGACCCCGCCCCCTTCCTGCGCGGTGTGGCCTGGCTGGACGGGGGCCGCCCCGTGCGGGCCGACCCGGCCGACACCATGCGGCTGCCCTGGGACACCGGCGAGCGGGCCACCCTGCCCATCGGGGTGCGCCTGGAGTTCAGCGCGCCCGGCACCCGTGCGGTGGAGATCCACTACCGGGCGACCGTGCCCGGCCCCACCGACGCGCTGCGCGACCTCGCGCACGGATTCGCCCTGTGGGACCGGCACGGGGTGGTCTGCGAGCTGTACACCGAACCGGCTGCCGAGGCCGTCGTACGCCTCGAACTGCCGGGCATTTCCGGCCCGTTCACCATCCACCCGCCCGAGACCCAGTCCCCGCTGATCCTCGGCCTGCGCGGGATCGGCGGCCCGCTCGCCCCCGCACCGCCCACCACCCGCTGGGTGGTGCACGGCGACTCCATCACCGAGGGCTGGTGGTCCACCCGTCCCGCGCACGGCTGGCCCTCGGTGGCCGGGCGCTCGCTCGGCTGGGACACCGTCAACCTCGGCTACGCGGGCGCCGCGCGCGGGGAGCTGGCCTGCGCCGAGCAGATCGCCGGACTCCCCGCCGACGCCCTCACCCTCGCCTTCGGCACCAACTGCTGGTCCCGCGTGCCGTTTTCGGCCCCCCTGCTGTACGAGACCACCCGCGCGTTCCTCGAACTGGTCCGCCAGGGCCACCCCCGGACCCCGCTGCTCCTCCTCTCCCCCGTGCTGCGCCCCGACGCGGAGCGCACCCCCAACAAGCTGGGCGCCACCCTGGGCGCCCTGCGGGACGCAATGGAGCGCGCCACCCGGGAGCGGATCGCCGCCGGGGACGAGCGGCTGGTGCTGCTGCCGGGGCGGGAGGTGCTGGGCCCCGAGCACTTGGCGGACGGTCTGCACCCCAATGACGCGGGACACCGCACGCTCGGCCTCGCTGTGGCCACGGCCATGAGGCGGGCCGGGTTCGACCTGGGGTGAGTGAAACAGCCCACATCGGAGGAATTGAACAGATCGGCTCCGGCACGTCGTGTCCTGCACAAGTTGCCGCCGCTCCACTCCGCTCGGACGGACGAAAGCCGCGGCGCAGGCAGGGACACACACGTGGGAGAGATCAACATGGGCATCAAGCGCGGAACCACCCTGGCGGCCGTGGCGGCCGTCGTCGCACTCACCGCGACCGCGTGCGGCGGGAGCGACCCGGCGGGCGACAACGCCAAGCCGGCCGGAGCGGTCGCCGCTCCCTCCCAGGCCCCCTCCTCGGGCGACGGCTACGGCTCGGAGGCCGACGCGGCCGGTGCCGCCGGCGACGCCAAGCCCGGCGGTCAACTGGCCATCGCCCAGGACGAGAAGCTCGGCTCCGTCCTCACCGACAGCGCGGGCTTCACCCTCTACCGCTTCGACAAGGACACCGCCAAGCCGTCGAAGTCCAACTGCGACGGGGACTGCGCGAGGACCTGGCCGGTGGTCGCGGCCGGAGACGACACCGCCGCGGCGGGCATGGACCCGGCGCTGCTGGGCGAGGTGGTCCGTACCGACGGCAGCAAGCAACTGACGGTGGCGGGCTGGCCCGTGTACCGGTTCAGCAAGGACACCAAGGCGGGCGACACCAACGGGCAGGGCGTCGGCGGGACCTGGTTCGCGGCGGCCCCCGACGGCAAGAAGGCGGCCAAGGCGGCCCCCGCGCCCGGCGGCGCGGGCCAGGCCTCCGGCGCGCTGACCGTGGCCAAGGACCCCAAGCTCGGCGAACACATCGTCGACGGCAACGGAATGACCGTCTACCGGTTCAAGCCGGACACCGCGTGGCCCATGGTCTCCAAGTGCGAGGGCGCCTGCGTGGCCAAGTGGCCGGTCGTCCCGCCGGTGGACCAGGCGAACACCAAGGGGATCATCGAGAAGAACTACCTGGTGCTCGACCGCCCCGACGGCAAGAAGCAGCAGACCGTGAACTGCTGGCCGGTCTACACCTTCACCGGTGACAAGAAGGCCGGCGACATCAACGGCCAGGGCGTCGGCGGCACCTGGTACGCGGTCGCCCCCGACGGCAAGCTGATCACCGTCCAGTAGGCCCCCGCCCGGGCTTCCGCCTGCCGGCGCCCGTCCGACCACCCGACCGTCCGACCACCTGACCGCGCGGCCCCCGCCCCCCTCCCCCCGGGCGGGGGCCGCGCACCGTTCCGCCCCGGCCGGGCGGAACCTAGACTCCGCATCATGCTGCGCGTACTGGCCGTCGACGACGAGAAGCCCCTGCTCGAAGAGCTCCTCTACCTGCTGCGCTCGGACCCCCGGGTGCTCAGCGCCGAGGGTGCCTCGGACGCCACCGAGGCGCTGCGCCGGATCACCCGGGCGCTGGAGAGTGGGCCGGACGGTGCCGACGGCATCGACGTGGTCTTCCTCGACATCCACATGGCGGGGCTGACCGGGCTGGACGTCGCCCGGCTGCTGGCCGGGTTCGCGCGGCCGCCGCTGATCGTGTTCGTCACCGCGCACGAGGGGTTCGCCGTACAGGCCTTCGACCTCAAGGCCGTGGACTACGTGCTCAAGCCCGTACGGCCGGAGCGGCTGGCCGAGGCCGTGCGGCAGGCCTGGGCGCAGTCCGGCCGGTCCGGGGAGCAGCCCGTGGCGGCCGCCCCCGAGGCGGTGCCCGCGGTGCCCGCCGTACCGGCGGCCCGCGCGGCCGTCGCCAAGACCCCCGGGGCCCCCGTCGCGGCGGGCGCCGGGGCCTCCGCAGCCCGCGGCGCGGACCGCGCGCACGACCAGATCGCCGTCGAACTGGGCGGAGTCACCCGCTTCGTGGCGATCGCGGACATCACGTACGTGGAGGCCCAGGGCGACTACGCCCGGCTGCACACCGACGAGGGCACCAGCCATCTGGTGCGGATCCCGCTGGCCACCCTGGAGGAGCGGTGGGCGGCGCGCGGCTTCGTCCGCATCCACCGCCGCCACCTGGTCGCACTGGCCCGCATCGACGAACTGCGGCTGGACGCGGGCACCACCACGGTCCGCGTCGGCGCGGCCGAACTCCAGGTGAGCCGCAGGCACACACGGGAGCTGCGGGACCTGCTGATGCGCCAGGCCATGGGCTGAACCGCCCCGGGCCGGGGCGGAGCCCCGAGGGGGCCCGCGCCGACCGCCCGGCGCTGCGGCGGACCGTTCACCGTGCGGGCAGGTGCGTACGGCGATCCGCCCGGGCCGTCGGCCGCAGCGCCGGCCGGACCGCCCGCCCGGGCGGGCTTCCGCGGGTATCGTGGATCTTCGGCCCCGGGAGGAAGCGGATGTCCGAAATCCAGGCGCTGCTCGACGCGCTGACCGGACTGCCCCGCACCCGGCCGGCCGGTCCCGCCGAGGCGGAGGTGCTGCTGGCCCGCCTGCGGAGCGCGGCCGCACGCTGGGCCGATGTCCTGTACGAGGCCCAGGAGGGCGCGTACGGACACCTGCCGCCCCGGGCCGAGGCGGCCCTGACGCTGGCGTTCCGGCGCGCCGAGGAATCGTACGTGGAGCTGGAGATCGCGCTGCGCGACTGCGCGGAGCACCGCGATCCCGCCCGCTGAGCCGGGCCGTCCGGATCCGGCCTGACCTGCGAGAGGGCCTGTCGCCTCGTCCGGGGGCGTGCGTAGACTCCCGGAGCCCCGGCAGACGGCCGGGACCCGACACCCGTGCGGGGCCGTGCCCGCGCCCGCGCCCCAGCCGAAGGACCGCCGGTGAACCAGACGTACGCGCTGACCGCGGTCGCCGTCGTCGTCCTGGTCACGGTGCTGGTCGGCGCGCTGGGGCTGCGCATCTCCCGGACCACCTCGGACTTCTACGTGGCTTCGCGCACGGTCGGCCCGCGCCTCAACGCGGCGGCCATCGGCGGCGAGTACCTCTCGGCGGCCTCCTTCCTCGGCGTGGCCGGGCTGGTGCTGCTCCAGGGGCCGCAGATGCTCTGGTACCCGGTGGGCTACACCGCCGGGTACCTGGTGCTGCTGGTACTGGTGGCGGCCCCGCTGCGGCGCTCGGGCGCGTACACGCTGCCCGACTTCGCCGAGGCCCGGCTCGAATCGCAGGCGGTGCGCCGGATCGCGGTGCTGTTCGTGCTCGGCGTCGGCTGGCTGTACCTGCTGCCGCAGCTCCAGGGCGCGGGGCTGACCCTGGAGATCCTCACCGGCGCCCCGCACTGGGTGGGCGGGGTGGTCGTCGCCTGTGTGGTGACGGCGGCGGTGGCGGCCGGCGGGATGCGGTCCATCACCTTCGTGCAGGCCTTCCAGTACTGGCTGAAGCTCACCGCCCTGCTGGTGCCCGCGTTCTTCCTGCTGGCCGCCTGGGCGGGGGACGGCGCCCCGCGCGCCTCCTTCGACGCCCCGGCCGTCTTCCGCGAGCACGCCGCCGTCACGCTGGCCGAGGACGTACGGCTGTCCCTGGACGCGCCGCTGACGGTGACGGTGACCGGGCAGGTGGACGGTCGGGCGTACGCGGGCCATTCCGTGACCCTCGGCGCCGGGCAGCATTCCGTACGGGCGCACGCGCGGCTGGAGTTCGCCCCGGACTCGGCGGTGCCGCAGAGCCGGGTGGAGTCCGGACCCGGGGTGTCGAGCTGGTCGGAGCCGCTGTCCGGGGACCGTCCCGAGCTGCGGCTGTACGCGACGTACGGGCTGATCCTGGCCACCTTCCTCGGGACCATGGGGCTGCCGCACGTGGCGGTGCGCTTCTACACGAGCCCCAACGGCCGGGCGGCGCGGCGCACCACGCTGGTGGTGCTCGGCCTGGTCGGCTCCTTCTACCTGCTGCCGCCGGTGTACGGGGCGCTGGGCCGGATCTACGCCCCGGAGCTGGCCCTGACCGGGGAGGGGGACGCGGTGGTGCTGGTGCTGCCGGCCCGGGTGGTGGGCGGGCTCGCCGGGGAGCTGCTGGGGGCGCTGCTGGCGGGGGGCGCGTTCGCGGCGTTCCTGTCCACGGCCTCGGGGCTCACGATGGCGGTGGCGGGGGTGCTGCACCAGGACGTGCTGCCTTCGCGCGGGGTGCGCAGCTTCCGGGTCGCGGTGCTGGTGGCGATCCTGGTGCCACTGGCCGGGAGCGTGGCGGTGACGGAGGTGCCGGTGGCGGACGCGGTGGGGCTGGCCTTCGCCGTGTCGGCGTCCTCGTTCTGTCCGCTGCTCGTGCTGGGGATCTGGTGGCGCGGGCTGACGCCGCCGGGGGCGGTGGCCGGGCTGGTGACGGGGGGCGGGGCGGCGCTCAGCGCGGTGCTGGCGACACGGGCCGGGCTGGCGCCGGCGGGGTGGGTGAACACGCTGCTGGCGTGGCCGGCGGTGTGGTCGGTGCCACTGGGCTTCCTAACGATGGTGGTGGTGTCGCTGGGTACGCGCGGGCGGATCCCGCCGGGCACGGCGGCGACGCTGGCGCGGCTGCACCTGCCGGAGGCGGTGTCGGAGCCGGCTCCTGCGGGCGGCGAAGCCGGGGGCGGGGGTACGGGCAGGGGCCCGGGAGCGGGCAGGGTCGGCTCCACCGCGCCCTCCGGGAAGGGCGGTGCTCCGTGACCGGAGCAGCCCACCGGGACGAGAGCGGTGCTCCGATCGTGGCGCGGCGCTCCACGGCCGGAGCGGAGCTCACGGCAGACGCCGGAGCGGCAACCCGAAGCACCGCTCGCGGTCGAGCCCGGTGCACTCAGACCGGAGCGCTGCTCTCGGCGAAGGGCGGCACGTCATGACCGCAGCACTGTTCTCCGAGGAGGGCGGCACACCATGACCGGAGCACTGCTCTCGCTGCTCGGCGCGGCCGGTGGGGCGCTGCTGCTCGGGCTCGGCTGGATCGGCGGACGCCGACAGGCCCGGCGGGGCGAGCGTGCTCTGGGCCTCGGCCTCGGCACCCCCGTCGAGCGGGCCACCTTCCACACCCTGCACACCGCTTCCCTCGCCGCTCCCCCGCTGCGCGCCGGCCTCACCGAGGACGCCGCCCGCAAGGCGGCCCGACGCCTGCGCTCCCTCCTCGGCACCGAGGCCCTGTGTCTGACGGACCGTGAGAGCGTCCTCGCCTGGGACGGCCCCGGCGCCGATCACCACGAGCGCCGGGCGATGGCCCGGGTCGCGGTCATGCTGGACTCGGGGCGCAGCCAGAGCGTGCGCACCGAGTGCGAGCGGCCCGACTGCCCCCTCAAGTGGGCCGTGGTCGCCCCGCTGACCGGTGAGGACGGGATGCTGGGCGCGCTGGTGGCCTACGGGTCACGGGAGTCGGCGGTGCTGGTGCGGGCCGCCACCGAGGTCGCGCGCTGGGTGTCCGTACAGCTGGAGCTGTCCGAGCTGGACCGTTCGCGGACCCGGCTGATGGAGGCCGAGATCAAGGCGCTGCGCGCGCAGATCTCCCCGCACTTCATCTTCAACTCCCTGGCGGCGATCGCCTCGTTCGTGCGCACCGATCCGGAGCGGGCCCGGGACCTGCTGCTGGAGTTCGCGGACTTCACCCGCTACTCCTTCCGGCGGCACGGGGAGTTCACCACGCTGGCGGAGGAGTTGCGGTCCATCGAGCAGTACCTGGCCCTGGCCGGTGCCCGGTTCGGGGAGCGGCTCAAGCTGACCTTGCAGGTGGCCCCCGAGGTGCTGCCGGTGGCCCTGCCCTTCCTGTGCCTGCAGCCGCTGGTGGAGAACGCCGTGAAGCACGGGCTGGAGGACTCCACCGAGGAGTGCCGGATCACCATCGCGGCCCGGGACGCGGGCGCGGAGGCGCTGATCACCATCGAGGACAACGGCATCGGCATGGATCCGTCCCTGCTGCGCCGGATCCTGGCCGGGGAGCATCCGGGCTCCTCCGCGGGCATCGGGCTGCCCAATGTGGACGAGCGGCTGCGCCAGGTCTACGGGGACGGCCACGGGCTCGTCATCGAGACGGGTGTGGGCGCGGGCATGAAGATAACGGTCCGGATTCCCAAATACCGTGCGGGGGTGCACAGTTCGGCCCCACCTGGCCGAATTCCCCGGCGCTGAGCGGTCCGCTTCCTGCCATCCTGGTGAGGGCGCGAACGACCGGAGGGATCGCCGACGTGCGGGTCGGGCGAGAACAGCACCGCGATGAATGCCGTGCGGCGTTACGGACATGGGTGCGGGGAACCATCGGCGAGGCGGGCGCCGGAGCCTGCCTGCTCGTGGAGGGGGAGCCCGGCGCGGGCCGCACCTCCTTCCTGCGCGAGGCACTGGCCGACGCGTCCGCACTCGGCTGCCGGGTCCGGTACGGGGCCGCCGAGTCCCTGGGCACCGGGCTTCCGCTGCGCGCGGCGCTGGACTGCCTGCATCCGGCCGGCCCGGGGCGGGTACGGGCCCTGACCCTGCTCCGGGAGGCCGCCCGGTCGGCCGAACCCGGCGGGGCGCTGCTGGCGGCCGTGGACCTGCTGGCCGCCGACGTAGAGGAGTGGTGCGCGCGGCGGCCGCTCCTGCTGGCCCTGGACGACCTCCAGTGGGCGGATCCGGCTTCCCTGCTGCTGTGGCGCCACCTCGCGCGGGCCGCGCAGCGGCTGCCGCTGCTGCTCCTGACGGCCCGGCGGCGGCTCCCCCGGCGGCCGGAGGTGGAGGAGCTGTGCGCCTCCCTGGGCGGCGGGCCGGCCGGGCGCACGCTCCGGCTGGAGCCGCTGACCGGCACGGAATCGGCCGCACTGCTCCGGGAGGTACTGGGCGCGGCGCCCGGCCCCCGGCTGCGGGAGGCCGCCGGACAGGCGGGCGGCAACCCCCGGCTGCTGCGGGAGTTGCTCGCGCACTGGTCCGGAATCGTTGATGTCCGCGGGGCCCACGCCGAACTCACCATCAGTGTCGAAGAGTTGCCGCCGCCCCCGGAGGCGGTGACCCGGGAGCTGGGCCGGCTCCCCGCGGCGGCCGTGGCCACGCTCCGGCAGGCCGCCCTGCTCGGACCGGCCTTCACGGCGCGCGAGCTGGCCCTCGTACGGACCCTCCCGGTCCGGGACCTGCTCGCGGACCTGGAGGCCCCCCTCCTGACCGGGGTACTGGAACCGGCCACCCTGCCCGCCGGGCTCCCGGCCGGTCCGCCCGCTCACCACCCGGCCGGCGGTGACGCCCTGCGGTTCCGGCAGCCGGCCGTGCGGCTGGCCCTGTACGCGGAGCTGCCGCGGGCCGCCCGCAGCGCCCTCCACCAGGACGCCGCGCGGACCTTCGCCGAGGCCGGGCTCGATCCCGCCCGGACCGCGGGACAGCTGCTGGCCGCGGGGGTGCTGGACCCGTGGGCGGTCCGGTGGACGGCGGAGTCGGCGCAGGCCCTGATCGCGGTGGCGCCCGAAACGGCGGCGGAACTGCTGGGCCGGGCCGTGGCCCGGAACGCTGAGCAGAGCATGGAGCCGGGCGCGGATCCGGACGCGGAGACTCCCCCCGACCGGACCGGGAGTCCGTACCGGGAGGCCCTGGAGGACGGGCTCGCCGATGCCGCGCTGATGCTGCGGCGGCCCGAGTCCGTGGAGCTGATCCGTGCGCTGCGGGAGCGGGCGCGGGATCCCGGGCGGCGGACCGCGCTGGCCTTCAAGCTGGTCTCGGCGCTGATGATCCAGGGGGACATGGCCCGGTCCCTGGAGGTCACCGAGGAGGCACTGGCCGAAACGACCGAGAAGACGCCGGCCCAGGCGACACCGGCCGAGGCCCCGACTGAGGAACCGGCTGCGGAAGTGCCCGGCGCGGCCATGCGGTTGCGGCTGGAGGCGTGCCGGGTCCTGGCGCTGGCCGATCTGCACCGGCCCGAGGAGGCGTACGCGCTCGCCGGGCCGCTGGTCGCCCGGGCCCGGCTGCTCGGTGATCCGCTCTGCGGCGCGGAGGCCGAACACGCCATGTCCTTCGCGCTGTTCCACCTGAACCGGGGCCGGGAGTCGCTGCGCCACGTGGCGGCCGGGATCGCGCACGCCCGCCGCAGCCCGGCCGCCAACGACATGCGGCTGCTGCTGCTCGCCAACCAGGCGGAGGGCCACCTGCGGTTCGACGAACCGCACGCCGCCGCGGCGGCGCTGCGCGAGGCCCGGCAGCTGGCCGCCCGGACGGGTTCGACGGGCCGACTCGTGGTCACGGAGGCCCTGCTGGCCGATCTCCGCTACCGGCTCGGCGACTGGGACGCCGCACTGGCCGGGCTCGCCCGGGCGGAGGGCATGCCCGTCTCGGACGCCTGGCTGCCGGTGCTGAGCCGCGGACTGCGCGCACTGATCCTGGGCCACCGGGGCGAACAGGCGGCTGCACGGGCTGAGTTGGCCACCCTCGGACCGGACGCGTACGAGCCGTCCGCGGCCCGTCGGCACACCACGCGCGTACTGCTGGCCCGCGCCCTGCTGGCGGAGCGCGACGGGAGCCCCCGCACGGCACTGGAGGCGTTGCTGCCCGCGCTGGAGGACGGTGTGGACGAGGCGGTGGCCTCCGACCGTCCCTGGGCGCTGTCGGAGGCCGTCCGGCTCGCGCTGGAGGACCGGGACACCGGGACGGCCCGGTCCGCACTGGCCGCCTGCGCCCGCATGGCGGCGGCCCTGCCGGAGCAGCCGGGTCCGGCGCTGGCGCTGCTGCGCTCCCGCGGGCTGTTCGCGCAGGACCCGGAGCTGCTGGCGGAGTGTGCGGCGCGGGCGCGGGGCAGGCTGGTGGCGGGCCAGACCCTGGAGGACCTGGCGGTGGCGCGGGCCTGGCACGGGGACCTGCCGGGCGCGCGATCGGCGCTGACCGGCGCGGTGGCCTCGTACGAGCTCCTCGGCGCCCGGTGGGACATCGCCCGGGCCGACGCACGACTGCGGAGCCTGGGGGTGCGGCGGGGCAGCCGGGCGGCCCGGCGGCGGCCAGCGCGGGGGTGGGAGGCGCTGACTCCGGCGGAGCTGAAGGTGGCGCTGCTGGTCGCGCGCCGCCGGACGAACCCGGAGATCGCCTCGGCGCTCTTCCTGTCCCGCCGGACCGTCCAGACCCACGTCTCGCACATCCTGGCGAAGCTGGAGGTCCGCTCACGCGCGGAGGTGGCCGTCATCGTAGCCGGGCAGGAGGGCACGCAGGGCCCGCAGGGCGTAGTACGTACGGGACTTGACCGTGCCGACCGGTACTCCGAGCGCCTCGGCGGCCTCGCCGACGCTGGCCCCGCGGAAGTAGATCTGGAGGAGGACGGCCCGGTGATCGGGGCTGAGTGATCGCAGGGCGCCCCGGACATCGAGGACGGCCACGGACCGCTCGGTGCGGTCCTCGTCGGCCGGCGACTGCTCCAGCCCGTCGGGCCCGACCTCGGCGGGGCGCGACAGGCGGGCCCGGCGGGCGTCGATGGCCACGCGCCGGGCGACGGTGTACAGCCAGGGCCGCATGGACGCGTGGGCGCCGTTCTCCAGGGCTTCGGGGTGCTTCCAGGCGCGGAACAGGGTCTCCTGGAGCAGGTCCTCCGCCCGGTGGCGGTCACCGAACGTGAGGCCGAGGAGGAACCCGTGGAGCGCCTTGCCATGCTCCCTCTCCAGCCGGGCGAGGGCGTACGCGTCGGTGCGGCGGCCGGCCCTGCCTGAGCCGGCGGCGGCGCCGATGGCGGGGCCGGCGCCGACGGCGGGGCCGGGGCCGGGGCTGATGACGGCGCCGGCGGTCGCGAACATGGGCGACATGGGCTCCCCCTTCCGGGTCGGATGTACCGAGCGTGCCGGACCGCACGCGTGGAGTTATCCGCCGCCTGACGTATCCCGCCGCGCCGTGCGCCCACCGGTCGCCCCCCGTCGGTGAACGGTCGCCCCGGTGGGTGCGGCGGCGGGCACGGCGGCGCGCGAACGGCCCCGCCGACGTCCGGGTGGACGGTGGCGGGGCCGCGGGAAGAAGGGGCCGGCCCCTGGGGAAAGGGAGTCCGGGGCCGGGGCGGACCTCCGGCCCCGGGGCAGGGCCGGGCCGGAGGTCCAGGACGGGGCTCAGTCCTGCGACGGGTCCAGCACCACGAAGTCGGCGTTCGCCGGGTCGAGGCAGACGGCCAGCCGGCCGACGCCCTCGGCGTCCGCCGGCCCCATCTGCACGCTGCCTCCGTGCCCGGTGACCTCGGCCACCGCCGCGTCACAGTCGGTGACGCGGAAGACCGGGTGCCAGTACGGCCGCCCGCCCGCCACCGCGAGATCCTCGGCGGAGAGTTCCATGAGCCCGCCCTGCATGCTTCCCTCGGGCTGCCCGGCGGGGGTGATCAGGGTGTACGTGCCCTCGCCGCCCGGCATCGGCATATCGCTGAACTGCCAGCCGAAGACGCTCCCGTAGAACTCCCGGGCGGCCGTGGCGTCGCTCGTGTACAGCTCGGTCCAGGACAGCGATCCCGGCTGGTCCACGAGGTCGACGCCCTTGGTCTCGCCGGGCTGCCAGACGGCGAACTGGCCCCCCAGCGGGTCGCTGAACTGCGCCATCGTGCCCCACTCGTCGAGCGTGCGCGGGGCCACCCGCACGGTGCCGCCCGCGTCCTGGACGGCGCGGGTCGTGGCCTCGGCGTCGGGGACGCTGTAATAGATCATCCAGGCCGGGCGGGCGCCCTCCTCGGTGAGCTTGCCCAGCCCGGCGACGATCTTCCCGTCCCTGCGGAACATGCCGCCTTCCCTCTCCTCCCCCTCGCCCATGGACTCGTAGTCCCACCCGAGGACGGCTCCGTAGAAGGCCGAGGCCGCGGGGACGTCCGGTGCGCCGAGGTCGAGCCAGCAGGGGGAGCCGGGGACGAAGTCAGTGGTGATCATGACGACTGCCTTTCGCGGATCGGGTACGACCAGCGTGGCACCGGACACCTGCCCCCGCCCGTCGGTCCGCGGGCGGGGCGGCGCCGGGTTCAGGACACCCCCTACGGCCGTACGTTCCCGAAGGCCCGGCGGGCGAAGTGGGTCAGGGCGTGCTCCTCGCGCAGTTCCCGCAGGCGCCGGAGGGCCGGGGCTCCGTAGATCCGCTCCAGCAGGTCCGTGTCGAAGTCGTGGGTGCCGTAGAGGTACGGACGGCCGCCCGCCTCCGCGCAGGCCTCCAGCAGCTCCCGCAGGACGCGCCTGGTCTCGGAGATCCCGCGGGAATCGGACGTTGCGGCCGCCGTGAAGATGCCGATCAGGTACTGGACCGGCGCGTCGACCACGGGCGCCAGGACGAAGGGAGTGGCCGATTCGGGGCGGCGGATCACCAGGAAGTACAGGGCGACCAGGGTCTCGGAGAGCGGGTACTCCTCGAGCATGCCCTCCACCTTCTTCGTGAAGAGCTTGAATCCCTCCTCGTCGAAGATGTGGTCCACCCACATGTTCGCGTGGGAGTCCTCTTCGAGCAGGTGGTGGAGGTGCTTCGCGGTTTCGCCGTGGCTGAAGAGCATGTAGTCCGGAACCGCGAACTCCTGGGCCGGGTCCGCGGGCGCGGGTGCGTCGTCGGTGAGCGATACGTGCGAGTACCAGGCCGCCCGGTCGTACATGCCGAAGAAGCTCGACACCCACGGTTCCTGGACGTCCTTCATCATGAATTCCGTGAGGTCGGAGAGGCCGGTGTGCTCGACCCTGGCCGCACGGGTGACGGGCCTGTACGGAACCGTCTTCAGGACCACCTTCTTGATGAACCCCACCTGCGCGAGGCCGCCGAGGGCGTAGCGGAACAGCTCGGAGTTCTCCCGGTCCGAGCACCGGCGCGAGCGGCCCGTTCCGTCGACGAGCTCGATCTCGTGCACCTGGTCGCTCTGGATCCCGGAACGGCAGGATGCGAGACCGAACCCTCCGATGGAGAGGTTTCCGCCCACGGTGATGTTCAGGTAGCTGGGGAGGACGGGATTGGAGCGGCCGTGGCGGTTGAGCCACTTCTCCAGTTCGAGCCAGGTGATCCCGCTCGGGACCTCCACCAGGTGCTCTTCCCCGTCGGCCCCGACGAAACGCGGCGCGGCATCGGGCCGGTAGTTGTCGATGACCACCCCGGGGGACAGCGTCTGGCCGTTGGTCGAGCGGCCGGCTCCCCGGACGGTCATGTCCAGGCCCGCCGTGCCCGCCTCCCGCATCGCCTCCGCCACGGTGTCGCCCTCGTCCTCCCGCAGCACCGCCTGGGGAGGAACGACGGAAGTCCGCCCGAAGTCCCGGCTGAATGTGTCCACCTGTCTCCACCTTTCCACGGCCTGGGGCAGCACGACGCGTCGTCGGCGGTCGCCAGTCTGGGCCGGGGCGCTAGCGCACCACTCAAACGAGCGCCGGACAGCACTGCGCCGGGGCCCCACGGGGACCCCGGCGCAGTGGTGAAGGGTGACTAGCTCCAGCTGGCGTGCAGCGGCTTGCCCTCGGCGTAGCCCGCGGCGGACTGGATGCCGACGACGGCCTTCTCCTCGAACTCCGCGAGGGAGGCCGCACCGGCGTAGGTGCAGGAGGAGCGGACGCCCGCGATGATCGAGTCGATCAGGTCCTCGACGCCCGGACGGGCCGGGTCCAGGAACATCCGCGAGGTGGAGATGCCCTCCTCGAAGAGGCCCTTGCGGGCGCGGTCGTAGGAGGACTCCTCCGAGGTGCGGTTCTGGACCGCGCGCGCGGAGGCCATGCCGAAGGACTCCTTGTACAGACGGCCGTCGGCCGACTGCTGCAGGTCGCCCGGGGACTCGTACGTACCGGCGAACCAGGAGCCGATCATGACGTTGGACGCACCGGCGGCCAGCGCCATCGCCACGTCGCGCGGGTGACGGACGCCGCCGTCGGCCCAGACGTGCTTGCCGTACTTCTTGGCCTCGGCGGCGCACTCCAGCACCGCGGAGAACTGCGGGCGGCCCACGCCGGTCATCATGCGGGTGGTGCACATGGCGCCGGGGCCCACACCGACCTTGATGATGTCGGCGCCGGCGTCGATCAGGTCCTTGACGCCCTCGGCGGCGACGATGTTGCCGGCCACGATCGGGACCTGCGGGTCAAGGGCGCGGACGGCCTTGATCGCGTTGATCATCGATTCCTGGTGGCCGTGCGCGGTGTCGATGACGAGCGTGTCGACGCCCGCGTCGAGCAGCTGCTTGGCCTTCGCCACGAAGTCGCCGTTGATGCCGACGGCGGCGGCGATGCGCAGCTTGCCGTTGGCGTCGGTCGCGGGGGTGTACAGGGTCGCGCGGAGCGCGGCCTTGCGGGTGAGGATGCCGACGAGCTTGCCGTCCTTGTCGACGGCGGGGGCCAGCTTGCGGTGGCCGGCGTCGAGCTTGGTGAAGGCCTCGCGGGGGTCGATGTCGGCGTCGATGAGCAGGAGCTCCTTCGACATGACCTCGGAGAGCTGGGTGAAGCGGTCCACGCCGGTCAGGTCGTGGTCGGTGACGACGCCCACCGGGCGGCCGTCCGCGTCCACGACCACGCCGGCGCCGTGCGCGCGCTTGGGCAGCAGGGACAGCGCGTCGGCGACGGTCTGGGTGGGGGCCAGCGTGATCGGGGTGTCGAGCACGAGGTGGCGGGTCTTCACCCAGGAGATCACGTCGGTGACGACGTCGATCGGGATGTCCTGCGGGATGACGACGATGCCGCCGCGGCGGGCGACCGTCTCGGCCATCCGGCGGCCGGCGATGGCGGTCATGTTGGCCACGACCAGCGGAATGGTGGTGCCGGTGCCGTCAGGCGCGGAAAGGTCGACGCCCTGGCGGGAACCGACCGCGGAGCGGCTCGGCACCATGAATACGTCGTCGTACGTAAGGTCGTACGGCGGCTTCAGGTCATTGAGAAAACGCACGTGCTGAACATCCCAGTCGTTCGGAGGTGACCCCGACAGGGCAGTCGAGGAACGCACGTACTTCATTCTCACACGACCTGGAGTTCACACCGCCCCGGCGAAACGTCCATGACATGTGGGGCCGGATGGTCGGTTCCTACGGGACCTTGGTCCTCCGGACGGGTAGGTGCGGGTCCGCCCGGCCATGGACGGGGCCCCGGCTCCAGGCCAGCGGAAGAATCCTTCCGCCGTACCGGACGGCCGTGAACTCGGCGGCGATGGCGAGCGCGGTCTCCTCGGGGGTTCCCCCGCCGAGGTCCAGGCCGATCGGTGAGCGCAGCCGGGCCAGCGCGGCCGCCGGCACCCCCTCCGCCCGCAGTCGGCGGGCCCGCTCCTCGTGGGTGCGGCGCGATCCCATGGCTCCGACGTACCCGAGGGGCAGGCCCAGGGCGAGCGCGAGCAGCGGGACGTCGAATTTGGCGTCGTGGGTCAGTACGCACACCGTCGTACGGGAATCCAGGCGGCCGCCCTCCCACTCCGCGGCCAGGTGCCGGTGCGGCCAGTCCACGACCACCTCGTCCGCCTCGGGGAACCGGGCGGCGGTGACGAAGACGGGCCGGGCGTCGCACACCGTGACCCGGTAGCCCAGGAAGGCGCCCACGCGGGTCAGGGCGGCGGCGAAGTCGATGGCTCCGTAGACCAACAGCCGGGGTGGCTCGGCGGCCGATTCCACCAGCAGGGTCAGGGGCTGCCCGCAGAGCCCGCCCGCCGTGCCCAGTTCGGCGGTGCCGGTGCGGCCGGCCGCCAGCCAGCCCCGGACCCGTTCGGCGGCGGCCCGGTCCAGCTCGGCGCCCCCGCCCAGGCGGCCCTCGTAGGAGCCGTCCGCGTGCACGGCTATGGCCCGGCCGAGCTGCTCCGGCGGCCCGCAGACCACCCGGCCCAGCGCGGAGCGGGTCCCGCCGCAGGCCGCGTCGAGCACGGCGCCGATGACGGGCCGCACGGGGTCGTGCACGCGCACCGGGGTGATCAGGACGTCGAGGACTCCCCCGCAGGTCAGCCCTACCGCGAAGGCGTCGTCGTCGCTGTATCCGAAGCGGTGGACGCTGCTGTGTCCGGAGCCGATCGCCTCCAGGCAGAGCTCGTGCACGGCGGATTCCACGCAGCCCCCGGAGAGGGAGCCGAGCGCGGTGCCCCCGGTGTCGACGGCCAGTGAGGCGCCCGGACCGCGCGGCGCGCTGCCGCTGACGGCGACCACCGTGGCCACCGCGAAGTCCCGTCCGGCGGCGCACCACGCGCGTAGCTCTTCGGCGATGTCGAGCATCAGCGGATGTACTCGCGGCGCGGGCTCTGCCCGGGGATGACCGGTCTGGGTGGCAGCGTCGGGGGGAGGGCGTGCGCGGCGGCGACCGCACGGGTGGGGGCGGTCCGGGCCGGGCCGGGGTACGCCTCGGGCTGCAGCGGGTGGGGCTCCCGTCCGCGCGCGCCCAGCAGCATCGCGGCGTGGGCGACGCTGGCGAGGGTGGCGTGGTGGTGCCAGCCGCGGAAGGACCGGCCCTCGAAGTCCCGGATCCCGGCGGGCTCGCAGACCTCGGTGAAGTCGAGCGCGACCCGGTCGGTGAGTTTGGCGAGAAGGAACAGCTGCGCGAGCGGCCGGTCGCCGATGTTGGTGATCCAGAACTCCGAGGGCAGCAGGGCGGCCTCGGTCCAGGCCCCGACGAGCAGCAGCGGGGTGGGCGGCGCCGGTACGAGGCGGTCCTCACCGGGGGTGGCGAAGATGGCGGCCGAGGTGAGCAGGGTGACCGCTCCCTCGGCGCGGCCGTGCCGGGTCCATTCGACGACCCGCCGCTGGGAGCGCAGGGAGTCGATGAGCTCGCGGGCCGGCGCGGTGTGCGGTCCGGGTTTGTGCCGGCCGGCTCCGCCGAAGGAGACGGGCAGGGTGCCGTCCACCTTGAATACGAAGGGGATGTCCTGCATCGCGAACGATTCGATGCACTGGGGCAGTTCGCTGTTGGCGACTTCCATCACCACGGGTCTGCGCTGGAGCTGCCAGGCGGAGGCCATCCGCTGGACCGCGTGCACCGCGTCCTGGGCGGGGGTGAGCGAGCGGGCCGTGTCGGGGATGCCGGCCCGTCGGCGCCGCAGGAGTTCCGCCGTCCAGGGCCCGGGGAGGGTGAGGGTCCATTCGACGGGGAAGCCGGCATCGCTGGAAGTGAGCCAGATCCCGCTGGCCTGCTGACAGTTGGCGGTGCGGCCCAGCTGGGGGACGAACTGCCGCCCCACGCCGACCGATCGGTCGCCGGCCTTCTCGATGACCATGGGCTGCACCACCCAGGCCAGCGGGCGCTGCGCGGTGCGTTCCAGGTGCTGGGCGAGGGAGCGGCGGACCGGGGTCCAGTCCCAGGGGGATTTACTGATGAACTGCTGAAGGCTCTGTTCTACGGAACTGGCCCCGGTTCCGGCAATGTTACGAATTGTTTTCTTGCCGTTGGTCTGCACCAGGCCGTTCAGGTATACGCGGGCCCAGTTTCGCTGGTCCCGCCGAGGTAACGACTCGAAGAAGAGCGAGATCAGAACGTCGATCAATTCGGAGATTTCCTTCGTGGATTCCTCCGGCAGGACTACGCGAGCCATCTGGGCCTCCCCCGCGACCAGCTAGATCCATTACCCTACTTGACCGCGGAGAACGGCCGTAGGTCCCGGCGGCTACTTCCTGAGGTCGCTGGCAGTATCGAGCCGCTCTTCCTCTACCACGAGGGGGATGGGGATCTGGTTCGCCGCATAGTAGAGCGCGATCAGGAAGTGTGCGACGAGAGTGAGCGGGGCCGAGAAGAACGCCAGGGCGACGGTGCACGGGTAGGCGATGGCGCCCAGACCGAAGCGGACCCTGGTGGCCCGTGCGCCGTCCTTGTCCACGTGGTCGTGGAAGAGGTGTCCGACGCGGGTGACGTACCACCAGAAGGCCAGGAACGCCAAGGCGTAGGCCACGGTGAGGAGGCTGTAGAGGACGGCGGCCGCGTTGGCCGATCCTCCTTCCTCCATGAGGTGTTCGGCGAGCACATTGGTCGTGTACGGGACCACCGACACCACCATCAGCACCAGGAGGTTCAGGAACAGCAAAGGACGGTCGACGCGCTTGATGTGACTGAAGATGGTGTGGTGGTTCACCCACATCACGCCGATGATGAGGAAACTCACCACATAAGCGGCGTAGTGCGGCCACTGTTCCCGCACTCCGTGCCAGAAGTCGGAGCCTGTTTCTTCCGGAACTTTCAATTCCAGGACGAGGATCGTGATGATGACCGCGAATACGCCGTCACTGAATGCCTCGACCCGGCCGGTTTCCGATTCCATGGCCTCCCCCTTCGCACTTCTTGCATATATCTACGGCTGCCGCACATACGGGGAGGGTGTACATCCCCACCCTCCCCGCACACGCTACCCAGATTTCCGCAATCAGCCGCCGAATCCGGCAGTCTGGCGCCAGATCCGGCCATCCCGGACGACGAGCGTCCCGAACGCGTGCTCCGGTTCGCCGTTCAGGTTCATGATCGCCCGGTAGAAGATCGTGTCGTCGGTCTCGATGTACTCCTGGAGCTCCACGAGGGTGGGCTTCACCGTCAGGTACCCGGTGAACGTCTCGCGCACCGCGTCGATGCCGACGGAGACGCCTTCGAAGCGCAACAGCACCGCGTCGTCGGTGTAGTTCTTCATGACGGCTTCGATGTCCAGCGCGGCGAGCGCGTCCATCTGCCGGACGAACACCGGGTGCAGCGTGGAGATGTCGTACTTGGGCATGTCGACTCCCTTTCAACTCTTCGATGGGGATGGAGCGGTGGAATCCGTGGAATCCGTGGGACCGGAGGGCTCTTCGCCCGCGGCCGGCACGGCGCAGGACGGATCGGTCCCGGACAGCGGCAGCCGGACGGTCATCCGGGTCTCCCCCGGCCGCGAGCGGGCCGTGATCGAACCGTGGTGGCGCTGGGTCACGATGCGGTAGCTGAGGTGGAGCCCGAGCCCCGTTCCCTTGCCCACGTCCTTGGTCGTGTAGAAGGGTTCGAAGATCCTCGGCAGGGATGCGGCGGGGATGCCCGAGCCGGTGTCGGCGATCTCCACCACCATGCAGACGCCTTCGACCCGGGCCCGCAGGGTGAGGGTTCCGGCGCCTTCCATGGCCGCCGCGGCATTGTCGACCAGGTTGGTCCACACCTGGTTCAGCTCGCTCGGATAGCCCGTCAGTTCGGGCAGGTCCGGGTCGTACGAGCGGACGATCCCGATGCCCGCGAGCTTGGAACGCAGCACGACCAGCGTGTTCTCCAGCCCGTCGGTCACCGCGAAGCGCTGCTCGGGGGCCCGGTCGAGATTGGCGTAATCACGGGTCGCCGAAACGAGTTGGGAGATCCGCGGACCGGCCGCCCGCAGCTCGGCGGCGAGCGAGCGGATCTCCAGGAGGGCCGCCAGATGGTCCAGGGCCGCGGGCAGGGCCGGCTCGCCGACCCCCTCCAGCCGCTCCAGCAGCCCGCCCAGGTTCAGTCCGAGGTCGGAGACCCCCGAGCCCAGCAGCCCCGCCCGCTCCGCGCCCGCCTCCTCGGCCCAGTCGGCGATCTCCTCCTCGGCGTCCGCCTGCGCCAGCGGATCGGTGACCTCGGGCGGGGTCACCTTGTCCAGCTCGACGGCCAGCTGGTCGAACACGGCGCGCTCCGCGCCGGTGGCGGCCGCGCCCCACGCCTGGGCGGTGCGCGTGAGCTGGTCCAGGGCGGGCGCCAGTTCCTGCGCGGCCCGGGCCACGGCCGCGGCGGGATTGTTCAGCTCGTGCGCGAGGCCGGCCGCGAGGGTGCCCAGCGCCTCGACGGTGGCCCGTTTGCGGGCCTGGACCTCGGAGGACTTGATGCGCCAGGCCAGTACGGGGATCAGTACGGCGGCCACCCCGTGGCAGCGGGTCAGCATCTCGAAGAAGACCGGTTTCGCGTACGCCACCACGGTCGTGGCGGGCCCGCTCGCCGCGGCCGTGGCCACGTACGCCCCGTCCGTCAGCAGGGGAAGTTCGCCGGTGAACCGGTGCGCGGCCGAGGGTTTGCCGTCGTGCTCCTCGGCGGCCGCGCTCTCCTCCTCGGTGGAGTGCCGGGTGAGGACCTCTTCGCGGCCGTCGACGACCTTGGTGACCACCAGCCCACCGGAGAGCAGGACGTGGAAGCCCGTGGCCTCCTCCCCGTCGCGGAACAGCACCTCCCCGTCGGCGAGCACCCTCGGTTCGGAGACCGAGACCAGCCAGTCCAGCTGCTCCTCGGTGAGGCCCTCGAAGATCTCCAGCCCGCGCAGGGCGGTGCGCAGCGCGGCGGTGCCCGGGGCCCCGGTCATGCGGTGCTCCCTTCCGTCCTGTTGCGGGCCGCCAGCCGCAGGGTGGCCAGCAGGGCCAGGGCGCACACCGCGGCGACGGTGGC
The DNA here is from genome assembly GCF_026340675.1 of Streptomyces sp. NBC_01264. Lineage (NCBI taxonomy): Bacteria > Bacillati > Actinomycetota > Actinomycetes > Kitasatosporales > Streptomycetaceae > Streptomyces > Streptomyces sp. NBC_01264. The sequence continues at coordinate 2,204,570 of NZ_JAPEOX010000001.1, forward strand.
CATGAAGCCGACCGAGGTGCGGTGCAGTCCGTGGATGTTGGTGAGCAGTCCGGCCAGCACCGCCGGCACGCTCATCGCGAGGTACGCGAACACGTAGACGGCGGCGGTCAGTTCGCCCCGGTGCGCCGGCTCGGCCAGCGCGCTCAGGGCGCGGAAGGAGCCGAGGAAGGCGGCGCCCCAGCCGGCTCCGAGCACCGCGGTGGCCACGAGGAACACGGGGGCGGAGCCGAGCCCGAGCGCGAGGAGCACCAGGGCCAGTCCGCCCAGCAGCCCGAGCAGGCCGAGGACGGCGGTGCGCAGGGCCTCGGTGCGGCCCAGCAGGAGCTGGGCGGCGGTGGCGGCTCCGGCGAGGAGGGCCACGGTGGCTCCGCCGACGAGGTAGTTGGTGCTCTGGAGCAGGGACAGGGCCAGGTGCGGGCCGAGCGAGAGGTAGAACCCTCCGACCGACCAGACGGCCACGATGGTCAGGATCAGCACGGCGAAGCGGCCGCGCGCCGCGGCGGGGATGTGGATCCGGTGCGGGGCCAGTTTGAAGCGGCCGCCGGCCGCCCGGCCCGCCGCCCGCCCCGGCGCGCTCTCCGCCATCCGGGCCACCCCGACCAGGGAGACGGCGAAGGCCCCGACGAGCAGGAGGTAGGTCAGCACGGTCGGAGCGGGTGCGTACTGCACCAGCAGCCCGGCCCCGATGCCGCCGAGGCCGATGCCCACCGTCGGGCCGGCGCTGTTGACCTGGGCGCCGAGCGCGGGCCGCGAACGCGGGGCCAGTTCCAGCAGGGCGGCGCCCATGGCCCCGGCGGCCAGGCCCACCGCCAGCCCCTGCACGGCGCGGGCGGCGAGCAGCAGGCCGAGCCCCTGGGCCGCGGCGAACAGGCCCATGGCGACGATCGCCAGGACCAGCCCGGCCGCGAGTACGGGCCGCCGGCCGAGGGTGTCGGACAGCGAGCCGAACAGCAGGAGTCCGGCGAGCACGGTGACGGCGTACAGGGCGAAGACCACCGTGATCATGCCGGAGGACAGGCCCCACTCCTGCTGGTAGAGGACGTAGAGGGCGGAGGGGACGGAGGAGGAGAGCATCAGCAGGACGAGGACCGCGCCCACCACCCAGAAGCCGGAGCTTCTCGGTGCGCCTGCGGCGCCGGCGGCTGGACGCAAGGTGACCCCCGTGGTGGTCGCGGACGGCGCGGTCCGTGCTGTCGTGGGCAACGGTTCCACTGCTTCAACTCCCCCGTGGTGGGCGGTCAGGCGGGTGCCTGCACGGCCCTCGTGAGCGCGCGGGCGGTGAGTACGCCCGCGAGGTGGCCGAGGTACTCGGCCGAGGTGCCGCGCCCCGGGACGAACAGCTCCCGGGGTTCGGCGCGGAAGGCCGCGAGCACGTTCTGCGTGCCGTACGGGCCTCCGCCGATCCGTTCCTCGACCCCGCGCAGCCGCACCGCGCGGGCGGTGGCCCCGGTGACCGCGATGCGCGGCCCGTCGGGGGTGATCCGTACGGCGACGGCGCAGACCGGGTAGCGGGTCGCCCGGTCGGCGGTCTTCTCGAAGGCGGCGGCGCCGCCCGCGACCACCGGGACGAGCAGGGCGGTGATGACGGTGCCCGCCGGAACCCCGGAGGCGGCCAGCTCCTCGGCGGTGATCACCGACACCCCGCCGGGGCCGGCCAGTTCGGCCGTGGCGCCGGCGGCGATGGCGGCGACGGGCAGGTCGGTGGCCCGGCCGGTGGCGGCGAGGTTGCCCCCGGCGGTGCCGAGGTTGCGGACCTGGGGGTCGCCGTTGGCGCGGGCCGCGGCGGCGATCTCCGGCGCCCCGGCCAGCACCAGGGGATCCGCGGCCAGCTCGGCCAGGGTGGTCAGCGCCCCGATCCGGAGCCCCCCGGGTACCGGCTCGATCCCCCGGAGCTCTTCCATCCGGCGCAGGTCGACGAGGAGGGAGGCCCGCTCCTCCCCCGTGCGCAGGCCGGGCAGCAGGCTCTGCCCGCCGGCCAGCACCCGGGCACCGGGACGGCCGGCGAGCAGGGTCAGCGCCTCGTCGAGGCCGACGGGGCGTACGTAGTCGAACTCCGTGAGGATCACTGGGCTTCCCCTCTCAGGCGGCGCCAGACCTTTTCCGGGGTGACGGGCATGTCGATGTGCTGCACGCCCAGGTCGGACAGGGCGTCGACGACGGCGTTGACCACGGCCGCGGCGGGCGGCACGGTGGCGATCTCGCCGGCGCCCTTGGCTCCCAGCGGGTTGTGCGGGGTGGGCGTGGTGGTCTTGTCGAGGGTGAAGAAGGGGGCGTCGATGGCGCGTGGCAGCGCGTAGTGGCCCAGGTCGCGGCTGACGAGCTGCCCGTCCGGGTCGTACTCGGCGTGCTCCATGAGGGCCTGGCCGAGGCCGTGCAGGATGCTGCCCTCGATCTGGCCGAGGACGATCTTCGGGTTGCCGATGTTCCCGGCGTCGTCGACGGCGGTATAGGCCACCACCTCGGTCTCGCCGGTCAGTTCGTCGATCTCGACGACCGCCACGTGCGTCCCGAAGGGGTAGTTGAAGTCCGGTGGGTCGAAGTGGGTGGTCTCGTCGAGGGCGGGCTCGATCTCGGGCGGGAGCCCCCAGCCGTACCACATGGCCATCGCCAGCTCGGCGAAGGTCTTGGTGTTCTCCTCGTTGCCCGCTTCGAAGACCTTGCCGTCCGCGTAGACGACCTTGTCCTCGGGGACGCCGAGGAAGACGGCTCCGGCCTTGACCAGCTTGGCCTTGAGCTTCCGGGCGGTCAGGGCGATGGCGGGCGCCGCCATGCTGTAGGAGCGCGAGCCGTAAGTCCCCTGGCCGTACGGGGCCTTGAGCGTGTCCCCCTCGTACACCTGGACCGTCGCCGGGTCGATGCCGAGCTCGTCTGCGGCGACCTGCGCGAAGACGGTGCCGTGGCTCTGGCCGGTGGAGGCGGAGCCGACGGTGACGGTGACCTCGCCGGTCGGGTGGACGCGGATGTTCGCGCTCTCCCAGGTACCGCCGAGCATGCCCTCCTTGGACATCCGGGTGGAGGGGCCGACCCCGCAGATCGCCACGTAGGAGGCGATGCCGACGCCGAGCCGCTTGCCGCGGGTGCGGGCCTCGGTCTTGCGGGCGGGCATGTCGGCGTAGCCGGAGAGCTCGATGGCCCGGTCGAAGTTGAGTTGGTAGTCGCCCGAGTCGTAGGTCCAGCCGAGGCCGTTGTCGTACGGGAACTTCTCCTTCGGCACCAGGTTCCTGCGGCGCACCGCCGCCGGGTCCATGCCGATCTCGGAGGCGTAGCGGTCCACGAGCCGCTCCATCAGGAACGCGGCCTCGGCGCGCCCGCTGCCGCGCTGGGCGCCGAGCGGGACGGTGTTGGTGAAGGCGACGTAGACCTCGCAGAACGCGGCGTCGATGTCGTACATGCCGCTGATGGAGCGGCCCATCAGGGCGGTGGCGACGCCGGGGCCGATGGTGGAGGGGTAGGCGCCGAGGTTGGCGTAGCTCGTGCAGCGCACGGCGGTGATCCGGCCGTCGCGGGTGCCGGCCAGGGTGACGTGCTGGCGGTGGTCGCGGCCCTGGACGGTGGAGTTCATCAGCCCGGTGCGGGTGTCGACCCATTTCACGGGCCGGCCGAGCGCCTTGGAGAGCAGCAGGACCAGCGCCATGTCGGGGTACAGGTACCCCTTGGTGCCGAAGCTGCCGCCGACGGTCGGGGCGACGACGCGGAGCTTGTTGAAGGGGATGCCGAGGACCAGGGCGGAGAGCAGGAAGCGGTGGTTGTGCGGGCCCTGGGTGGAGGCGTACAGCGTGTACTCGCCGGTGGCGGCGTTGTAGTCGCCGACCGCGCCGCGCGGCTCGATGGGGCTGTTGATGGTGCGCTGGTTGACGAGATCGAGCTCTACCGTGACCTCCGCCTCGGCGATGGCCGCGTCGGTGCGGTCCTTGTCGCCGCAGGTCCAGTACGCGTTCAGGTTGCCGGGCACGGCCTCGTGGAGCTGCGGGGCGCCTTCGGCGAGGGCCTCGTCGGCGCGGGTCACCACGGGCAGCGGCTCGTACTCGACGGAGATGGCGGCGAGCGCCGCGGCGGCCTGGCGCGGGGTCTCGGCGACGACCACGGCGATGGCGTCGCCGACGTGGCGCACGGTGTCGCCGGACAGCACTGGGCGGGAGCCGGGAAGTCCGTAGGGGTGGGGCGGGAAGTGGCTCTCGACCCCGCCGGGTATCCAGATGCAGGGCAGCGGCATGACGTCGGTGAAGTCGGCCGCGGTGGCCACCTTCAGTACGCCCGGCAGCTGCTCGGCGGCCTTGGCGTCGATGGAGAGGATCTTCGCGTGGGCCACGGGGCTGCCGAGGATCGCCATGTGGGCGGTGCCCGGCAGGTCGATGTCTCCCACGTACGTGGCCTCGCCGCGCAGGAGCTGCGGGTCCTCACGGCTGTCCAGTGGCTGTCCGAGCAGGCCGTTGCCCTGGATCGGCGCCTGGAGCGGGGTCTCCCCCGTGACTGCGGTCATCTCCCTCACCCCTCCTGTCCGGACGCGGCGGCGGTGGCCGGCTGCGCGGTGCCCTGCTCCACGGGCGCCTGCGCGCGGGCCGCGGAGCAGGCGCGCTGCACTCCCCGTACGACGCTGTGGTAGCCCGTGCAGCGGCACAGGTTGCCGGTGAGCCACTCGCGGATCTCGGGCTCGGTGGGCGGCTCGCGGTCGGTGGTGTTGTCGACCAGTTCACCCAGGGCCATGACCATCCCGGGAGTGCAGAAGCCGCACTGGGTGCCGTGTTCCTCGCGCAGGGCCTCCTGGAGGCCGGTGAGTTCACCGCCGGGGGTGGTGACCCCTTCGATGGTGGTCACCGCGGAGCCGGCGGCCGCCGCGGTGAGGATCAGGCAGCTCTTGACGGAACGGCCGTCGAGCCGGACGACGCAGGTTCCGCACTGGCCGGTGTCGCAGCCGACCTTGGTGCCGGTCAGCCCGAGGCCGTCGCGGAGCCGTTCGACGAGCAGTTCGTTCGGCTGCGCCGAGAACTGCTCGGGTCTTCCGTTGACGTTCAGTGAGAGGTCCATGCCAGCGCCTGCGCTTCCGTGAGCGGCCGGTTGAAGAGGGGCCCGCCGGGCTGCTGGAGAATTCCTCCGGAGTGCAGCGGACCGGTGTCCACGGGAGCGAATCCGAGATCCGTGATGATTCCCGCGACTATTTCCTTGGCTTTCCCGTCGTCGCCCGCCGTGAAATGGGCCAGACGCGGGCCCTGCGCGGTGCCGGCGACGGCGAGCGTCTCGAAGTGCATGGTGTTCAGGGATTTGACGATCCGGGTCCCCGGATACCATTCGGCGACGAGTTCGCTGGATCCCCGGCCGCCCAGGTCCCGGGCATTGCCCGGGCCGTCGAACGCGTTGGTCGCGTCCACCAGCACGGTGTCCCGTACGGCGTCCTGGGGCAGCAGCCCCTGGACGCTGTCGAACGGCACCATCAGGACGAGGACTTCGGACCGGGCCGCGGCCTCGGCGGGGTACGCCGCCGAGGCCGCGGGGCCCAGTTCGGCCAGCAGGTCCGCGAGGCTCCGCGGGCCCCGTGCGTTGGCGAGCACGACCTGGTGGTCCGCCGCCACGAGGATCCTGGCCAGGGTCGATCCGATCCGGCCCGTTCCGACGATGCCGATCCGCATGAGGGCTCCTCCGGTGGTCTGCGTGCGAGCGGTGAGGTCAGTCCATTCCGATCCAGACCGACTTGGTCTGGGTGTAGCTCTCCAGGGACTCGGGGCCGCACTCGCGCCCGTAGCCGGAGGCCTTGTAGCCGCCGTAGGGCACCGACGGGTCGTACTGGTTGTAGCAATTGACCCAGACCGTGCCGGCCTTGATCTGCGAGGCGACCCGGTGGGCGCGGCGCAGGTCCTTGGTGTGGACCCCGGCGGCGAGGCCGTACGCGCTGTCGTTGGCGATGCGCACGGCGTCCTCCTCGGTGTCGAAGGGGATGATCGACAGGACGGGTCCGAAGATCTCCTCCTGGGCGATCCGCATGGAGTTGTCGACGCCGGTGAAGATGGTCGGCAGGAAGTACAGGCCGTCGGAGGAGGCCCCTTCGGGGGTCCAGCCGGTGCCGCCGACGCGCAGGACGGCGCCTTCCTTCTCGCCGACCTCGATGTACGAGCTGACCTTGTCGAACTGGCCGCGGTGGGCGAGCGGCCCGAAGAGGGTGGCCGGGTCGCGCGGGTCCCCGGGCCGCAGGGCGGCCGCGCGGGCCACGAGCCGTTCGACCATCTCGTCGTGGATCGGGCGGTGCAGCAGCAGCCGGGAGCCGGCGGTGCAGATCTCGCCCTTGTTGTAGTAGATGCCGAAGAAGGCCAGTTCCTCGGCGGCGTCGAGGTCTGCGTCGGCGAAGACGATGTTGGCGGACTTGCCGCCGAGCTCCATCGTCACCTTCTTCAGGGTGCCGGCCGCCTTGCGGATGATCGACTGGCCCACGGAGGTGGACCCGGTGAAGGCGATCTTGTCGATGCCGGGGTGCCCGGTGAGGGTCTCGCCCAGTTCCACGCCCGGACCGGTGATGACGTTCAGCACCCCGTCCGGAATCTCCGCCTCCTGGAACAGCTCGGCGATCTTCAGGGCGGTGAGCGGGGTGGCGGGCGAGGGCTTGTGGACCACCGTGTTCCCGGCCGCGAGGGCCGGGGCGATCTTCGTCATCGACAGGAGCAGCGGGAAGTTGAAGGGGGTGATGGCGCAGACCACGCCCAGCGGTTCGCGCAGGGTGTACGCCAGCTGCCCGCCGGCCGGGGCCCGGGAGGAGCCGTCCACCCGGGTCACGGCGCCGGCGTAGTAGTGCATGAGCTGGGCGGCCATGGGGGCATCGACCGTGGAGGAGAAGGCGAACGGTTTCCCCATGTCCACCGTCTCCAGCAGGGCGATCTCCTCCAGGTCGCGCTCGATGAGCTCCCCGACCCGGTTCAGCCGCAGCGCGCGTTCCTGGGCGGAGAGTCTGCTCCAGGGGCCTTCCTCGTACGCCGTGCGGGCGGCGGCCACGGCCGCGTCCGCGTCGGCGGCGGCGGCCTGGGCCACCGGCACGATCTCCTGGCCGTCCACGGGGCTGATGTCCGGTTCGGTGCGGTGGTCCTGGGCCGGGACCCAGGCGCCGCCGATGAACAGTTTCCCCGGGTTGGCCAAAGGCTGGTCGCTGAGCGCGCGCTGGGGCATGGCTGTGGCTGCCTTCCGGTTTCGGGTGCGAGGGGCGGAGCGCCAGGGGGCAGGACACCCCCTACGGCTAGCCCTGCGCGAGCTGACGTAAGAACGTCTCCGCGAGGGCCTTGGAGGAGTAGGGGTTCTGGCCGGTGGTGAGCTTGCGGTCCACCACCACGTGCGAGTCCCAGATCGCGTCGGCCTTCTCGTAGCGGGCGCCGAGCCGGGTGAGTTCGGCCTCCAGGATCAGCGGGAGCCGGCCGGCCATGTTGGTGACCAGCTCCTCGCTGTGCGAGAAGGCGGTCATCCGGTAGCCCGCGAAGGGCCACTGGCCCTCGCCGTCGCGCAGGGCCAGCAGGGCGGTGTGCCCGTGGCAGACCGTGGCCAGGGGCTTGTCCTGGGCGATGGCCCAGCGCAGGATCTGCGCGAGCTCGTCGGACTTGGGCAGGTCACCGATGGCCCCGTGGCCACCGCTGATGTAGATGCCGTCGTAGTCGGCGATGTCCTTCTCGCCCAGGGCCTCCAGGGCGATCGGGTTTCTCAGCTGCGGGGTGTTCTCTATGACGCGGCTGTACTCCAGGGCACTGGCCGTGTCCGTGTCCGCGGAGCCCTGGGGGCGGACCCACCGGAGGAACTGGGGATCGATGCTGGTCGCGTCGACCGTCGGGGTCCGGCCCGCGATCGTCGCCACGTCCACGGTGTGGCCCGCGTTCTTGAAGAGGGTGTAGGGAACGGCGAATTCCTCGGCCCAGAAACCCGAGGGGTGTTGTTCCCCGTCCAGCAGATGAAGCGTGGCCTTGGCCGTCATGACGACGAGAATCTTCATGACTCTTCTCCTTGGTCTGTCTGGATTCGCTGCCGATTCAACACGCCCCCCGCTAGGGGCGTAAGGGGGAGGCGCCAGGCCCGCGATACTTCGTCACGTGCGTCCAACGCCGAGATGATGGTGCGGAATTCACCGACCAGGGGATGGTCGGGATGGGCTTCGGAGAATATGCGTTCCCCGTAGAGCGCGGCCATTTCCGGAACATAGGGAAGGATTCCGGCCAACGGCGTACGGTAGACCTCCTCGGCCCGCCGCCGGGCGGCCTCCCGGTCGATGCCCTCGGGCGCCATGCTCATCACCAGGGTCCGCCGGCAGGCGAGCCGGCCGGTCAGGGCGATGGTCTCCTCGACGCCGAGGAGGTCGACCCGGTCGGCCCGGGCCATGATCAGCAGGACGTCGGCGCTCGCCATCGCGGTGACCGACTCGTTGTTGAGCCCGGCGTGGGTGTCGAGCAGCAGGACGTCCAGGGAGTGGGTCACGGCCAGCCGGTCGAAGCCCTCGGGCAGCAGCCCCACGTCGTAGCCGGTGGTCATGAGTTCCCGCAGCGCCGCCGTCCCGGTCCGCGCCGGTACGACGTACAGGCTGCGGCCGCAGCTCGTGGCGACCTCCTGGGCGGCGGCCTCGATCTCGCACCGGCCGAGCAGGTAGTCGGCCAGGGACGGGCCGGGGCGGAGCCGGAAGAGCAGGTCCAGGGTGGGCGACTGGATGTCCGTGTCGATCACCCCCACCCGGCGCCCCTCGCCCGCCAGGAGCAGGGCCAGGTTCGCCAGTACCGAGGACTTTCCGGTACCGCCGCGGTACGAGTGCACCACGATGGTCCGGGTCATCAGGCGACGACCTGGCGATCGGCCCCGCCCGCGTGCGGCCCCCGCGCCGCGCGTGGCCGGTGCAGGGCCAGCATGGTGACGTCGTCGTGCTGTTCGGCTGTTCCGGTGTGTTCGCGTACCGCGGTGTCCATCCGGTCGACCACCTCCCTGCCGCTGACCGGGGGGCCGGACAGCAGCTGCAGCATCCGCTCGTCGCCGAGGAAACCGCCGCTGGGGCAGCGCGCCTCGGGCACTCCGTCGGTGAACACGAAGAGCGTGTCACCCGGGTCCAACTGGGCGTAGCCAAGCGTGTACACACAGTCCGGAAGTACTCCGACGGCGGGGCCCGTGACCTCCAGCGCGCGGGGCTCGCCACCGTCCGCGTCCAGCAGCAGCGGCGGGTTGTGGCCGCCGTTGATGTAGACGAGGGATCCGGTGAGCGGGTCGAGCACCCCGAAGAAGAGGGTGGCGAAATAGCCCTGCCGCAGGTGGTTGCGGGTCAGGTAGCCGTTGGTGGCGGTGACCGCGTTGAGGAGCGGGGTGGCACCCACCACCGGGATGCGCCGGCTGTTGCCGGTGCGGCCGGCGGCCACCAGGTGCTGGAGGCCGCTGTTCTCGGCGGTGTGCCGCAGCAGGGAACGGATGAGCGCCATGAAGAGCGCGGCTCCGACCCCCTTGTCACAGACGTCGGCGACGACGAAGGCCAGGCGCCTGCCGCGGGAGAGCTCGAAGACGTCGTAGAAGTCCCCGGCGACCTGCCGGGCGGGCCGGAAGCACACGTCGATCTCCCAGCCCTCCGGGACCGGCAGCGATTCCGGCAGGAAGCCGGCCTGGATCTCCCGGCCGATCTCCAACTCCTTCTCATAGCCCATCAGTTCGGCGCGGGCGTCGGCTTCGCGCAGGGTGCGGCCGAGTCCGGCGCGCTCCGAGCAGCTGTGCAGCCGGGCCCCGACGAGGGCGGGCAGGAAGGGGGGTACGAGGTAGTCGTGGCCGATCCGGACATGTTCCTCCAGGGCGGCGAACTCCGTCACGGTCCAGACGACCACGATGGGGGCACCGCCCCAGCGGCGCAGTCGGCGTACGACGGTCCGCACGGACTCCCCGTCGGCCTGGGCCGGGGCGAGCAGCACGTCCGCTTCGGGCAGCTCCTCCAGTGGGCCGGCCAGCAGTTCGGCCAGCGTACGCGGGACGAGTTCCGCACCCATCTCCTCCAGCGCTCCGAGGAGTTCGAGGGGAGGTGGCGGGTACTGGTCGAGGATGATCACGGTAGTGGAGGGCATGGGTCCGTCCCCTCAGCCATCACAGTCAGCGTGCTGATGTTGCGGCCGTCCCTGCGTACGTAGTCGAACTCGTCCACGCTGGTCAGTGCGAGGTGGATGCCGAGTCCGCCGATCCGGCGCCGCTCGGGAGCGGTGTGCGGTTCGGGCGGCAGTCTCCCCTGAACGGGGTCGAAGGCCGGGGCGTGGTCCTCGATGCGGATCCGTACCCGGCCCGGCCCGGAGCGGCCCCGGACGGTGATCCGTCCGTCGCCGCCCCGGTACCCGTGCATCACGATGTTGGTGGCCAGCTCGTCCACGGCCAGCCGGATCCGGTACGAGGCGCCCTTGCCCAGGCCCGCGCTCCCGGCCAGCCGCCGGACGAGCGCGGCGATGTCGCCCAGTGCCCCCAGGGTGGCGGGCACTTCCAGCTCGGCGGACATCCTTTCCGTCGTGACCGCCTCGTCCATCGGACTCAGTCGTCGGAGAGCACGATGCTGCGGTCGAGCCCGGCCGTCCGGATGGTCCGGGCGACGGGCTCGATGGCGCCGACCACCTTGATGGTGACGTGCTCCCCCACCTTCTGCTGGGCGAAGACCAGGGAGCGCAGTCCGGCGCTGGCCATGTAGCCGACCCCGGCCATGCGGATCTCGACGGTGCTAGTGCCGTGGCCGGCGGCCTTCTCGATGGTCTGGTGGAAGTCCGGCGCGGTCTTGGCGTCCAGTTCGCCGTCCAGCTCGATCACGGTGGTGTCGCCCTCGATGCTCAGGGACACGGAAAGCGGCATGTCAGGTCTCCTTCGGTGCGTGGGCTAGAGATCGGCGTCGGGCGTGCGGCCGACCAGGATCACGACGGAGCGCGGACCGATCAGGTACTTGCCGGCGTTCTCCAGTTCGACTTCGGCGCCGGGGGTGCGGATGTCGTACGGGGCCTCGGCCCCGGTGTCCGCGAAGAGGTGCCAGCTGCGGCCGCCCGGGAGGGCGGGCAGTTCCAGGTCGTGCGCCTCCCAGTGGGAGTTCATGGCCGCGTACACCACGTCGTCGTCACCGGTGCCGCAGCGGGCCACCGCGAGCAGTCGGCTCTCCGCCGACCAGTCGGGCTGCCAGGCCCGCTCCCCGTGCCAGCTGATGTCGGGCAGCCCGAGGCTGTCGCGGAGCTGTCCGGTGGGGTGGGAGGTGGAGCGCAGTTCGCGGTGGTGCTTGCGGAAGGCGATCATCTCCCGCGTGAACCGAAGCAGTTCGGAGTTCTCGTCGACCTGGCTCCAGTCGAACCAGGACAGTTCGTTGTCCTGGCAGTACGTGTTGTTGTTGCCCTGCTGGGTGCGCGCCACCTCGTCGCCGGACAGCAGCATCGGGATGCCCTGACTGGTGAAGAGGATGGCCAGGGCGTTCTTCATCTGGCGCAGCCGCAGCGCGTTGACCTCGGGATCGTCGGTCGGTCCCTCGGCCCCGCAGTTCCAGCTGGCGTTGTCGTTGCCGCCGTCGTTGTTGCCCTCACCGTTGGCATCGTTGTGCTTGTCGTTGTACGAGACCAGGTCGGCCAGGCTGAAACCGTCGTGCGCGGTCAGGAAGTTGACCGACGCCGAGGTCCCGCGGGTGGAGTAGAGGTCGGGCGATCCCGCGACGCGGGTGGCGAGTTCCCCGGTGATCCCGGGGTCGCCCTTGAGGAAGCTGCGTACGGTGTCGCGGTACTTGCCGTTCCACTCCGCCCAGCGGCCGTACGCCGGGAAGTTGCCGACCTCGTAGAGGCCGCCGGCGTCCCAGGCCTCGGCGATGAGCTTGGTGTGCCGCAGGACCGGGTCGTAGGCGAGCAGTTCCAACAGCGGCGGGTTGGGCAGCGGAGTGCCGTCCGCGGAGCGGCCGAGGATGGCCGCGAGGTCGAAGCGGAACCCGTCGATGTGATAGTCGGCGACCCAGTGGCGCAGGCAGTCGAGGACGAAGTTGCGCACGACGGGGTGGTTGCAGTTGACGGTGTTGCCGGTGCCGCTGAAGTTGAAGTAGTACCCCTCGGGCGTGAGCATGTAGTACGTGGCGTTGTCGAGCCCCTTGAAGGAGATGGTGGGGCCCTGCTCGTTGCCCTCCGCCGTGTGGTTGAAGACCACGTCGAGGATGACCTCGATGCCGGCCGCGTGCAGGTCCTTGATCAGGGTGCGGAACTCGTCGCCCTGCATGCCGTAGCGTCCGGTGGCCGCGTAGCCGGCCTTGGGGGCGAAGAAGGAGACGGTGTTGTAGCCCCAGTAGTCGAAGAGCTGCTCGCCCGTCTCCGGGTTGTGCCGCGGGTTGTCGCTCTCGTCGAACTCGAACACCGGCAGCAGTTCGATGCAGTTGATCCCGAGTTCCTTCAGGTACGGGATCTTCTCCCGCAGCCCCGCGAAGGTGCCGGGGGCCGTGACCTGCGAGGAGGGGTGCCGGGTGAAGCCGCGCACGTGGGTCTCGTACACCACGAGGTCCTCGGCGGGGATGCCCAGCGGGGTGTCGTCGCCCCAGTCGAAGTCCTGGAGGCAGACGCGGGAGCGGTACTGGTAGCCGCGGCTGCGGTCCGGCTCGACGCCCCACACGTCACGGCCCGCGATCAGCCGGGCGTAGGGGTCCGAGAGCACCTGGCGGGCGTCGAAGCGGTGGCCGGTGACGGGGTCGTACGGTCCGTCGGCCCGGTACCCGTACTCGATGTTCTCGTGATCGAGGCCGAAGACCGTCATGGCGAAGACGCTGCCGGTGCGGAATTCCTGGGGGAACTCCAGTTCGGCCATCGGCTCGGGCTCTCCGCGCTTGTAGATGACCAGGGTCATGGAGGTGGCCTGGTCGGAGAAGACGGAGAAGCTGACCCCGCCGGGGACCACGTTGGCCCCGAAGGGGAACGGTTTGCCGGCGCGGACGCGGTACCCGCCCACCTCGTGGGTCGGGTACGCGTCGACGCGCAGCACCTGTTCGGACGACGACTCGCTCATCGCGCGGCCCTGGCGACTGGCTTCGCGGCGGCCTTGGCGGCCGTCTTGGCGGCGGCCGCCTCGGCCTCGCCCGTGGAGAAGAAGTCGAGGAAGCCGGTGGCCGACATGACGAACCGGACTTCCTCGCTCACCCCGTAGAGGGTGACGGCGACCCCGGCGTGCTGGGCCTCGCGGTAGACGACGAGCAGGGTGCGCAGCCCGGCGCTGGAGACGTAGGTGACGGCCGTCAGGTCGATGCGCAGCGGCCGGCCCTCGCGGACCAGCGGCAGCAGCGTCTGCAGCAGCGATCCGGAGGTCTCACTGTTGATCTCGCCGATGGCGACGAGTACGGTGCCCGCCTTGTTGCGGCGTTCCTTCACGTTCAGGGTCATTGCATTCCCCTCTGAGTGGGGCGCCCCCGTTGAGCGCTACTGGGCGGTCGGGCGCAGCCGGACCTTGACCTTGACCCGGCCCTGGACGTCGGGCAGCCGGACGGTGAGTCCGTCGGCGTCGAAGTCCGTGTACGGCTTCTCGTCGATCTCGACGGACGCGATCCGCACCGAGCCGGCGGGGAGCAGGTCGGGCGAGACGCGCAGCACGCGGTCGGGCAGGTTCGTCGGGTCGGGCTGGAAGTGGAAGTCCATCTCCCGGCCGTTGATGAGCAGGTTGTTGTAGACGGCGGACAGGTAGCAGAGCTCCGCCGAGTGGTACATGGACATCGAGTGGCTGCCCTTGAGCCGCTCGGTCCCGAGCAGGTACGGGGTCCCGCTCGCGAGGACGTTGAAGTAGACGGCACCCTCGTCGTGGTCGAGGAAGAAGGTGTTGTAGAAGGCCTCCGCCTGCCGGGCCTCGCGCAGGAAGCCGTCACCGCCGACGGTGCCGTTCAGGATGAGGTAGGCGAGGATCGCCTGCTCCTGCTGCCACCAGGCCTTGCGGTCGTGCCAGGCGAAACGATACGCCTCCTCGTCCCCGGACTTGACGCGCTCGACCACGTCGTACCAGCCTCCGCGCTGCACGTCGCTGCCGACGGCCGGCATGATCTCGCCGATCTTGCGGGCGAGCTCCTCGTAGGCCGGCTTGGCCTTCAGCGAGTTCATCCGCATCAGGTTCCAGGCGATCTTGAGGTTGTGGCCGACGACCGCGCGGTTCTGCTGCCAGCTGTGCGCGGTGTCGTGGGACCAGTCGCGGAAGAAGCGCTCCTGGACGAAGGGGCTGTTCTTGTAGTCCGGGAACTTGTCCGCGATCGTGTCGAAGGTGTACTCGAGGAAGTCGGCGTAGCTCTGCTCGCCGGTCGCCAGGTACAGGTTGATCAGGTACGCGGGCGCGTGGTCGCCGACCGAGTTCCAGTTCTTGCGCTCCGCGTTCTCCCCGAGGGACTCGTGGTCGGCGCTGAAGAGGATCGGGTCGATGTGCGAGTAGTAGCCGCCCTGCTCCGGGTCCTTGAAGAACTTGTCGAACAGCCGGATCGTGGCGTCCGCGTCGTTCTTGATCCGGATGTCGCCGGTGACCCGGTAGGTCTGGATCGGGCCGGCCAGCGCGTAGATCTGCTCGTACATCGGGATCGCGTCGTAGTCGTCGGAGAACTCCGAGGTGAACAGTTTGCGTTCGCTGTCCCCGTCGACGCTGATGCCGTGGTACCAGAAGACCACGTCCTCCTCGCTGTCCACGACGCGCATGTGCTTGCGCAGGTACTCGGTGCCGCGCTCGGCGACCTCCAGGTACTCGTCCTTGCCGGTCAGCAGGTAGGCCGAGGCCATGCCGTAGACCAGGCGGGAGATCGTGTCGGTCTCCTGGACATGACTGGCGGTCTTGTCACCGCCGAGCCGGACCTCGGTGCGGTACTCGGTGAAGTCCACCGGCCCGTCGCCGAACTGCGCCCGCTTGTAGAAGTCGGCCAGCGACTCGATCTGCTTGATCCACCAGCTGGGCTCCTCGAAGCGGTAGTCCTCGGCCCCGCGGCCCAGGAACACCAGGCGCTTGGCCTCGAAGCGGCCGCCCTGCTCGGGGTAGTGCACCCCGTAGACGTAGAGGAACCGTCCCGGCGAGAGCATCTCGTCGATGTGCCCGGAGGCGTCGATGTACGGCTCGTCCAGGTTGCGGACCAGCTCGGCGCTGGGGTCCCCGGCCAGGGAGACGTCGAACTCGCGGCCGTCCGAGGTCTTCAGCCTCAGCAGCCGGGTTCCGGAGTCGAAGCGGCCGACGTAGCCGGCGATCGTGTCGGAGAAGGAGAAGCTCACGGCGTCCGCCATGTCATGCACCGTCCTTGTCGTGTTGACCGTGTTCGTCCTCGAATCCCTGGCTGACTTCGACGATCACCCCGTCGGGATCGCGGACCCACACGGTCCGCCAGCCGCAGATGAAATCGTCGAAGTCCAGTGGCCCCAGGGTCACTTCGGCCGCTTCGCCGAGCGTGGCCAGGAAGCCGTCCACGCTGTCGGTCTGGAAGGCCAGGTGGCGCATCCGGCCCGGTGCCGCCGGCCCGTCGTGCTGGGCCGTCTCGGCCGGCTCGGTGCCCGCCGCGAAGAGCTCCAGGTACACGTCCCCCTGGCGGAGGAAGATGATCTGTGCGTCTCCGAGGTCGACCACCCGGGCCCGGGTGAAGCCGAAGTACCGGGTGTAGAAGTCCTCGGTGGTCTTCTGGTCGGCGCAGTTCAGGCCCACGTGCGACCAGACCATCGGGGCCATCAGCCGGTGCCCCGGCGGCTCTGGTCCCCCTTGGCCCGCGTGCCCCGGTCGGCGGCGATCAGCTCGATGATCCGGCGGGCGAACAGGTGGTGGTGGGCCCCGGTGCGGCCGGTGACCAGGTCGCCGTCGACGACCACGTCCTCGTCCACGTACTCGCCGCCCATGTTCCGGACGTCACCGATGAGGTTGTTGTGGCAGACGACCTTGCGGCCGCGCACCTTGTCCGGGATCGAGGCGGCCAGCCACATGCCGTGGCAGATGATCCCCTTGAGGACCGTCGGCTCCTCGAAGGCCCGGCGCAGCAGCTCCGTCGCCGGGGCCAGCACGTCCACGTCCTCGGTGTAGCGCAGCCGGTCGGCCACCATGCCCGAGGGCACGATGATCGCCGAGTAGCGCCGCAGGTCCTCGTCGCTCAGCCCCTCCAGGGACTGGGTCGCGGTGAACGGCGCCCGGTACTCGTGCCCGGAGAAGGTGATGGAGTCGTTGCCCCACAGCCGGGTCAGGAAGTCGACCTCGGCGCCCTCCTCCGCGAACCGGTGGCCGTAGTAGAAGATCTCCGGCTCGTAGAAGTCGCTCTCGACCAGGACCGCGATCCGGGTTCCGGTCAACGCACCCTCGCGCAGGACCACATCAGGCACGGGACACCCCCTTCAGGAAGTCCGCCGCGCGCTCGGCGATCATCGCGATGGCGGTGTGGCAGTTGCCCGACGGGACGGCGGGCATCACGCTCGCGTCGACGACGCGCAGGTTCCGTACGCCGTGCACCCGCAGTTCCGGGTCGACGACGGAGAGGTCGTCGATGCCCATCCGGCAGGAGCCGGCCTGGTGGTGGTAGCTCTCCGACTTCTGCTTCACGAAGGTGCGCAGGTCCTCGTCGGACACGTAGCCGGGTCCGGGCTGGAGCTCCTGCTTGTACCAGGGCGAGAAGGCGGAGGTCGCGAAGATCTCCCGGGCGGTCTTGACGCCCTGCACCATCCGCTCCAGGTCCCAGCGGTCACCCAGGTAGTTGGGGTGGATCAGCGGGTGGGCCAGCGGATCGGCGCTCGCCAGCTTGATCCAGCCCCGCGAGACGGGCCGGACGACACCGGGCAGGATGGACACCGTGTTCGGGTGGTCCTGACCGACGATCACGTCGAAGGGCACGTGAACGAAGGCGATCTGCAGGTCCGGCGCCGGCAGCCCGGGCCGGGACGAGAGGAACAGCGCGCTCTCCGACAAGTTCTGTGCGGGTGGCGGCAGTTCCTGGGTGACCTCGGCCATCAGCCCGGTCAGTACGTGGTTGTGGAAGTTCTCCCCGACCCCGGGCAGCTCCGCGACGGTCCCGATGCCGTGCTCGCGCAGCTGCTCGGGGTGCCCGATCCCGGAGAGCAGCAGCAGCTTCGGCGATTCGATCGCCCCGGCGGCCACGATCACCTCCCGGCGGGCCCGTACGGTGTGCGGCCCGGGCTCGGGGGCGGTGCTGTGCCCGTCGCGCACGGTCCGGCCGGGGATCTCAGCGGGGGCCTGGAGCTGGACGTACTCCACACCCGTGCAGGTGTCCCCGTCGAAGAGCAGCCGGGTGCTCTGCGCACTGGTGCGCAGGGTCAGGTTGGAGCGGTCGAGCGCCGGTTCCAGGTAGGCGGCGAGGACGCCCTGGCGGCGGCCGTCCGCCACGTCGATGTGGTGCCAGCCGGTGCCGAAGAGTCCGCGCCGCGGCCCGTCGGTGTTGAAGTCGGCGATCTCCTCGTGCCCGAGCTCGACGGCGGCGTCGATGAAGGCGCGGGAGACCGGGTTGGGGCCGTGTCGCCCGGCGTGGGTGATCCGCTGCGGCCCGCGGGTGCCGGTGGTCGGCGCGGTGGCGTCCTCCTGGCCCTCCAGCAGCGAGAAGTAGGGCAGGACGTCCTCGTGCGCCCAGCCGGCCGCGCCCTGGTAGGCCCAGTTGTCGAAGTCCGAGGCGTGGCCCCGGATGTGCATCATGATGTAGAGGTTGCTGCTGCCCCCGGGGGCCTTGCCGCGCGGTTCGTAGGTGCGGCGGCCGTCCAGGCCGGGCTGCGGGACGCTGGTGTAACCCCAGTCGACGGGTCCGCCGAGCAGCTTGTACCAGGAGGACGGATCGTCCACCTCGGGAGGGATGCGGCCGGCCCCCGCCTCCAGGACCAGGACGGTGACGTCCGGGTCCTCGGAGAGCCGGTTCGCCAGGACGCTGCCGGCGGTGCCGGAGCCCACGACGATGTAGTCGTACTCATCCACGGCCATCGCGCGCCCCCTCAGCCCTGGCCGAGCACCTGGAAGGGAACCGTGTCGTGGTAGTTCGCCATGTAGGCGATCTTTCCGTCCACGATCCGGAAGAAGTTCATGACCTCGGCCTCGATCTCCGCCCCGGTGGGGGTGACCGCGGTCAGGTGGGAGACGGCCGCGGCCTTCTCCCCGTCGACGAGGAAGTGCACGGGCTCGTTGCGGAAGACCCGGTACATGGCCCCCATGCCCTTCATCATCGACCGCAGCGTCTCCAGGCCCTCGATGTGGCCGGCGAGCTGCTCGTCCATGACCTGGTCCTCGGCGAACAGGTCGCACCAGCTGTCCCAGTCACCGGCGTTGGCGTACTCGTAGTACTTCTGCAAGATCTGCCGCGCGTCCATGGCGCTCATCCCCCTATCCGTCCCTGCGGGTTCCGTCCGGGGCGAAGGGCGCCCAGAACTGGCTGAAGGCGGTGGCCGTGTCGCCGAAGAGACCGTCGTGGCCCTCGACGATCCGGCCGTCGCGCCAGCGCATGAAGTGGAAGACCGGGTAGTCCATCCGCTCGTACGGGGAGTTGCTCGACTCGTCGGCGCCGCCGCGCACGGCGACGTTGCGGCAGACGTCCGCGCTGCAGTCCTCGCCGACGAGGACCGCTTCGATGTCCATGCGGAAGGTGCCGCCCGTGAGCTTGTGGGTCTGGCCCATCAGCTCCAGGAAGGCGTCCAGGCTCTCGTACCAGCCGGCGAGCGGGTGGTTGCCGGGGACCTGCCAGCGCAGGTCCTCCGCGTAGTACTCCAGGATCCTGGCCCGGTCGCCGGAGCCGAGGGCGCGGTACGCCGCCTCGACCCGTTCCCGTGTCACTTCGGTCATCGTCGCTTCTCCTTCGGCGCTCAGAGGGAGGCTGAACCGGGCATGGGCGCCAGTTCGTTGACGGTGTACTGCCGGATCAGCGGCCCGTCGGGGCCGGTGACCACGGTCCAGGTCTGGTCGGCGTCGAAGCCGAGCCACACGCTGCGGGCGGCCGGCGGGTCCCAGATCTTGGCCTGCCAGTTGACGAGGACCCGGACGATCGCCCGGTCGCCCTCGATGACGGGCTCCACCTTGGTGACCGTGTGCACCTCGTCGAAGAAGCGGTTGGTGACCGCCTCGTACCAGCGGCCGAAGCCCTGGTGGCCGAGGAAGGTGTCCTCCGGGACCTTGAACTCCAGGTCCTCGGTGATCAGGGCCAGCACCTGGTCCGGCTGGACGTGCTGGTCCAGGGCCACGTACCACTTCTCGGCGAAATCGCGGATCGCGTCCTCGGTCAGCCGCTCGGCGGGCATGCGGTCTCCTCCTGTCTGTGGCGGTGTCAGATTTGTATGTCCACGAGGAACGGCCCGGGGTGGGCGAGCATCCGGCCCACCGCGGCGATCGCCTCGTCGGGCTTCTCCACCCGCATCCCGCCCGCCCCGAGCGACCGGGCCAGAGCGGCGAAGTCGATCTCGGGGTGCGAGAGGTCGAAGGAACCCGGGAAACCGTGCTGCGGAATCTCCCGCTCCCGCCAGTACTGGGCGATGTTGTCGTCCAGCAGCCGGTACTTGCGGTTGTTGCAGACCACGAACTTGGCGTCGATGCCGTGCCGGGCCGCGGTCCACAGCGCCTGGTAGGTGTACATCGAGCCGCCGTCGCCCGCGAAGCCGACGACGAGCCGCTCCGGCCGGGCCAGCTTCACGCCGACCGCGCCCGGGAAGCCCACGCCCAGCGATCCGCCCCGGGTGAGGTGGTAGTCGCCCGGCCGCTCCGGCGGCAGGTACCGGGTGACCAGCGGAGAGGTGGTCAGCGCCTCGTCGAAGACGATCAGGTCCCCGCCGGTGCGCTCGGCCAGCGTCCGCAGGAAGACCGCCATCGGCGAACCGGCTGCCTCTTCGGAGCCCTTGGCCTCCCGCTCGGCCTGGTCCGCCCGCACCCGCTCCCGGGTCCGCGCGTCCAGCCGCCCGGCCGCCGCCGCCCGCTGCGCGGGGGTGAGCACGTGGTCCAGTACGCCGGCCAGCGCGCGCAGCGCCTGCCGGGGATCGGCGGCGAGCCCGAGGTCCACCGGGTGGTTCTTGGCGATCTCGTAGGCGTTCAGGTCGATGTGCACGACCCGCGCGCCGGCCCGGAAGGGGCTCTCCAGCTCCGGGAACACCTCGGGGAAGACGTAGGTGCCGACGATCAGCACCCCGTCCGCGTTGCCGATCAGCTCCTTGCTGTGCGGGCCGAACATGTGGCCGGTCTGACCGCGGCGCAGCGGGTGCGAGGCCGCGATGTTCACCTCCGAGGAGTCGACCTCGTACACGTCGGCGCCCAGCAGCTCGGCGACGGCGACGAGTTCGCGCTGCGCCCCGGAGAGGGAGACCCCGTCCCCGACGAGGACGACCGGCCGCTCGGCGGAGGCCAGCAGCTCGGCCGCCCGCCCCACCGAGGCGGGCGAGGGCGCCACGTCCGTGAGGGGCACCGTGGCGGGCAGCACGAGCTCGGAGTTGAGCTCGTCCAGCACGTCCATCGGCAGCGCCACGAACACCGGGCCGCGCGGCGGGGTCAGGGCGATCTTCACCGCCCGGCGGATCGTGCGGAGCACGGAGTGCCGGTCGGTGACCCGGGTCGCGTACTTGGTCACCGGCTTCGCCATCGCCACCAGGTCGGACGCCATCTGCGCGTCCATGGCGTCGTAGCGCACCCCGGCGTCACCGGCGACCACGACGAGCGGGGTGTGGCCGCGCAGCGACTGGTAGAGCATGCCGATGCCGTTGCCCAGCCCCACCCCGGAGTGGAGCTGGAGCAGCGCCGCCCCGCCGGTGGCCCGGGCGTAGCCGTCGGCGATGCCGGCGGCCACCGTCTCCTGGAGGGCGAGGACGTAGTGGAAGTCCTCCGCCGCGTCGACCGCGTCGAGGAATCCCTGTTCCACCGTCCCCGGATTTCCGAACATGACGTTCAGGCCGTCGGCCTTGAACTGGTCGATCAGCCTTTCCCGTCCGGGAGTGGCTCCAGAACTCATCGAACTCCCCCTCCTTTGCGTACCGTCGTGCCGGAGTTGCCGCCAATTACCAGCCGTACCGGGTGAGACCGTTCTCCAGGACTTCCACGATCTTCTGCCCCGTGAGATAGGAATCCGGGGTCGAACGACCGGTCACGAAGGGGAAGTCGACGATCACCGAAAGGGGATGGCCGAAATTCCCGTGGTACGCGCCGCGCGGCCCGGTGGCATCGCGCAGGATGTACTCCAGCGGATACGGCGGCGGCCCCATGTTGAAATCGGTACCGAGGAATCCGGTGCCGTCCTTGTAGTCGTACTCCTTGCAGTGGCCGGTCACGTGCTTGCCCCAGATGATGCTGCGGCGGTCGCCCCAGTCCCGGGCGAAGGCCAGGCAGGCGACGCCGTAGCACTCGGCGGCGACGACCTTGCCCGCGTTCTTGAAGGCGAGGATCAGGGCGTGCACGCGCTCGTTGTTGGCGAGGTCGACGATCGGACCGCTGCCGCCCACGATGAGCACCGCGTCGAAGCCGGCGATGTCGGCCTGCAGCTTGTCCAGATCGCGGTGGTACTGCTCCAGCTTGGGCAGATAGGCCGAGTCGCTCGTGTACGGGCGCTCGGGGGCCCACGCTTCGATGTCGAGGGGGGAGTCGAGCCGGCTCGACTGCTCGAACTCCCGGCCCAGCCGGGCGTT
This sequence comes from Streptomyces sp. NBC_01264, assembly GCF_026340675.1. Taxonomy (NCBI): domain Bacteria; kingdom Bacillati; phylum Actinomycetota; class Actinomycetes; order Kitasatosporales; family Streptomycetaceae; genus Streptomyces; species Streptomyces sp. NBC_01264. The sequence continues at coordinate 2,226,097 of NZ_JAPEOX010000001.1, forward strand.
CTCCTCGGTGGTGACCGAGCGTCCCAGCGGAGGATCGATGTAGTTCGCGTCGAGGCTCGGCGGGAGAGCGTGGGCACGCTTTCCGGTCGGCGTGGCGAATACGACTTCATAGCCCTTCTCGTCGAACTGGGATACGGGGCCGATCAGTTCCTCGGCCCAGTAACCGTGTTCGGAGACAATGACCAGAATCTTTCTGCTCACGGATTCCTCCAGGCGCCGCCTGTTGTCGTTGGCGTCCCCCACACTGGCCGCGCCCGGGGTTCCCGTCAAAGCGCTGGTGTGCGACTTCGTGAGGTAGTCGCCCAGGTCATGGGGGCACCTCAGGAAGTCGTCCGGCGAGGTCATGAAGTAGCTTCAGGACTACCTGACTTCGTCCGAATCACTGAACCGTCGCCGGGGCCCCGTCTTATGGTCTGGACGCGCCGGAATCACGGGCGCGCTGCAATCACGGGCGCGATGCGCGAGAGCGCGGGAGCGCGAGAGAGGGACGGGGACGATGACGATGGACCTGTTGTGCACCCACATCGAGTCGATACGTCCGGTGAAACCCGGCACCGAGGGCTGCGAGGAGTGCCTCGTCTCCGGTGACGCCTGGGTGCACCTGCGGATGTGCCTCAGCTGCGGACACGTCGGCTGCTGCGATTCCTCGAAGAACCGTCACGCCACCCGGCACTACGGGACCACCGGCCACCCCATCGCCGCCTCCCACGAGCCCGGCGAGGACTGGGCCTGGTGCTACGCCGACAAGCTGATGCTGGACCCGGCGTGAGCGCGGCCCCGGAGAGCGCCGGCACCGCGCCCACGGGCACCGCCGCCACGAGCACCCCCGCCGCGAGCGCCGAAGCCGCGGCGCGCGCGGAGAACCGCAAGCCCGTCATCCTGGCCGTGGACGACGACCCGCAGGTGCTGCGCGCCGTCCGCCGCGACCTGCGCAGCGCGTACGGCGACCGCTACCGGGTGCTCGGCGCCTCCTCGGCCGCCGACGCGCTCAAGATCCTGGACTCCCTCGACGAGCGCGGCCACGACCCGGCGCTCTTCCTCGTCGACCAGCGGATGCCGGACGTCACCGGGGTCGAGTTCCTGCTGGAGGCCGTCAGCCGCTTCCCCGACGCCCGCCGCGTGCTGCTCACCGCGTACGCCGAGACGGACGCGGCGATCACCGCCATCAACCGGGTCCGTCTGGACTACTACCTGCTCAAGCCCTGGGACCCCCCGCACGAGCGGCTCTTCCCGGTGCTGGACGACCTGCTCTCCGACTGGCTCGCCACCTACCGCCCGGCGTACGACGGGATCATCGTCGCGGGCCACCTGGTCTCCCCCGGCACCCACGCCGTCCGGGACTTCTTCACCCGCAACGGCCAGCCCTTCCGCTTCCTCAACGTGGAGCGCGACCCCGAGGCGCTGACCGTGATCGCCGCCGCCCAGCCCGACGCCGCCCTGCCCCTGGTCCGCTTCCCGGACGGCTCGGTGGTCTCCGCGCCGACGGACACCCAGCTCGCCCAGCGCCTGGGCCTGGCCACCACCGCCTCGCGCCCGCACTACGAGTGCGTCATCGTCGGCGCGGGCCCGGCGGGCCTCGCGGCCGGGGTGTACTCGGCCTCCGAGGGCCTGTCGACACTCATGCTGGACTCCCGCGCCCCGGGCGGCCAGGCCGGCACCTCCAGCCTGATCGAGAACTACCTCGGCTTCCCCTCGGGCCTCTCGGGCGGCGACCTGACCCGCCGCGCCACCATCCAGGCCTCCCGCTTCGGCGCCGAGATCCTGCACCCGGTGGAGGTGACCTCGCTGACCCGCGACGACCCGGCGAAGATCCTGACCCTGGCCGACGGTACGGAGATCAGCGCCGAGACGGTGCTCCTGGCGACCGGGGTCGCCTACAACCGCCTGGACGCCCCCGGCGCCGACCGCTTCGAGGGCGCCGGGCTCTACTACGGCGCGGCGACCACGGAGAGCTCGGCGTGCATCTCGCAGCACGTGTTCATCGTGGGCGGGGCCAACTCGGCCGGCCAGGCGGCCGTGCACTTCGCCAAGTACGCCGCCCGGGTCACGATCCTGGTCCGCGCGGCCTCGCTCGACGACAGCATGTCCCGCTACCTGATCGACGAGATCGACCGGACCCCCAACATCGAGGTGCGGGTGCACACGACGGTCGTCCGCCTGCACGGCGAGGACCACCTCGAACGCCTGACCCTGCACGACTCCGGGACCGGCGAGGACAAGGAGGTCCCGGCCCGCTTCATGTTCACCTTCATCGGCGCCCGCCCGCACACGCAGTGGCTGGCCGGGGTGGTGGAGCGGGACGAGTACGGCTTCCTCCTCACCGGCTCGGACCTGATCTCCAACGGCGGCGAGCTCCCGGCGGAATGGAGCCTGGAGCGCGCCCCGTACCCGCTGGAGACCAGCGTCCCCGGGGTCTTCGCGGCGGGGGACGTACGGGCCCACTCGGTCAAACGCGTCGCCTCGGGCGTGGGCGAGGGAGCCATGGCGGTCTCCCTGATCCACCGCTACCGGTCGATGGGCTGAGAGCGAACATCGCGCCGACCCGCGCCGATCCACTTGCGATCAAGGGCGGGCCGGACGCACCGTTGATTACATGATTACAACCGAGCAGAACGAACAGCTCCGCACCTGGTTCGCCGAGCACCTGCCGGTGGACGTCTACACCTCGCTCCTCTCGGTCACGGTCGACCGGGAGGAGATCACCGTCGTCGGCGCGATCCCCGAGACGGAGACGGTCGCGGCCTTCCGCGAGCGCACCCGCGAACAGCGCATGGAAGTCGCCCGGGACGCGGAGGAGCTCTACCGCCGCAAGGTGTCCTGGGCCGCGCAGTCGGGCGAGGACCTGACCCTCTTCACACACCTCGCGGTCCCCGTCATGACCCGCTTGCGCCAGCCCGAACGCCAGGTCCTCGACACCCTGGTCGCGGGCGGCGTCGCCCGCAGCCGCGCCGACGCCCTGGCCTGGTGCGTCCGCCTGGTCGGACGCAACACCGACACCTGGCTCACGGACCTGCGCGAGTCCCTGGACCGGGTCCAGCAGGTCCGCGCCGAGGGTCCGGACCTCGCCGACTCCCAGAAGTCCGGGTCATAACGGCGAAAGATCTCCCCGCGCCCGCAAGATCGCGCAAACCTGGCACGGACCACCGGCGATCAACGCCCGACCCCAGGGAGAGGCCCGCACCATGACCACCACCGTCGAATACATCCGCTACCGGATCGCATTGGACGACCAGCCGGCTTTCGAGGACGCGTACGTCAGGGCCTCCGAAGCCCTGGCCGCCTCGCCGGAGTGCATCGACTTCGAACTGGCCCGCTGCGATGAAGAGCCCGAGCGCTACATCCTGCGCATCCGCTGGACCTCGATCGACGCCCACCTGAACGGATTCCGCAAGGGCGAGCACTTCCCCGCGTTCTTCAGCGCGATCCGCCCGTACGTCACGGCCATCGAGGAAATGCAGCACTACCTCGTCACCAAGGTGGCCGGCCCCGGAAAGGCTTCCACCCCGTCATGAGCACCACACCCGACACCACCCCGGACACCAAGCCTCCGACGCCCACCATCTACGAGTGGATGGGCGGCGAGGAGGCGATGAACCGCCTCACGGACGTCTTCTACGCACACGCCCTGCGGGACGAGATCCTGGCCCCGGTCTTCGCCGGCATGGACTCCGAGCACCCCCAGCACGTGGCGGTCTGGCTGGCGGAGGTCTTCGGCGGCCCGAAGCAGTACACCGCGTCCCACGGCGGCCACCAGCACATGGCCACCAAACACCTGGGCCGCGGCATCACCGAACAGCAGCGCCGCCGCTGGGTGGACCTCCTGTCGGACACGGCCGACGAGGTGGGCCTGCCCACGGACCCCGAGTTCCGCGCGGTCTTCGCGTACTACATCGAGTGGGGCACCCGCATGGCCCTGATCTACTCGGGCCCCAACCCACCCCCGGTCGACGCGGCCGACATCCCGGTCTGGTCCTGGGGCCAGACCCCACCCTGGATCCCGAAGTCCTGACCACACACCCGGCGGAGCCCCTGGGCTCCGCCGGGGCACGTTCAGCCCCGCCGCACCGTCCGACTCCGCCGTGCCCATCCGGCCCCGCCGGGGCAAATCCAGCCTCGCCGGCGTTTGAGGCGCGGGGTCCGGGGCGGAGCCCCGAATCCTTCAGCCCCGCCGTGGCATCCGACCCGGCCCGGGCACATTCAGCCCCGCCGGCGCTTGAGGCGCGGGGTCCGGGGCGGAGCCCCGGCAGCCGGCCCCGGGCCGGACTCGGCGAGCAGCACCGTCAACCCGGGCGCGTCACCCTCGCCCTCGGACTCGGCCCGCCAGAAATCGACGGCCTCCTCGAGGATCTCGCGCAGCGTCTCCCAGTCCGCGGACCGCGCCTCCGCATAGCCCCGCCAGGAGGTCACGACCAGCAGCCGCCCCGGCGCAGCCGGCAGCCACGACAGATCCCGCAGCGCATCGGCCAGCGCGTCCCAGTTCCCCCCGAAGTACTCGGGGACCGACAACGCGGCCCCACACCTCCGCATCAGCTCCGCCTTGCTCCGTACGCCGTCCAGATCCAGCCGTACGGTCGCCCACCCGGCGGCCTCGGCCGCTTCGAGCGCGGGGGCCATGGGCCGCGGGTCCAAGGTCATCGGAGAACCGCCTTGAAGGTCTCGTAGTGGTCGTCCGTGTAGAAGAACTCCCCGCCCCCACCGGTCACGATGCGCCGGGCCCCACGGTCCCGCTCACCGGGCGTCTTCACGGTGAACTCGTGGTAGTAGCCGCGCTTCTTCTGCGGCAGGACCTTCTCGAAATTGCCGAAGACGGTCCCGTCCTGCCGGTACTGGTACGGCCCGCCCTTGTCGATCAGCGTCAGCACGTCCCGGGCCTGCTGCGGCAATGCCGAAGCCCGTACCGTCGCCATGCCCTTCGCCCATCCGGGCGTCGGCACGGCGGAACTCGCCGCCCCGCTCGGGGCAACGTCAACGCCGGAGCCGGCGCTCGCGCTCGTACTGGTGGCCGCGGCGGACGCGGGTTTCTTCCCGCTGCAACCCACCGCACCGACCAGCGCCGCGCAGAGGAACACGGCCCCCAGCAAACGCAGCAACGATCGGGGCACGTTCCGAAAGATCATGCACCGATCGTGCCAAATATCCGATTCTCCCGCGAATCGCGCGGTGTCTTCAGAGGGCGGACATCTTGGTGTACGGACTCAGGATGCGCTTACGGACCTCAGGCCCGAATTCGACGAGGACAGCGATCCCCTCCTCAACGGCGACGACACGGCCGAGGCCGTGCTCATCGTGAGAAACCCGGTCGCCGACGCTGAAGTGCCGGAGCGGCGCTTCCACGGGGGCCTTGAACGGGCTGGACGGCAGATGGCGGCGAGGTACTGCGGACTTTGTCATTGCACCCAGTATGCGCCCAGCGGGCCGCTGAACGGTCCGCCGTTCGGATCTCAATTACGGCACCATCCGCATCGGCGAACCTCACGTGCCCGCGTTTGACCGGCATTCGTCCGGACAATCGGACCAATCCGAACAATCACTCGTCGGGGTCGGCCCGCTCCAGCGCCGGCCGCAAACCGGGCTCCGATTCGGTCAGCAGGTAGTCCGCGACGGCGGTGTCGGTGACCAGGCTCGTCACGAGCCCCGAGCGCAGCACCGCACCGATCGCGGACGCCTTGCGCAGCCCGCCGGCGATGGCGACGACCTCGGGGATCCGGCGCAGCCGGTCGGCCTCCACGGTGATGCACCGCTCGCCGAGGTCCCGCCCGACCCGACGCCCTTCGGCGTCGAACAGATGGGCCGACATCTCGGCCGCGACGCCCAGCGAGGCGTAGTGCGCCCGCTCCTCGTCGCTCAGCATGTCGTGGACGGTGGAGATGCCCGGCTCCCAGGACCCGATGGAGACGGCGGCGACCGTCACCTTGTCGAAGTACTCGAAGGCCCGCGCGATCCCCGTCTGGTTGCGCAGGGCCGCCGCGGTGGCCGGATCGGGCAGCAGCATCGGCGCGTAGATCGGGTGGGCGTCGCCGCCCGACACCTGCGCGGCCCTGCGCACGGCCTCCACGGACCCGCGCTCGGCCGTACCGGCGTCGTACACGCCCGTCAGCTGGACGACCGTGCACGGAGGCAGCCGGTGCAGGGAGGCGGCCATGTGGATGGTGGAGCGACCCCAGGCCAGGCCCAGTACGTCGCCTTCGTTGACGAGCTCGCCCAGCAGATCGGCGGCCACGGCACCGAGGTTCTCGGGGTCCGGCGCGTCCTCGGTCGCATCGGCCGGGGACTCGACGACCACGGCGTGCCGCAGCCCGTACCGGGCGCGCAGCGCGTCGGACCGCTCCGCGTCCAGCTCCGCCGGTACGCGGATCTCGATGCGTACGAGGTCGCGCTCCAGGGCGGTCTCCAGGACCCGGGCCACCTTGAAGCGGCTCACGCCGAACTCCTCGGCGATCTGGATCTTGGACTTCCCCTCCAGGTAGAAGCGGCGCGCCATGGCCGCCGCCTGCACCAGCTCCGCGGGTCCCATCCGCAGGGCTGACCGTCCCGCCGACATTGCAGACACCGCGTTCTCCTCACTGCTGTTCACACCATCGTGTTCACACTCTCGACTCGCCGTTCATCCTGTCAGATCCGACGGCCGTTGATCAGCCTGGACAGCTCCCGTTCACCGAGCTGTTCACCAAGCCTTGTTTCAGTGGTTGCAAGCCCAGGGCGCAGCAGCGATCGCCGCACCCGCCTGGTCACGCAGCGTGCGAACGGCTGCCGCCGGATCGACCGCTCCGTATACGGCGCTGCCCGCGACGAACACGTCCGCGCCGGCCTCCGCGCACCGCTCGATGGTCGTGGCGGAGACGCCTCCGTCGACCTGCAGCCACAGCTCCAGACCGTGCCTGGAGATCAGCTCCCGGGTCCGGCGGATCTTGGGCAGCATGATGTCGAGGAAGGGCTGGCCGCCGAAGCCGGGCTCCACCGTCATGATCAGCAGCATGTCGAGCTCGGGAAGGATGTCCTCGTACTGCTCGATGGGCGTCGCCGGCTTCAGCGCCATGGACGCGCGCGCCCCCTTGGCCCGGATCTCCCGCGCGAGCCGCACGGGGGCTGCGGCGGCCTCGGCGTGGAAGGTCACGGAACCCGCGCCGGCCTCGATGTACTGGGGGGCCCAGCGGTCGGGGTCCTCGATCATCAGGTGCAGATCGAGCGGGATGTCCGTAGCCCGGCTCAGCGACTCCACGACCGGCACGCCGAGGGTGAGGTTCGGGACGAAGTGATTGTCCATGACGTCGACATGCAGCCAGTCGGCCCCCTGAACGGCCTTCGCCTCCTCGGCGAGCCGGGCGAAGTCGGCGGACAAGATGCTGGGATTGATCTGAACGGCCATGCCCCAAGCGTGCCATGCCGTCGACGGCTTCCGGCCACTACCCCGGAAGTGGGGGGTGGGGGTGGGGAGGGCGGTGGTGGGGTGACGGGTTGGGGGCTTGCGCTGCGGGGTGGGCGGGGCGTTGACAGGGTCCGGGGGGAGGAGGGGGGAGGGGCGGGCCGGTTGGCTGTGCGCAGCCCCCTCCGGCCGGTGGACATCCATGCACCGCCCCGGCAGGACCGTGAGCTCAGCCGGTACGGAGGCGCGGGGCGGTCAGAGCATCCAGGGCCGGGGGGCTGGACACCCTTCCCGTGACCGTCGACAGCCACTAGGAGCTAGAGGGGGATGAGGACGGCCTCAGGGTCGGGGGGCGCGACAGATCGCTACACACTCCCACTCGGCTAAGCGACTACCCACCGTCCGTGGCTGATCTAGAAGGGTGCGAGAGGGAGAGGTAATCAAGTTTGACTAGCTGGGGTGGATGGTCCTACGGTCGGAGGATGAGCGAGAAGCTGGCGGCAATACTCCCGTGCAGGTCCATCCCCGAGACAGTCGACTTCTACAAGGCCCTGGGTTTCGAGGTCACGTTCTATCAAGAACGTCCGTACGCCTATGCCATCGTGCGGCACGGTGACGTCGAGTTGCAGTTCATGGCGATAAAGGGCTTCGAGCCGGCCGCATCGTACGGCGCTTGCTACATCACGACCGACGACGTGGACGGTCTGTACGCGAAGTTCCGTAGCGGACTGAAGCGAGAACTGGGCAAGATCCCGACCCGTGGCCTCCCCCGCATCGGTCCGCTGAAGGACACGACCTACGGGGTGCGGCAGTTCATCATGGCCGACCCGGGTGGCAACAGCATTCGCATCGGCCAACCGATCAGCGAAGACCTCCACCACTCCCCGGTTCCGAAGGAACCGGTGGCGAAGGCCCTCCACATGGCCTCATTGCTCGGCGATTCCAAAGAGGACTACCCGGCCGCCGCCAAGATCCTCGACCGCCTCCTTTCCACCGACGTCCCTCCCCCGGCCCGCGTCAAAGCCCTCATCCTCCGCGCCGCCATGGCAGTCCACCTGGACGACACCGACCTAGCCGCCCGCCTACTCTCCGAGGCCGACCAGATCCCCCTCCCGGCCGCTGACCGCACCTCCCTGGCCGACGACCTCCTCCGCGCCGAGGATCTCCGAGACAACCTCCCTCACACCCCGCCCAATTCATCCAATTCGTCCAATTCAGCCAGTTCAGCTAGATCAGCCACGGCCGGTGGGTAGTCGCTTAGCCGAGCGGGAGTGTGTAGCGATCTATCGCGCCCACCGACTCTGAGGGGCTTCTCGTCCCCCTCTCGCTCCTAGTGGCTGTCGACCGTCACGGGAAGGGTGTCCGGACGCCCGGCCCTGGATGCTCTGATCGCCCCGCGCCTCTGTGCTGGCTGAGGTCACGGTCCTGCCGGGGCCGTGTCCAGATGCCCACCGGCCACAGGCAGGCTGCGCCTCTCCGGCCTGCCCGCCCCTCCCCACTCGTCCCTCCCGGCCGTTCCCCGGGGGGATCCCGGAAGTCTTGTGGCGTTTCGGGGTGGGCCGGTCGGTCAAGGGTGGCCGAAGGCCATCGCGAAGCGACGCGACCGCAGGGAGCGCCCTTGAGGGACCGGCCCACCCCGAAAGGACACTGGACTGCCGGGCTCCCCCCGGACCCTGTCAACGCCCCCGCCCACCCCGCAGCCCAAGCCCCCAACCCGTCACCCCACCACCGCCCTCCCCACCCCTACCCCCCACCCCCGTAACGCGCCGCAACCGCCTCAGCCCGCTCCCGCAGCAGCGTGCGCAGCGACTCCGGTGCCAGGGCTTCGCCGTCCGTGCCGAGCTGCCACAGTGCCCACTGGGCATGTCGGGAATCCTGGAAGGTCACCTCCAGGCGCAGCCAGCCCTCCGCGTCGGCGTCGGGCTCCTCCGCGCGGACCGCCAGTGCCGTGTTCAGCAGGTCCTCCCTGCGCGCCGGGTTCACCCGGAGCAGCACGGCGATGTGGTCGCCGCCGGACAGGAACTGCGCGGAGCGTTCCTGCCAGATCCGGTCCAGATCGACCCGGTTCGGCCGCTCCGCCGCCTCCGGGAGTTCCTCGGCGGCCAGCACGCGCGACAGCCGGTACGTGCGGTCCTCACCGGACCTCGTGGCCAGCAAGTAGCCCCGGTCCCGTACGGTGACCAGCCCTATCGGGTCCACCGTCCGCCACTGCGGCGTCCCGCCCGCGGCCGCGTAGTGGATCCGCAGCTTGTGTCCGGCGAGCACCGCGCGGCGTACCTCGGTCATCGTGGTGCCGGGTACCTCCTCGGCGACCAGCCGGCGCGAGAGCAGGTCGCCCTCCGGGTCGACGAGAAAGCGCTGGGCCGCGTCATGCGCGACGGCCCGATGGCTCTCGGGCAGCGCGTCGACCACCTTCCGCATCGCCGAAGCGAGCGCCGGTCCCAGGCCGAACACCTGCTCACCGCGTCCCGATCCGGCGGCCAGCAGGGCGAGGGTCTCCTCGTGGTTCACGCCGGTGAGCTCGGTGCGGAATCCGGGCGACAACGCGAAGCCGCCGTGCCGGCCGCGTTCGGCGTAGACCGGGACCCCGGCCGCCGACAGCGCCTCGATGTCGCGCAGCACCGTACGGGTGGACACCTCCAGCTCGCCGGCCAGTGCGTCCGCGGTCAGCCGACCGCGCTGACGCAGCAGCAGCACGAGCGAGACCAGCCGATCTGCGCGCATGAAAAAACTCTATCGGAATACATGACAGAGGGTGTCGTGATTCATTGCGAAGCTCTTCATCACAAGGTCTTACGGGCCCAACAGGGCCCTGCACAACGACAGATGGAGCTGGACATGGCAATCCACCGCACCCCCGTCAACCCCGTGACCTGGTCCGTCGACATGGGCTTCAACCAGGGCGAGGTCGTCTCCGGCCACACCCGGACCCTCTACATCTCGGGCCAGACCGCGATGAGCGCCGACGGCAAGCCCGAGCACGACGGTGACATGGCGGCGCAGCTGGCGCTGAGCATCGACAACGTGGAGGCCGTGCTCGCCGAGGCGGGCATGTCGCTCGCGAACCTGGTCCGGCTCAACGTCTACACGACCGACGTCGACCTGCTCTTCCGGCACTACGGCGAGCTGGCGTCCCGGCTGGGCGCCGCACAGGTGGCGCCGACCACCACCATGCTCGGGGTGACGCGGCTGGCGATCCCCGGCCAGTTGGTGGAGCTGGAGGGCACCGCCGTCGCATGACGCTCCGCTCCCGGACCCCCGGCCTCCCGGGCCGGGGCGACCCCCCCGGCCCGCCCCGCCCCCGCTACCCAGTCCCCCTACCCAGTCCTCCGGATCAGCGCCAGATACATCGCGTCCGTCCCGTGCAGGTGCGGCCACAGCTGCACGTCCGGGCCGTCGCCCAGGGCCGGGACCTCCTGCATGTACGGTCGCGCGTCGATCAGTTCCGCGGCGATCGGGGCCGCACCGGCGCCCCGGCCCTTCAGTACGTCCTCCACCACCACCCGGGTCTCCGCCAGGTGCGGCGAGCACGTCGCGTAGCCCACCACGCCGCCCACCCGGACGGCCGAGAGCGCCTCGCGCAGCAGCCCGCGCTGGAGCGGTGCGAAGCTCTCCAGGTCCTCCGGGCGGCGGCGCCAGCGCGCCTCCGGGCGGCGGCGCAGCGCGCCGAGGCCCGAGCAGGGCACGTCCATCAGAACGCGGTCGAAGGAGCCCGGCAGCCACGGCGGGCGCGTTCCGTCGGCCGTGATGACCTGGTAGGGGCCCGGGTTGCCGGCGAGCGCGCGCTCGACCAGCCGGGCCCGGTGGGGCTGCTTCTCGGAGGCCAGCAGGAACGCCCCGCGCTGGGCGGCGAGCGCCGCGAGCAGCGCGGCCTTGCCGCCCGGTCCGGCGCATCCGTCCAGCCAGCGCTCGTCACGGCCCTCGACGGGGACGGCCGCCAGGGCCATCGCCACGAGCTGGCTGCCTTCGTCCTGGACACCGGCGCGACCTTCGCGCACCGCTTCCAGCGCACCCGGTTCGCCGCCCTCGGCCATCCGGACCGCGTACGGGGACCAGCGTCCGGGCAGCGCCGAGTCCTCGCCCACCGCCTCCAGCAGTTCCTGGGCCGTGGACCGTCCGGGCCGTGCCACGAGGGTGACCTCGGGCCGTTCGTTGTCGGCCTCCAGCAGGTCCTCGATCCCGGCCCGGCCGCCGCCGAGGGAGTCCCACAGGGCGCTGACGACCCACCTCGGGTGCGAGTGGAAGACCGCGAGGTGTTCCTCGGCATCGTCCTCGTACGGCGGGGCGACCTTCTCAAGCCACCCCTCCAGGTCGTGCGCGGAGATCTTCCGCAGCACCGCGTTGACGAACTTCGCCCGCCCGTCGCCGAGCACCACCCGGGCCAGCTCCACGCTCGCGGACACCGCCGCGTGGGTGGGGATCCGGGTCCCGAGCAGCTGGTGCGCGCCGAGCGAGAGCACGTCGAGCACCGGCGGGTCGACCTCGCGCAGGGGCCGGTCGATGCAGGCCTTGATGACCGCGTCGTACGTGCCCTGGCGGCGCAGGGTCCCGTAGACGAGCTCGGTGGCCAGCGCCGCGTCCCGCGCCTGGAAGGTCTCGTCCTTGCGTGCCTTCTTCAGCAGCGGGGGCAGCACGAGGTTCGCGTACGCGTCACGCTCGTCCACCGCCCGCAGCACCTCGAAGGCCAGCATCCGGACGGGGTCCTTCTTGGGCCTGCGGTACGGCTTGGCCGTCTTGCCGGGCTTGCCGCCGCTCTTGGGCTGTTCGCTCACGTGAAAGGTGCTCCGGATTTACGTAACGCTGAAGGACAAAACAAACACAACAACGACAACAGGACAGAAAGAACGACTACTACGAAAATCAGCCTACGTCGGTCGCGCCCAGCCGCTCGCCGGGGGCGATCCGCACCCCGCGCGCCCAGTCGGCGGCCTTCATCGGCTTCTTGCCCTGCGGCTGCACCCAGAGCAGTTCCACGGCGTGCGAGCCGGTGCCGACGTAGACGTTGTTCTTGCCCACGCCCAGGTCACCCGGCGCGAGGTCCGTCCGGTCCGCGACCGGCGTCACCGAGACCAGCTTGAGCCGCTCCCCCCGGAAGACCGTCCACGCGCCCGGCGCCGGGGTGCAGCCGCGCACCAGCCGGTCGACGCGCATCGCGGGCGCCTTCCAGTCGACCCGGGCGTCCTCGACGGTGATCTTCGGCGCGAGCGAGATCCCGTCGGCGGGCTGCTCCACCGCGCGCAGGGTGCCGTCCTCGATGCCGTCCATGGTGGCGACCAGCAGCCCGGAGCCGGCGAAGGCCAGGCGGGTCAGCAGGTCACCGCTGGTGTCGGTGGGCCGGATCTCCTCGGTGAGGATCCCGAAGACCGGGCCGGTGTCCAGCCCCTCCTCGATCCGGAAGGTGGAGGCACCGGTGACCTCGTCCCCCGCCATGATCGACTGCTGCACGGGCGCGGCGCCGCGCCACGCGGGCAGCAGCGAGAAGTGCAGGTTGACCCAGCCGTGCTTGGGGATGTCCAGGGCGCCCTTGGGAATCAGTGCGCCGTACGCGACCACCGGACAGCAGTCGGGGCCGATCTCCCTCAACCGGGCCTGGAACTCCGGGTCGCGCGGCCGGGCCGGCTTGAGCACCTCGATGCCGGCTTCCTCGGCGCGCTCGGCGACGGGGCTGGCGACGAGGCGACGGCCCCGGCCGGCCGGCGCGTCGGGCCGGGTGACGACGGCGGCGACCTCGTGGCGCCCGGAGGCGATCAGAGCGTCCAGGGCGGGCACGGCGACCTCGGGGGTGCCTGCGAAGACGAGCTTCACTGGGGTCTACCTCGCTATCTCGGCTGTCAGCAGCACATCAGTCTATGGTCTGTCCGGCCACGGTCCCACCTGCGTCGCACCGCCCGCCCGAGGGGGCGTACGCACACACGCGCGCTCCTCGCATATGCCGACACGCCCCCACAGCGTGACCTGGCCACCGGGTAGCGCGTTGGTCAAGAGAGATTGACCGAAACGGGCCGCGAAACAGAACGGTGTCTGCGGCCCTATCCGCTCTTCAGCACCGGTTCGAGAGGCTTCTTCATGGCCGACCACGCCACCCACGACGCCCAAGCACGGGCCAGCCTGCACCTCCTGGTGCGGGACATCGAGCGGGTTCGCCGGCAGGTGGATGCTCTGCGTACGCTCACCGCCCAGCTCGGCAACGTCTACCGCCCGCGCCGCTCCGGCCCGTCCACGGGCTTCGTCGTCTACGGCCGGGCACCCGCGCCCACCGTCCGCCTCGCCCAGGAGCTGCGGGACAGCGTCGAGACGCTGGTCACCGCCGCGGTGGACTTCGACCGCTCGCTCGGCTTCTCGTGGGACGCGGTCGGCTCGGCGCTCGGTGTCACCAAGCAGGCCGTCCACCGCCGCTACGGTGCCCGGCGGGCGCAGAGCGCCGAGGCCGCCGAGCGGGAGCCGCTGGCCGAGGGCACGACGACCACGACGACGACCCGGACGCTGGGCCCCCTGCCCACCATCCCGGCCGCGCGCTCGGTGCCCCCGCAGCCGGTCCGCGAGGAGGCGGGCGCCTCCCGCCCCGCCGCCTTCCCCGGCCCCCGCAACGGCTGACCCCCGGCCGCCGGGACGCCGACCCCCGACGACCCAGCCCCCGCCGGAGGCGACCTGACAGGTCGCCTCCGGCGGGGGCTCCGTCGTCCCCCGCCCGGGCCGGACCCGCCGCCCTGCGGGGCTGTCCCCTACCCGCAGGGCCGACCCGCCGCAGCCCGGACAGGGCCTAGCCGATGTCCAACGGGTCGATCCGGATCCGCACCGCCTCCGACGCCGGGACGCCCCGGGCCATGCGGGCCGCCTGCGCGGACTTCAGCGCGGCCGCCAGCGCGGCCCCGCTCCCCGGCGGCACCCGCACCAGCGCCCGCTCCCCCGCGGACGGCTCCCCCCGGAGCCCGGGCATCGGCACGGGCCCCAGCACCTCCGCGTCCGGCGGCAGCCCGGCTCCCGCCAGGAAGGCCGAGACGGCCTCCGCGCTACCACCCGCGACCGCCGCCATCCGGGAAACCGGCGGGAACCCGAGCTCCGCCCGCTCCGCGAGCTCCCGCACCGCGTGCCCCACAGGATCCCACCGCACCAGCGCCTGGACCGGCCTCAGCGTCGGCTCGGCGACCACCACCACCTGCCCGTCCCCGCGTACCAGCGAGGCCGCCGCGATCCACCGCCGCAGCGCGTCCTCGCTCGCCCGCAGGTCGGGCCGGCTCAGCATGGCCCAGCCGTCCAGCAGCAGCGCCGCCGCGTACCCGGCGCCCGCCGCGACGGGCTCGGCGCCTGGCGTGGACACCACCAGCGCGGGCCGGTCCGGCACCTCGTCCAGGATGTGGTCGCGCCCGGAGGTCCGTACGGGTACGGCCGGGAAGGCCCGCCCCAGCTCCTCGGCGGTCCGCCGCGCTCCCACCACCTGGGCCCGCAGCCGGAACGATCCGCACTCCTCGCAGTGCCAGGACGGCTCGGCCCGCCCGCACCACCCGCAGTGCAGGTCCCGCTGGTCGGGAGCCTCCAGCGGCCCCGCGCAGACCGTGCACCGCGCGGGCGTCCGGCACCGCTCGCACGCCAGCCGGGGCACGTAGCCCCGCCGTGGCACCTGTACGAGCACGGGCCCGGTCTTCAGTCCCTCCCGTACGGTCTCCCACGCGAGGCTCGGCAGCCGGGCGGCCCGCGCGGCCCCGTCGCGGGCCAGCAGCTCGTCTCCGACGGTCCGGATCCGGGGCGCGTACGTGCGCACCGTCTCGCGGTCGGCGACCAGCGGCCGGGCCCAGCCGGACTCGACGAGCTGCGCGGCCTCCACCGTGCAGCTGGTGCTGCCCACCAGGAACGCGCAGCCGTCGGTGACCGCGCGCAGTTCCAGCACCTCCCGCACGTGCGGGAAGGGGGCGTGGACGTCGCTGTGGCTGGAGTCGCCGTCGTCCCAGACGGCGACGAGCCCGAGGTCCCGTACGGGAGCGAACATCGCCGCCCGGGTGCCGACCACGGCCCGCACCGAGCCCCTGCTGACGGCCAGCCACTCGCGGTAGCGCTTCTCCGGCCCCGACTCGGCGGTCAGCAGCGCGTGCCTCCCCTCACCGAGCAGGGCGGTGAGCGCCGCGTCGACACGGGCCGCGGTGCGCCCGTCGGGGACCACCGCGAGGGCGCCGCGTCCGGAGGCGAGCGTGGCGGCCATGGCGCGGGCCAGCTCGTCGGCCCAGCCGGGGCCGGGCAGGGCCGTCCACACGGCGCGCGGGGTTCCGCCGCCCGCCAGGGCCCGCAGGAAGCCGGGGCCGGCTCCGTACCGCTCCCAGCCGGCGGGCTCGGGCGCGGCGGGCGGGGGCAGTGGTTCGGGGGACGGCTTGGACTCGGCGCGGGCGCTGCGCGCGGGCAGGGCGAGCTGGAGCACGTCGGCGAGGCTGCCGGCGTACCGGTCGGCGACGGCGCGGGCGAGGGCGAGCATGCGGGGGCCGAGCACGACCTCGGGCGAGACGACCTGGGCGAGGGCGGCGAGGGCTCCGTCGTAGTCGGACTCGGCGCGGCGCTCGATGACGAAGCCGTCGATGAGCCCGCCGCCCTCGCGGCGGCCGCCGTGGACCCGGTGGGAGCCCGCGCCGAAGCGGACCCGGACGCGGACGCCGGGCTGGGCGGACTCGGAGAGCTCGGCGGGGACGGCGTAGTCGAAGAGCCGGTCGAGGTGGAGCACGCCCTTGTTGACCAGGACCCGGGCCACGGGCAGTTCCTCGGCCACGGAGGCTCCGCGCCAGGTACGGGGCTTGGCCTTGGGTGCCTTGGCCTTCGCCTCGGCGACCATCTCCCGCATCAGCGCCAGCTGCTCCGGCGGGGAATCGTTCGCGCTGCTCACACCCGCATTCTTACCAAACACCACCGACAGCGGCGGGCACGGTGCACACGGCCCTCCCGAGATCAGGTCGGGCGGCGGCGGTCCTGCGGTCCTTCAACACGGGCTCGTACCCGCTCCAGATGAAGCCGTCGCCCCGCGCACCGGGAGGGCTGCGCCAGCCTATCCACGCGGCACGGGCCGCACCAACGGAATACGGCCCCGGACCACGAGGGTCCGGGGCCGTCCGTCGATCAGGCGTCGACCAGGCCGGTACTAGAGGCCCGCGGCCGCGCGCAGGGCGTCCACGCGGTCGGTGCGCTCCCAGGTGAAGTCCGGCAGCTCGCGGCCGAAGTGGCCGTAGGCGGCGGTCTGGGCGTAGATCGGGCGCAGCAGGTCGAGGTCGCGGATGATCGCGGCCGGGCGCAGGTCGAAGACCTGGCCGATGGCGTTCTCGATCTTCTCGACGTCGACCTTGTGCGTGCCGAAGGTCTCCACGAACAGGCCGACGGGCTCGGCCTTGCCGATCGCGTACGCGACCTGGACCTCGCAGCGCGAGGCCAGACCGGCGGCGACGACGTTCTTGGCGACCCAGCGCATGGCGTACGCGGCGGAGCGGTCGACCTTGGACGGGTCCTTGCCCGAGAAGGCGCCGCCACCGTGACGGGCCATGCCGCCGTAGGTGTCGATGATGATCTTGCGGCCGGTGAGGCCGGCGTCGCCCATCGGGCCGCCGATCTCGAAGCGGCCGGTGGGGTTGACCAGCAGGCGGTAGCCCTCGGTGTCGAGCTTGATGCCGTCCTCGACGAGCTGGTTCAGCACGTGCTCGACGACGAACTCGCGGATGTCCGGCGCGAGCAGCGAGTCCAGGTCGATGTCCGCGGCGTGCTGCGAGGACACGACGACCGTGTCGAGGCGGACGGCCTTGTCACCGTCGTACTCGATGGTGACCTGGGTCTTGCCGTCGGGACGCAGGTACGGGATGGTCCCGTTCTTGCGGACCTCGGACAGCCGCTTCGAGAGGCGGTGCGCGATGTGGATCGGGAGCGGCATGAGCTCGGGGGTCTCGTCGCAGGCGTACCCGAACATCAGGCCCTGGTCGCCGGCGCCCTGCTTGTCGAGCTCGTCCTCGTCGCCCTCGACCCGCTTCTCGTACGCGGTGTCGACGCCCTGCGCGATGTCCGGGGACTGCGCGCCGATGGACACCGACACGCCGCAGGAGGCGCCGTCGAAGCCCTTCTTCGAGGAGTCGTAGCCGATCTCGAGGATCTTGTCGCGGACGAGCTGCGCGATCGGCGCGTACGCCTTCGTCGTCACCTCTCCCGCGATGTGGACGAGACCGGTGGTGATGAGGGTCTCCACGGCGACGCGCGAGGTCGGGTCCTCGGTGAGGAGCGCGTCGAGAATGGTGTCGCTGATCTGGTCAGCGATCTTGTCGGGGTGACCCTCGGTCACAGACTCCGAGGTGAACAGGCGACGGGACACAACGCTCCCTGGGGTTGCAGCGGCTGCTGGCTGAAATATTGGTGGAACCACATCGGAGGCTGCGCCCGATCACGTTCCGGCTGCAGTTTATCGGTCGCCACCGTTCGCCGGACCACCCGTCTCGCCCTATGGGAGCCGTGTGACCTGCGACACTCCATTCTTACCCAAGGAACAGCCTGCGGAAAGGGCCTCCGCTCAGGCGCGTCGCTCCGCGAGTCGCGGTGCCACCTGATCCCAAATCACGTCTGCCAGCGATTCCTTCGGACCGTAGGGGACCGCGAGCTCGCTTCCGTCGGAGGACAGGATGACCGCTTCGTTCTCCTCGGAACCAAAGGTCTTCGCCTCGCCCACCTCATTGACGACGAGAAGGTCACACCCCTTGCGGAGGAGCTTGCTCCGCCCGTTGGCGAGGACGTCGTCGGTCTCGGCGGCGAACCCGACCACCACCTGGCCCTCCCGGGCCCGGTCGGCGGAAATCTCCGCGAGAATGTCCGGATTGCGTACGAGGGCGACCGGCGCGGGCTCCTGCCCGTCCTTCTTCTTGATCTTCCCGCCCGCGTACTCGGCCGGCCGGAAGTCGGCCACCGCCGCGGCCATCACCACCGCGTCGGCGTCCGCGGCGGCCTTGAGCACGGCCTCGCGCAGCTGCAGGGCCGTCCCGACCCGTACGAGGTCCGCCCCGGCGGGGTCGGCGAGCGCGGTGTTGGCGGAGACCAGGGTGACCCGGGCCCCGCGGGCGACCGCGGTACGGGCGAGGGCGTAGCCCTGCTTGCCGGAGGAACGGTTGCCGAGGAAGCGGACCGGGTCCAGCGGCTCGCGCGTACCGCCCGCGCTGATCACCACGTGCCGCCCGGCGAGGTCGGGCTCGGCGACTCCGCGGGCGATCACCCTTGCGCACACCTCGAAGATCTCCTCGGGGTCGGGCAGCCGCCCCTTGCCGGTGTCCTTGCCGGTGAGCCGGCCGACGGCCGGCTCGATGACCACGGCGCCGCGCCGGCGCAGCGTGGCCACGTTCTCCTGTGTGGCCGGGTGCTCCCACATCTCGGTGTGCATCGCGGGTGCGAACACCATCGGGCAACGCGCGGTGAGCAGGGTATTGGTCAGCAGGTCGTCGGCGAGCCCGTGGGCGGCCTTGGCCAGCATGTCGGCCGTGGCCGGGGCGACGACGACGAGGTCGGCGGACTGTCCGATGCGCACGTGCGGCACCTCGTGGACGCTCTCCCAGACCTCGGTGGAGGCCGGGTTCCCCGAGAGGGCGGCCCAGGTGGCCTCCCCGACGAAGTTCAGCGACGCCGCCGTCGGGACCACGCGGACCTCGTGCCCGGACTCGGTCAGCCGGCGCAGCAGCTCGCACGCCTTGTAAGCGGCGATCCCGCCACTGACTCCGAGCACGACCTTCGGCTTACCCACCACACACGCCCCTTCGGCTGACTGTGACGACTGACTGCGACGACACCTCTATGACACACCACAGGCCCGGCAGATGTTCTGCCGGGCCTGTGGTGAAAGGACACTCGTGCCTTACTGAGCCGGGGCCTCGATGGCCTCGGAGGTCAGCAGACCCGCGTTGATCTCGCGCAGCGCGATCGAAAGCGGCTTCTCGTGGACGTGGGTGTCCACCAGCGGGCCGACGTACTCGAGCAGGCCCTCACCGAGCTGCGAGTAGTACGCGTTGATCTGACGGGCACGCTTGGCCGCGTAGATCACGAGGCTGTACTTCGAGTCCGTGGCCTCGAGCAGCTCGTCGATCGGCGGGTTGATGATGCCCTCGGGCGCAGTAATGGAAGAGGACACGCTCTACCTTCCGAAGATGGGGTAATACCTAGAAGTGTCGATTTCGGACCGTTCGGACCGGTTGAACACCGGTCAACGATCAGACGACATTCATCAAGGCTAGCAGCTCGCGCGCGACGTCCTCGACCGAGGTGTTGACCAGGGTGGTGTCGAACTCGGATTCGGCAGCAAGTTCGATCTTGGCAGCGCCGAGTCTGCGCTCGACGACCTCCGCCGTTTCGGTGCCCCGGCCGGTGAGCCGGCGGACCAGCTCGTCCCAGCTCGGAGGAGCCAGGAAGACCAGCTGTGCCTCGGACATGGACTCGCGTACGAGCCGTGCGCCCTGGAGGTCGATCTCCAGCAGGACCGGCTCGCCGTTCTCCAGGCGTTCCAGCACTGCGCCGCGCGGTGTGCCGTAGCGGTTGCCCGCGAACTCGGCCCACTCCAGCAGCTCGCCATTGGCGATCAGCTTGTCGAACTCGTCGTCGTTGACGAAGAAATAGTGGACTCCGTGTCGCTCACCGGGCCGCGGCTTGCGGGTGGTGGCCGACACCGAGAGCCAGACCTCGGGGTGAACCTTGCGCATATGCGCGACGACCGTGCTCTTGCCGACCCCCGAAGGGCCGGAGAGCACGGTCAGCCGCGGACGAACCTCTGCTGCCATAGAGCGATTATCCAGCTTCTCGGGACTGCCTGAGAACGCCGGGAGAACTTCGGACGACGCCTTAGGCGGCGTTGCCGCCGAACTCACGCTCCAGAGAGGCGATCTGGTTGGAACCGAGACCTCGGACACGCCGGGACTCGGAGATGCCGAGGCGCTCCATGAGCTGCTTGGCGCGCACCTTGCCGACGCCGGGCAGGGACTCCAGGAGAGCGGAAACCTTCATCTTGCCGATGACGTCGTTCTCCTGCCCCATCTTGATGACGTCATGCAAGGAGGCGCCGGAGTGCTTGAGTCGATTCTTCACCTCGGCCCGCTCCCGGCGAGCCGCGGCGGCCTTTTCGAGCGCTGCTGCGCGCTGTTCAGGGGTAAGGGGCGGAAGAGCCACGCCTACGTCACCTCGGATGTCGAACTGTCGGATACGGACCAGTGGAATGCCGGGAGGCATCACACCAGGCGAGCCCCCGAACAGCGGTGGTGCTCGATCGCTGCTCGTTCACTCTGCTCGGAGACTAGCGGCCATGACCGCTCCAGTCAGCGAGAACGGACGAAAAGTCCTGGTCAGCCTCCACTGAACCGTACATCACGGACAAACCACCCCGGTTTTGTCCGGTGAAGGACGTTCGAATTTCGTCAGAGAGTGCGATGAGCGCGTCCGACGGCGTCCTCGAAGGCCCCGATCCCGCGTGCGGCGAGTGCCGCGCGCAGGTCGTCCCGGATCCTCAGCGGCGCGGACGGATCGTTGAACAGGGCAGTCCCCACGGCCACGCCCGAGGCCCCCGCGAGGACGAATTCGAGCGCGTCACGGCCGGAGGCGATCCCGCCCATCCCGAGGATGGGGACCCGCCGGACTGCGCCCGCCAGCATCGCCCCGTGCACCTGGTAGACGCAGCGGACGGCGACGGGCCGGATCGCCGGGCCGGAGAGGCCCCCGGTGACCCCGGCGAGGGCCGGGCGCATGGTGTCGGTGTCGATGGTCATCCCGAGGACGGTGTTGATCATCGAGAGCCCGTCGGCGCCCGCCTCCGTACACGCGGCCGCGATGTCCGTGATCCGCGTCACATCGGGGGTCAGCTTGGCGTAGAGGGGCAGTGCGGGGTCGGCCGCCGCCCTGACCGCCTTGACCACCTCGAAGGAGGCGTCGGCGTCACAGGCGAAGACGAGACCCCGGTTCGCGACGTTGGGGCAGGAGATGTTGGCCTCGATGCCGACCACGCCGGGCTGCCCGGTCAGCCGGGCGGCCGCCTCGGCGAACTCCTCCGTACGCTCCCCCGCGACCGATACGAGGACCCGTGCCCCGCGCTCGGCCAGCCAGGGCAGCTCGTGCTCGACGAAGTGGTCGATGCCGGAGCCCTGGAGCCCGATGGAGTTCAGCATCCCGCTGGGGGTCTCGGCCATGCGGGGCGTGGCGCGGCCGGAGCGGACGTACGGCATCACGGTCTTGGTGGTGATGGTGCCGAGCTCGTGCAGGGGCGTGAACCGGTGCAGCTCGCGGCCGTAGCCGGCGCAGCCGGAGGCGGTGGAGACGGGGTTGGGGAGGGTGACGTGCGCGCCGAGGGGCGCGGACATGTCGACGTCTTCGGGGTTCAGGGCGTTCACCGGGCCTCACTCGCCTTCGGGGTCATGGCGGCCGCGCCTTCGAGGTCCTCGGGGAGGGTTCCGGCGTCGTCCCAGCGGACGGTGGCGCCGTCGAAGACGGGGCCGGATGTGCAGGAGCGAAGGAAGCGGGTGACCCCGTCGGGGCCGGTGACGGGCAGGACGCAGCTCATGCAGATCCCGATGCCGCAGGCCATCGCCTCTTCGACGGCGGTGTGACTGGCGGCTCCGGCGGCGGTGGCGATCTCCGTGACGGCCTTGAGCATGCCCATCGGGCCGCAGGAGTGGACCTCGGTGGCGCCGGTCACCGTGATGGCCTCGAAGAGCGCGTCGGTCACCCGGCCGCGCCGTCCGGCCGAACCGTCGTCCGTGACCACGTACACGTGCTCGGCGAGGGCCTCGGCCCGCTCGACCCCGAACAGCCGGTCCGCGGTGGCCGCGCCGAGCACGAAGGCGACCCGGCCGCCGCGCCCGAGGATCTCCTCGGCGAGGGCGAACATCGGGGCGCTGCCGTAGCCGCCGGCGACGAGGACCGCACCGACGGGTCCGTCGGGGAGCGGGAAGGGGGTGCCGAGGGGAGCGATGAGGTCGACGGTGTCGCCGGGGCGGTGCGCGGCGAGCGCCCTGGTCCCTCGGCCGGCCTCGGCGAAGACGAACTCGACGGTGCCCTGGTCCGGGTCGGCGCGGTGGATGGAGAAGGCGCGGCGCAGCAGCATCGCCGAGTCCCGGCCGCCGATGGCGAGGGCGCCGAAGTGGCCGGGGCGCACGCCGGTGACGCCGGGGGCGTCGAGGACGAGGTGGTGGTAGGCCCCTACGGGCGTGATCCGCCGGATCGTGGCGGCGGTCTGTACAGGGGGCACGCGGGGCGCTCCGTCCGGGGTAGGGGCCATAACCCCCCACCCCATGATCACCCAGGGCCCACCCCCACCACACCGGTCCGAAGCCCCGACCCGACGGGCCGTACGCCCTTCCCGTCCCCGGGGGCAGCCCCCGGCCCCCCGCTCCTCAAACGCCGGAGGGGCTGGGTAGATCCAGCCTCGCCGGCGTTTGAGGCGCGGGGGTCCGGGGCGGAGCCCCAGGGGGTCCGGGCAGCGCCCGGGGAACGGTGGAAGGGCGGGTAGGGGACAGCCCCGCCGGGCCGCGCCCCGGGGTGCCGCCCCGGGCTAGACCGTGACGGCGGTGCGGATCTCCTCCGCGAAGGCGTGCGCCGAGGCGCGCAGCGCCGCCGCGTCAGGCCCGTGCCTCAGGACGCCCCGCGACACGTTCGGGACGACATTGCGGACGGCCTCGCCGAACACCCCCGCGAGATCCGCCGCGGATGCGCCCTGCGCCCCGATGCCGGGGGCCAGCAGCGGCCCGTTGATGTCCAGGTCGAAGGACGACAGGTCCCCCAGCGTCGCTCCGACCACGGCTCCGAAGGAGCCCATCGGGGAGGCGCCCGCGTTCTCCGCGGCCAGATGCGCCAGCATCGTCGCCCCGATCGTGCGCCCGTCGGAGCGCACCGCCCGCTGGACCTCCGCCCCCTCCGGGTTGGAGGTGAGCGCCAGCACGAACAGGCCGGCCCCCGACTCCCGCGCCAGGTCGACGGCCGGCTTGAGGGAGCCGTAGCCGAGGTAGGGGGAAACCGTCAGCGCGTCGGAGAACAGCGGCGACGAGGGCGAGAGGAAGGTCTCCGCGTACGCGGCCATCGTGGAGCCGATGTCACCCCGCTTCGCGTCCATGACGACCAGGGCCCCCGCCGCCCGCGCGTCGGCCACCGTCTGCTCCAGCACCGCGATCCCGCGCGAGCCGAACCGCTCGAAGAACGCCGCCTGCGGCTTGAAGACCGCGACCGTGTCGGCCAGCGCCTCGACCACCGTCCGGGAGAACTTCTCCAGGCCCGCGATGTCGTCGTTCAGGCCCCAGGAGGCCAGCAGGGCGGCGTGCGGGTCGATGCCGACGCACAGCGGCCCGCGGGTGTCCATCGCCTCGCGCAGGCGGGTACCGAAGGGGGTCACGGGAGTCGCAGAGGTCACAGGGCGGCCTTTCGGGTTTCCGCGCCCACCGCTTCGGCGAGCGTCGCGTACGGGCTGGCGGCCAGGCGTGCGGCCAGGCCCTTGTGGATGGCGCGGGAGTAGCCGGGGCCCTCGTAGATGAAGGCGCTGTAGCCCTGGACCAGGCTGGCGCCCGCCAGGATCCGCTGCCAGGCGTCCTCGGCGTTCTCGATGCCGCCGACGCCGACCAGGACCAGGTCGCCGCCCACGCGGGCGTACAGGCGCCGCAGGACCTCCAGCGAGCGCTCCTTGACGGGGGCTCCGGACAGGCCGCCGGTCTCCTTGATCAGCGACGGGTCGGACTTCAGACCGAGGCCCTCGCGGGCGATCGTCGTGTTCGTCGCGATGATGCCGTCCAGGCCCAGCTCCAGTGCCAGGTCGGCGACCGCGTCCACGTCCTCGTCCGCGAGGTCCGGGGCGATCTTGACGAGCAGCGGGACCCGCCGTTCGGTGACGACCCGGTCCGCCGCTGCGCGCACGGCGCTCAGCAGGGGCCTCAGCGACTCCGTGGCCTGGAGGTTGCGCAGGCCCGGGGTGTTCGGGGAGGAAACGTTGACGACGAGGTAGTCCGCGTGCCGGGCGAGGCGCTCGGTGGAGGCGACGTAGTCGGCGACGGCCTCCTCCTCGGGGACGACCTTGGTCTTGCCGATGTTGACGCCGACGACCGTCCTGAAGACGGGCACGCGGGCCGCCAGACGGTCCGCCACGGCCGCCGAGCCCTCGTTGTTGAAGCCCATGCGGTTGATCAGCGCGCGGTCCGGCACGAGCCGGAACAGCCGCTTCTTCGGGTTGCCGGGCTGGGCCTCGGCGGTGACGGTGCCGATCTCGATGTGGTCGAAGCCGAGCATCGACATCCCGTCGATGGCGACGGCGTTCTTGTCGAAGCCGGCCGCGAGCCCGAAGGGGCCGTGCATCCGCAGTCCGAGGGCCTCGGTGCGCAGGGAGGCGTACCGGGGGGCCAGGTAGGCGGCGACGAAGGTGCGCAGCACCGGGGTGCGGGCCGCGAGGCGGATCCAGCGGAAGGCCATGTAGTGGGCCTGCTCCGGGTCCATCCGCTTGAAGACGAGGTTGAAGAACAGTTTGTACATCGTCCGAAATATCCCTTTGGCACTCATGAAAGGGGGGACACCGTCATTATCGCCGGTGCCCCCCTTTCGTACGGGCTGCTAGTCGCGGGCCGCCGTCAGCCGCTCCGCGTGCTCCTGGAGCGAGCAGACGCCGACGTCACCGCGGTTGAGCGCGTCGATGCCCTGGACGGCCGCGGCGAGCGCCTGGACCGTGGTGAGGCACGGGACTCCGCGCGCCACGGCGGCCGTACGGATCTCGTAGCCGTCGAGGCGGCCGCCGGTGCCGTACGGGGTGTTGACGATCAGGTCGACCTGGCCGTCGTGGATGAGCTGGACGATGGTCTTCTCGCCGTCCGGGCCCTCGCCCTCACTGAGCTTGCGCACGACGGTGGCGTTGATGCCGTTGCGGCGCAGGACCTCGGCGGTGCCGGAGGTGGCCATCAGCTCGAAGCCGTGGGCGACGAGCTCGCGCGCCGGGAAGATCATCGTGCGCTTGTCGCGGTTGGCGACGGAGATGAAGGCGCGGCCCTTGGTGGGCAGCGGGCCGTAGGCGCCGGCCTGCGACTTGGCGTAGGCCGTGCCG
This sequence comes from Streptomyces sp. NBC_01264, assembly GCF_026340675.1. Taxonomy (NCBI): domain Bacteria; kingdom Bacillati; phylum Actinomycetota; class Actinomycetes; order Kitasatosporales; family Streptomycetaceae; genus Streptomyces; species Streptomyces sp. NBC_01264. Next base: position 2,251,497 of record NZ_JAPEOX010000001.1, read on the forward strand.
AAGACGGAGTCGATGCCCATGACCTCGCCGGTGGAGCGCATCTCCGGGCCGAGGACCGTGTCGACGCCGCGGCCGTGGATGTCGCGGAAGCGCGACCACGGCATGACGGCCTCCTTGACGGAGATCGGCGCGTCGAGCGGCAGGGTGCCGCCGTCGCCGGTCTTCGGGAGCATGCCCTCTTCGCGGAGCTCGGCGATGGTGGTGCCGAGCGAGATGCGCGCGGCGGCCTTCGCGAGCGGGACGGCGGTCGCCTTCGAGGTGAAGGGGACGGTCCGGGAGGCGCGCGGGTTGGCCTCCAGGACGTAGAGGATGTCACCCGCCATCGCGAACTGGATGTTGATCAGGCCGCGGACGCCGACGCCCTTGGCGATGGCCTCGGTGGAGGCGCGCAGGCGCTTGATGTCGTAGCCGCCGAGGGTGATCGGGGGCAGGGCGCAGGCCGAGTCGCCGGAGTGGATGCCGGCTTCCTCGATGTGCTCCATGACGCCGCCGAGGTAGAGCTCGGTGCCGTCGTAGAGGGCGTCGACGTCGATCTCGATCGCGTCGTCGAGGAACCGGTCGACCAGCACGGGGCGGGTCGGCGAAATCTCGGTGGACTCGGCGATGTACGAGGACAGCCGGTCCTCGTCGTAGACGATCTCCATGCCGCGGCCGCCGAGCACGTACGAGGGGCGTACGAGGACGGGGTAGCCGATCTCGTCGGCGATGGCCTTGGCGCCGGCGAAGGTGGTGGCGGTGCCGTGCTTGGGGGCGGGCAGGCCGGCCTCGGCGAGGACCTGGCCGAAGGCGCCGCGGTCCTCGGCGGCGTGGATGGCCTCCGGCGGGGTGCCGACGACGGGGACGCCGTTGTCCTTGAGGGCCTGGGCGAGACCCAGCGGGGTCTGGCCGCCGAGCTGGACGATGACGCCCGCGATGGGGCCCGCGAGGGACTCGGCGTGGACGATCTCCAGCACGTCTTCGAGCGTGAGCGGCTCGAAGTACAGGCGGTCGGAGGTGTCGTAGTCGGTGGAGACGGTCTCCGGGTTGCAGTTGACCATCACGGTCTCGTAGCCGGCGTCGCTGAGGGCGAAGGAGGCGTGGACGCAGGAGTAGTCGAACTCGATGCCCTGGCCGATGCGGTTCGGGCCGGAGCCCAGGATGATGACTGCGGGCTTCTCGCGCGGGGCGACCTCGGACTCCTCGTCGTAGGAGGAGTAGAAGTACGGGGTCTTCGCGGCGAACTCGGCGGCGCAGGTGTCGACCGTCTTGTAGACCGGGCGGACGCCGAGTGCGTGGCGGACCTCGCGGACGACGTCCTCGCGCAGGCCGCGGATCTCGGCGATCTGGCTGTCGGAGAAGCCGTGGCGCTTGGCCTCGGCGAGCAGCTCGGGGTGGAGCTTGTCGGCGGCGGCCAGCTCGTCCGCGATCTCCTTGATGAGGAAGAGCTGGTCGACGAACCAGGGGTCGATCTTCGTGTACTCGAAGACCTCTTCCTGGGTGGCGCCGGCGCGGATGGCCTGCATGACCGTGTTGATGCGGCCGTCGGTCGGACGGACCGCGGTGGCCAGGAGCTCTTCCTTGTCGCCGGTGGGGCCGACGAAGGTGAACTGCGAGCCCTTCTTCTCCAGCGAGCGCAGGGCCTTCTGGAGGGCCTCGGTGAAGTTGCGGCCGATGGCCATGGCCTCGCCCACCGACTTCATGGTGGTGGTGAGGGTGGCGTCGGCCAGCGGGAACTTCTCGAAGGCGAAGCGCGGGGCCTTGACGACGACGTAGTCGAGGGACGGCTCGAAGGAGGCCGGCGTCTTCTCGGTGATGTCGTTGGGGACCTCGTCGAGCGTGTAGCCGATGGCCAGCTTGGCGGCGATCTTGGCGATCGGGAAGCCGGTGGCCTTCGACGCGAGCGCCGAGGAGCGGGAGACGCGCGGGTTCATCTCGATGACGATGACGCGGCCGTCGACCGGGTCGATCGCGAACTGGATGTTGCAGCCGCCGGTGTCGACGCCGACCTCGCGGATGATCGCGATGCCGATGTCACGCAGCCGCTGGTACTCGCGGTCGGTGAGCGTCATCGCGGGGGCGACGGTGATGGAGTCGCCGGTGTGGACGCCCATCGGGTCGAAGTTCTCGATGGAGCAGACGACGACGACGTTGTCCTTGGTGTCGCGCATCAGCTCTAGCTCGTACTCCTTCCAGCCGAGGATGGACTCCTCCAGGAGCACCTCGGTGGTCGGGGAGAGCATGAGGCCCTGGCCGGCGATGCGGCGCAGCTCGTCCTCGTCGTGGGCGAAGCCGGAGCCGGCGCCGCCCATGGTGAAGGAGGGGCGCACGACGACGGGGTAGCCGCCGAGGGTGTCGACGCCCTGGATGATGTCGTCCATCGTGTGGCAGATGACCGAGCGGGCGGACTCGCCGTAGCCGATCTTGGCGCGGACGGCTTCGACGACGCCCTTGAAGAGGTCGCGGTCCTCGCCCTTGTTGATCGCCTCGACGTTGGCGCCGATGAGCTCGACGTTGTACTTCGCCAGCACACCCTGCTCGTGCATGGAGATGGCGGTGTTCAGCGCGGTCTGGCCGCCGAGGGTCGGGAGCAGCGCGTCGGGGCGCTCCTTCGCGATGATCTTCTCGACGAACTCCGGGGTGATCGGCTCGACGTACGTGGCGTCGGCGATCTCCGGGTCGGTCATGATCGTCGCGGGGTTGGAGTTCACCAGGATGACCCGCAGGCCCTCGGCCTTGAGGATGCGGCAGGCCTGGGTCCCGGAGTAGTCGAACTCGGCGGCCTGGCCGATGACGATCGGGCCGGAGCCGATGACCAGGACGGACTGGATATCGGTGCGCTTAGGCACGCTCGGCCTCCATCAGATGTACGAAGCGGTCGAAGAGGTACGCGGCGTCGTGCGGGCCGGCGGCCGCCTCGGGGTGGTACTGCACGGAGAAGGCCGGCTGGTCGAGCAGCTGGAGGCCTTCCACGACGTCGTCGTTGAGGCAGACGTGGGAGACCTCGGCGCGGCCGTAGGCGGTCTCCGAGACCTTGTCGAGGGGCGCGTCCACGGCGAAGCCGTGGTTGTGCGCGGTGATCTCGACCTTGCCGGTGGTGCGGTCCTGCACCGGCTGGTTGATGCCGCGGTGGCCGTACTTCAGCTTGTAGGTGCCGAAGCCGAGCGCGCGGCCCAGGATCTGGTTGCCGAAGCAGATGCCGAAGAGCGGGGTCTTGCGGGCGAGGACGCCCTGCATGACGGAGACCGCGTGGTCGGCGGTGGCCGGGTCGCCGGGGCCGTTGGAGAAGAACACGCCGTCCGGAGAGACGGCGTAGACGTCCTCGACGGTGGCGGTGGCGGGGAGCACGTGCACCTCGATGCCGCGCTCGGCCATCCGGTGTGGGGTCATGCCCTTGATGCCGAGGTCCACGGCGGCGACGGTGTACTTCTTCTCACCGATCGCGGGGACGACGTACGTCTCCTTGGTGGCGACCTCGGCGGAGAGGTCGGCGCCCTTCATCTGCGGGGCGGCCTGGACCTTGGCCAGCAGCGCCTCGTCGCGGACGCCCTCCCAGGCCTCGCCCGAGAAGATGCCGACGCGCATGGCGCCGCGCTCGCGCAGGTGGCGGGTGAGGGCGCGGGTGTCGATGCCGGAGATCCCGACGACGCCCTGCTTGACGAGCTCCTCGTCCAGCGAGCGCACGGAGCGCCAGTTGGAGGGGACCCGGGCGGGGTCGCGTACGACGTACCCGGCGACCCAGATGCGGGAGGACTCGGGGTCCTCGTCGTTGACGCCGGTGTTGCCCACGTGCGGGGCGGTCATCACGACCACCTGCCGGTGGTACGACGGGTCGGTCAGGGTCTCCTGGTAGCCGGTCATGCCGGTGGAGAACACGGCCTCGCCGAAGGTCTCCCCCACAGCGCCGTAGGCGCGGCCGCGGAAGATCCGACCGTCCTCCAGGACGAGTACGGCGGGAGCTTTGGCTGCTCCCCTGGTGGAGGTCGTCATCGTTCGGCGCCTTCCGTCGTGGTGAGTGAGTGGTTCATGTCGTTGATCGCTTCGACCCAGGCGGCGTGTTCCGCCGCACGGTCGGAGCGGAATCCGGAGTCGATCAGCCTGTCGCCGTGCGCCCATGTGACGACGAGGAGACCGCCCTCGGTGAGTACCTTGCCCGCGATTCCCTTGTCGAGGCGGGCGCCGCGCAGCTGCGCGGCCGGTACGAAGAAGTCGGTGGCACCCGGTCGGACCACGTCGAGGCCCGCGTCGGTGAGCGTGAGCTCGACCCGGCTGCGGACGCCCAGTCCGTGGGCGACGATCCGGTCCAGCCACTGCCCGGCGGTGGTGGACCCGTGGTACCGGCCGGTCAGGGCCAGCCGGTGCTCGGGGAGCCCGCCGGGGGCGGCGGGCAGTTCCGGCAGATCGCTCTGCAGGGTGCCGCGCCATTTCCAGCCCTGCCGCATCAGCCAGTACACGAACGCGATGAAGACGAGCAGACCGATCACCCACGCGATGCGGGCGCCCCAGTCCGTCACCTCCGCCGACTGTCGTTCGGCAGCCTCTGCGGCCAGTTGGATTACTGCAGGTGTCACGCCAGCGTCCCGTCCACGACCGTTGCCCGGCCCCGCAGGAAGGTGTGAGTGACGCGACCCGGCAGCTCACGGCCCTCGTAAGGCGTGTTGCGGCTGCGGGAGGCGAAGTGTGCGGGGTCCACGACACCACGGTACGAGGTATCGACCAAGGTCAGGTTCGCGGGTTCACCTGCCGAGACGGGGCGTCCGTGGTTCGGGAGGCCGCCGATGCGCGCCGGGGCGAAGGACATCCGCTCGGCGACGCCCGCCCAGTCGAGCAGTCCGGTCTCCACCATCGTCTGCTGGACGACCGAGAGCGCGGTCTCCAGGCCCACCATGCCCATGGCGGCGGCGGCCCACTCGCAGTCCTTGTCCTCGTGCGGGTGCGGGGCGTGGTCGGTGGCGACGATGTCGATCGTGCCGTCGGCCAGCGCCTCGCGCAGGGCCAGCACGTCGCGCTCGGTGCGCAGCGGCGGGTTGACCTTGTACACCGGGTTGTACGAGCGCACGAGCTCGTCGGTGAGGAGCAGGTGGTGCGGGGTGACCTCGGCGGTGACGTCGATGCCGCGGGACTTGGCCCAGCGGATGATCTCGACGGAGCCGGCGGTGGAGAGGTGGCAGATGTGGACGCGGGAGCCGACGTGCTCGGCGAGCAGGACGTCGCGGGCGATGACCGATTCCTCGGCGACGGCCGGCCAGCCGCCGAGGCCGAGCTCGGCGGAGACGATGCCCTCGTTCATCTGGGCGCCCTCGGTGAGGCGGGGCTCCTGGGCGTGCTGGGCGACGACGCCGCCGAAGGCCTTCACGTACTCCAGGGCGCGGCGCATGATCACCGCGTCGTCCACGCACTTGCCGTCGTCGGAGAAGACGGTGACGCGGGCGGCGGACTCGTGCATGGCGCCCAGCTCGGAGAGCTGCTTGCCCTCCAGGCCGACGGTGACGGCGCCGATGGGCTGCACGTCGCAGTAGCCGGACTCCTTGCCCAGGCGCCACACCTGCTCGACGACGCCGGCGGTGTCGGCGACGGGGAAGGTGTTGGCCATGGCGAAGACGGCGGTGTAGCCGCCGGAGGCGGCGGCGCGGGTGCCGGTGAGGACGGTCTCGGAGTCCTCGCGGCCCGGCTCGCGCAGGTGGGTGTGGAGGTCGACGAGACCGGGGAGGAGGACCTGGCCCGCGGCCTCGATGACGGTGGCGTCGCCGGCGTCGAGGCCGGTGCCCACGGCGGCGATGGTCTCGCCGTCGATCAGGACGTCCTGGACGTCGCCACCGAGTACCTTCGCGCCACGGATAAGGATCTTGCTCATCTTTACTTGCTCTCCTCGGTGCGGGGCGTGCTGGTGGTGGTGACGGCGGGCTCGGAGCCCCCGAGCAGCAGGTACAGGACGGCCATGCGGATCGAGACGCCGTTGGTGACCTGCTCGATGACCGTGCAGCGGTCGGAGTCGGCCACCTCGGCGGTGATCTCCATGCCGCGGACCATCGGGCCGGGGTGCATGACGATGGCGTGCTCGGGCATCCGGGACATCCGGGCGCCGTCCAGGCCGTAGCGGCGGGAGTACTCGCGCTCGGTGGGGAAGAAGGCGGCGTTCATGCGCTCGCGCTGCACCCGCAGCATCATCACCGCGTCGGACTTCGGCAGCACCTCGTCCAGGCTGTACGAGATCTCGCACGGCCAGGCCTCGACGCCGACGGGGACCAGGGTGGGCGGGGCCACCAGGGTGACCTCGGCGCCGAGGGTGTGGAGCAGCTGGACGTTGGACCGGGCGACCCGGCTGTGCAGGACGTCGCCGACGATGGTGATCCGGCGGCCGTTCAGGTCCTTGCCGAGCCCGGCGTCCTTGCCGACCAGGCGGCGGCGCATGGTGAAGGCGTCGAGCAGGGCCTGGGTGGGGTGCTCGTGGGTGCCGTCGCCGGCGTTGATCACCGGGGCGTCGATCCAGCCGGAGGTGGCGAGGCGGTAGGGGGCGCCGGAGGCGTGGTGGCGGATGACGACCGCGTCGACGCCCATGGCCTCCAGGGTCTGGGCGGTGTCCTTCAGGGACTCGCCCTTGGAGACGCTGGAACCCTTGGCCGCGAAGTTGATGACGTCGGCGGAGAGGCGCTTCTCGGCGGCCTCGAAGGAGATCCGGGTGCGGGTCGAGTCCTCGAAGAAGAGGTTGCAGATCGTGCGGCCGCGCAGGGTGGGCAGCTTCTTGATCGGCCGGTCCGCGACACGGGCCATCTCCTCGGCGGTGTCGAGGATCAGGACGGCGTCGTCGCGCGTGAGATCGGCGGCCGAGATGAGGTGTCGCTTCATCCGGGTGCTCCGTAAGTCGTTGAATTCAAAGCCGTGGTGAGTTCAAAGCCGTGGTGAGTTCAAAGCTGTGAGGTCAAGGCCGTGGGGAGGGCAGACAGGCCGACCGGGGGCGGCCAGGGCATGCTCCGGCGCGGACCCGGGGGGCCCGGCCGTAGGCATGGGACTACTGCCCGGTTGCCCGGGCGGTCCGCTGGCCGAGCAGCACGGCGTCTCGGCCGTCCTCCTCCTGTACCTGGACCTGGACGTTCTCCCGCAGCGACGTGGGGAGGTTCTTGCCGACGTAGTCGGCGCGGATCGGCAGTTCGCGGTGGCCGCGGTCGACGAGGACCGCGAGCTGCACCGCGCGGGGGCGGCCGATGTCGCCGAGGGCGTCGAGGGCGGCGCGGATGGTGCGGCCGGAGAAGAGAACGTCGTCGACGAGGACGACCAGGCGGCCGTCGATGTCGTCGCCGGGAATCTCGGTGCGGCCGATCGCCCGGGCGGGCTTCATCCGCAGATCGTCGCGGTACATGGTGATGTCGAGGGAGCCGACCGGGATCTTCACACCGGTGATCTCTTCGAGCTTGGCGGCCAGCCGGCGGGCGAGGAACACGCCGCGGGTGGGAATGCCGAGGAGCACCACGTCGTCGGCGCCCTTGGCGCGTTCGACGATTTCGTGGGCGATGCGGGTCAGAACACGGGCGATGTCCTGCGCTTCGAGAACGGGGCGCATGACATCGGGATCGATACCGACGTTCTGAGACTGCGGGGAATGCTGAGTGTCCATGAAAAGGACCTCCTTCTCCGCCTCACGGGACGGACCTTAAAGGACGTCGGATGTACGTGTTCCACGGTACCAGGGGGATGCCCGCGACCCGACATCGGGGCAGACCAGGACCCCTCTTACGTGGGCGTCGGAGACCATTCGGCTTGACGCATCCAAGTAACGCTGCGTAACCTCACAGTGAGTTACCAGCCGCGCGGCGGAGCCGCACGTGGTCATGTCGTCACAGCGTCCGGGAGCGTTATGTCCAGCGAATACGCCAAACAGCTCGGGGCCAAGCTCCGCGCCATCCGCACCCAGCAGGGCCTTTCCCTCCACGGTGTCGAGGAGAAGTCCCAGGGCCGGTGGAAGGCCGTGGTGGTCGGCTCTTACGAGCGCGGGGACCGCGCCGTGACCGTCCAGCGTCTCGCCGAGCTGGCGGACTTCTACGGGGTGCCCGTGCAGGAACTGCTGCCCGGTACGACCCCCGGCGGAGCGGCCGAGCCGCCGCCGAAGCTGCGCCTGGACCTGGAGCGCCTCGCCCACGTCCCCGCCGAGAAGGCCGGCCCGCTGCAGCGTTACGCGGCGACCATCCAGAGCCAGCGCGGCGACTACAACGGCAAGGTGCTGTCGATCCGCCAGGACGACCTGCGCACCCTCGCCGTGATCTACGACCAGTCGCCCTCGGTCCTGACCGAGCAGCTCATCAGCTGGGGCGTTCTGGACGCGGACGCGCGTCGTGCGGTGGCGCACGAGGACATCTAGTCCCCCACGCCTCAGCAGAAACGTTTACCGGTGGGTGCCGGGAGCCGAAGGGCTCCCGGCACCCACCGGTTTTTTCATGCCCGCTCAGCGGCTCGCGGCGCCGTCCGGGCAAACAGACGGAGGGCCCGCAGCGCGTGTGCGCTGCGGGCCCTCCGTTCACGCCGTACCGGCGCCTGTCAGCTCTCGCTGCGGCGCAGCTTCGGCTTGAGGTCCTTGAAGCGGCCCAGCAGTCCGTTCACGAACGAGGGCGACTCGTCCGTGGAGAACTCCTTGGCCAGCTCGACGGCCTCGTCGATGGCCACGGCGTCCGGGGTCCCGTCGACCCAGATCAGCTCGTAGGCACCGAGGCGCACGATGTTCCGGTCCACGACCGGCATGCGGTCGAGGTCCCAGTCCACGGCATACGTGGCGATCAGATCGTCGATGCGGTCCACCTTGTCGGCGTACCCCTCGACGAGTTCCATGGTGAACTCGTTCACCGCGGGCTGACGGTCGGTGTCCGACCGCGAGTGGCGGACCCAGTCCGCGAGGACCTCGCGCACGGACACCCCGCGCTGGTCGGCCTCGAACAGGATCTGGAAAGCGCGCTTGCGCGCGTTGCTCCGGGCAGCCACGGTTAGCTGTTCACCCGGCCGAGGTAGTCGCTGGTGCGGGTGTCGACCTTGATCTTCTCGCCGGTGTTGATGAAGAGCGGGACCTGGATCTCGTGGCCCGTCTCCAGCGTCGCCGGCTTGGTGCCGCCGGTGGAGCGGTCGCCCTGGACACCCGGGTCGGTGTGCTCGATGGTCAGCTCGACGGCGGCCGGGAGCTCGACGTAGAGCACCTCGCCCTCGTGGCGGGCCACGGAGGCGGTGAAGCCCTCGATCAGGAAGTTGGCGGCGTCGCCGACGGCCTTCTTGTCGACCATCAGCTGGTCGAAGTCCTCCATGTCCATGAACACGAAGTACTCGCCGTCCATGTAGGAGAACTGCATGTCACGGCGGTCGATGGTGGCCGTCTCGACCTTGGTGCCGGCGTTGAACGTCTTGTCGACGACCTTGCCGGACATGACGCTCTTCAGCTTGGTGCGCACGAAGGCCGGGCCCTTGCCGGGCTTGACGTGCTGGAACTCGACGACGGACCAGAGCTGGCCACCTTCGAGCTTGAGCACCATGCCGTTCTTGAGGTCGTTCGTGGAAGCCACGGTTTGGGAATCTCCTGCACTGGAAGACCACGGGTGCGCGCACAGCCCGATGACGCGGGCTAGAGCGCGAGCAGCTCCTTGGTCGTAATGGTGAGTAGCTCGGGACCGCCGTCCGCCTCGGGGCGTACGACGAGCGTGTCATCGATCCGGACACCGCCCCGGCCGGGGAGGTGAACCCCCGGTTCGACGGTGACCGGCACGCAAGCGTCCAGTTTACCCATGGCCGTAGGTGCAAGCTGCGGGTCCTCGTCGATTTCGAGACCGACTCCGTGTCCGGTCCACGCCGCGAGGGCCTCGCCGTGACCTGCGGAGTCGAGTACGGAGCGGGCCGCGTGATCCACATCGCGGTACGCGGCCCCGGGCAGCAGGGCCTCCCGGCCTGCCCGCTGAGCGGCGAAGACCAGGTCGTACAGCTCGATCTGCCAGTCGGCGGGGGTCGTGCCGATCACGAAGGTGCGGCCGATCTCGCAGCGGTAGCCGCGGTAGTTCGCGCCGAGGCAGACGGAGAGGAAATCACCCTCCTCGACCCGCCTGTCCGAGGGCCGGTGACGGGAGCGGCCGGAATGCGGCCCGGTGCCGACGGAGGTCGGGAAGGCCGGTCCGTCGGCCCCGTGGTCCACGAGCCGCCGTTCCAGTTCGAGCGCGAGGTGCCGTTCGGTGCGGCCCACCAGGATCGATTCCAGCAGCTCCCCGAGGGCCTGGTCGGCGATCTCGGCGGCGATGCGCAGGCAGGCGATCTCCTCCTCGTCCTTGACCAGGCGCTGCTGTTCCACGGCGGTCCCCAGGTCCGCCAGGCGCAGCCCGGGCGCCACCGAGCTCAGGGCGCGGTGCCGGCCGACGGTGAGGTGGTGTTCCTCGACGGCGAGGGAATCGGCGCGGGCGAGGGAGGCCGCGTCGGCCGCCGCGACGGCGGGATCCGCCCCGGGTCCGGCCAGCACGGAGAGCCGCAGGTGCTCGTCGAGCCGTCCCTCGTCGGCCTCCCCGGAGGGCTGCCCGGCGCAGAACAGCATGTCGTCACCGTCCGGGCCCACCAGCAGGACCGCGCCCAGCGGCGACGCCCCGGAGAGGTAGCGGACGTTCGCCGGACGCGTGATGAGTGCGGCGGCGTTTCCGGCGGCCGCACAGCGGTCGCGAAGCAGGCCCCGGCGGGCCGCGTACACGTCTGACATGTTTCCGAGCCTACGAGCGCTGCGCGCATCCGGCCTGGTGAGCGCAGCCGTACGAGGGCCGGACCCGGCGGGCGCCGGGATTCAGTAGGCCGGCTGCGAGATGACGCGGGCCAGCGTCTCGTCCAGGGCGCGGGCGGTGCCCTCGACGTCCAGATGGGAGTTGTCGATGATCGGCAGCCCGGATCCGTACCAGCCGGCCATGCGGCCGTGGATCCGTGCGACCTCCTCGTCGGAGAGCCGCCGGTTCCCGGAGCGGGCGGCATTGCGCTCCAGGACGATCTCCAGGCCGGGCAGCAGTACGACCGGCAGCAGCGCGGGCCCCACATGGCGCTTCCAGCCGCCGAGTCCCACCACCGGCCGGTCCGGGAACACGGCGTCGTCGAGGATGCACGAGATCCCGTTGGCCAGGAAGTTCCGGGCCGCGAAGCCGCAGGTGCGGCGGGCGAGGCGGTACTGGGCTTCGGAGTGGTCGTTCCAGCCGGCCTGCGGGTCCGCGAAGCCGGAGCACACCCATTCCCGTACGTCGTCCAGGCTGATGTGCGCCGTGGGGACGGGCCGGGTGCCGGCCCAGTGGCGGGCCACCGTGGTCTTGCCGGCGCCCGCGGGCCCGATCAGCAGGACCGCGAGGGTGGCGCCGCCGGTACCGGGGGCGGCGGCGGGCGGCAGCGGGACGTGCCCGGTGAACCCCTCCGGCGGCCCCGGCGAGGTCAGGGGCGCCGCGGGCTTGGCAGGCACGGGAGGTATGGAAGGCACGGGCCAGCCCGCCACCGGCGGTACGGGCGGCTGCGCGGGCGCCGCCGGGTGTCGACTCCCCGGCGGCTCCCAGCCCCCGTCTCCCACTCCTTGGTGCATCCGCTGCCACTCCGTCTCGTTCCACCACGACTGATACGAGAACGTTATATGACCCCGGAGGCCCGCCGGGTCACGCGGCGGTCGCGAGGTGGCCCGGCCTCGGCCGGTTCGGGCCGGTTCGCACCGGCCCGGACCGGGTTCAGGCCGTGACCTCGCCGAAGGCCGCCACGAGGACGGCCGGGTCGGGACCCTCCAGGACGGTCGGCTTGGCCAGCCCGTCCAGGACGATGAAGCGCAGCAGGTCGCCCCGCGACTTCTTGTCGAGCTTCATGGTCTCCAGCAGCTTGGGCCACTGGTCCCCGCGGTAGGTCAGCGGGAGCCCCACCGAGGCGAGCACGGCCTTGTGCCGGTCGGCCGTCGCGTCGTCGAGCCGGCCCGCGAGCCGGCCGAGTTCCGCCGCGAAGACCATGCCGATCGAGACGGCCGCGCCGTGGCGCCACTTGTAGCGCTCGTTCTTCTCGATGGCGTGCGCGAGGGTGTGCCCGTAGTTGAGGATCTCCCGCAGGCCCGACTCCTTGAGGTCGCTGGAGACCACGTCGGCCTTGACCTGGATGGAGCGGACGATCAGCTCGGCCGTGTGCGGGCCGGCGGGCGTGCGCGCCGACTCGGGGTCCGCCTCGATCAGGTCGAGGATCACCGGGTCGGAGATGAATCCAGCCTTGATGATCTCGGCGAGACCGCTGACGTAGTCGTTGACCGGCAGCGAGTCCAGCGCCGCCAGGTCGCAGAGCACACCGGCCGGCGGGTGGAAGGCGCCGACGAGGTTCTTGCCCTCGGCGGTGTTGATGCCGGTCTTGCCGCCGACTGCCGCGTCCACCATCGCCAGGATGGTGGTCGGGACGGCGATCCAGCGCACCCCGCGCAGCCAGGAGGCCGCGACGAAGCCCGCGAGGTCGGTGGTGGATCCCCCGCCGACGCCGACGACGGCGTCGCTGCGGGTGAAGCCGGACTGGCCCAGGGCCTTCCAGCAGTAGGCCGCCACCTCGGCCGTCTTGGCCTCTTCGGCGTTCGGCACCTGGATGGCGATGGCCTCGTACCCCTGTGCGGCGAGGTCGTCCCGCAGCGCCTCACCGGTCGAGGCGAGGGCCTCGGGGTGGATGACGGCGACCCGCTGGGCCTTCGTACCGATCAGGGAGCCGAGCTCGCCGAGCAGCTGCCGGCCGACCAGCACCTCGTACGCGTCGTGGCCCGCGCTCGCGCCGACCTTGATCCGCGTCACCTGGTCTGTCATGCGTTCTTCAACTCCAGAGCGTCGAGGACCGCCTGGGCGACCTCTTCGGGGGTGCGGGCGTCCGTGGCCACCACGACGCGCGCGACTTCGGTGTACAGGGGGCGCCGCGCCTCCATCAAGTCCCGCCACTGGCGGCGGGGGTTGACGGCGAGCAGCGGGCGCGCGGCGCCGAGGCCCACGCGCTTGACGGCTTCCTCGACGTCCATCGAGAGGTAGGCGACGGGCAGCCCGGTCAGCAGCTCGCGCGTCTTCTCGTCGAGGACGGCGCCACCGCCGAGGGCGAGGACGCCTTCGTGGCCGGCGACGGCGGCGGCGACCGCCTCCCGCTCCAGCTCACGGAAGTACGGTTCGCCCTGGTCGATGAAGATGTCGGAGATCTCACGGCCCTGGGCCGCGACGATGTCGGCGTCGGTGTCCCGGTAGGGGACTCCCAGCCGCTGGGCGATCAGCTCGCCCACGGTGGACTTGCCGGACCCCATGGGGCCGACGAGGACCACCAGGGGTCCGGTGGCGCGGTCGCCGGTCACCGGATCTGCAGGTTGTCGAGGTACGACCGCACGTTGCGGCGGGTCTCGGGGACGGAGTCGCCACCGAACTTCTCCACCACGGCATCCGCCAGCACCAGCGCGACCATCGCCTCAGCCACGATGCCCGCGGCCGGCACGGCACACACGTCGGAACGCTGGTGGTGCGCGACGGTGGCCTCGCCGGTGGCGACGTCCACGGTCGCCAGGGCCTTCGGCACGGTCGCGATCGGCTTCATCGCGGCGCGCACGCGCAGCAGTTCACCGGTGGTCAGACCGCCCTCCGTGCCACCGGCACGGCCCGAGGTGCGCTTGAGGCCCTCGGGGGTGGAGACGATCTCGTCATGCGCCTTGGAGCCGGGCACGCGAGCCAGCTCGAAGCCGTCACCGACCTCCACGCCCTTGATGGCCTGGATGCCCATGAGCGCGGCCGCCAGGCGCGCGTCGAGACGACGGTCCCAGTGCACGTGCGAGCCCAGGCCCACCGGCACCCCGTACGACAAGACCTCGACGACACCACCCAGGGTGTCACCGTCCTTGTGGGCCTGGTCGATCTCCGCGACCATCCGCTTCGACGCGTCGGCGTCCAGGCAGCGCACCGGGTCGGCATCGAGCTTCTCGACGTCCGCGGGGGTCGGGTAGAGGCCGTACGGGGCCTTGGCCGCCGCCAGCTCCACCACATGGGAAACGATCTCGATGCCGGCCACCTCCTTGATGAAGGACCGGGCCACGGCGCCGAGGGCGACGCGGGCCGCGGTCTCCCGGGCGCTGGCGCGCTCCAGGATCGGCCGGGCCTCCGAGAAGCCGTACTTCTGCATGCCCGCGAGGTCGGCGTGGCCGGGGCGCGGGCGGGTCAACGCGGCGTTGCGGCCGGTCTCCTTCAGCAGCGAGGGGTCGACCGGGTCGGCCGACATCACCGTCTCCCACTTGGGCCACTCACTGTTGCCGATCATCACGGCGACCGGGCCGCCCTGCGACAGACCGTGGCGCACACCGCCGAGGAAGGTGATCTCGTCCTGCTCGAACTTCATCCGTGCACCGCGGCCGTAGCCGAGCCGGCGCCGGGCCAGGTGTTCGGCCACCAGCTCCGTGGTCACCGGAACACCGGCGGGAAGCCCCTCCAGCGTCGCTACCAGAGCCGGGCCGTGGGATTCCCCGGCCGTCAGCCAACGCAACCTGCTCAACGATGCTCCTCGTGCTCGCGCCTGATTCATCGATGGCGCGATCGGGTGCGCGGCCCGGACCCGCCTACACCCGATCCTCCCATGTCCGGGCCGGTACACCGCCCTCCGGTCCAGCTGTCGGACGGCGGCGCACCTCGGCCCGGGGTGACCTGTGGATCTGGAAAAGGATTCCGGTTCCGCTCACCGGTTCCGCTCAGTGGCGGGCGCGCAGAGCCGCCTCGCCCGCGGTGCGCATGGCCGCGAGCGGAGCGGTGGGGCAGCCGGTCATCAGCTCGACCTGGAGGACCGCCTGGTGGACCAGGAGGTCGAGGCCGCCGAGGAGCTTGCCGCCGCGCTGCGTCCAGGCCGCGGCCAGGGGCGTGGGCCAGGGGTCGTACAGCACGTCGAAGAGGGTGCCCGGAGCGGCGGGCACGGAGGCGGCCAGCTCGTCGGTGGCACCGGCCGGGGTGGTGGCGATGACCAGCGGCGAGGCCAGCGCCTCGGCCGCCCGCGACCAGTCAGCCGTACGGACGTCCACGCCGAGCCGCTCGCCCCAGGCGCGCATCTCCGCGGCCCGGGCCTCGGAGCGTACGTACGCGGTCACCTCGCCGGTGCAGATCCGGGCCAGTGCGGCGAGCGCCGAGGAGGCGGTGGCACCCGCGCCGAGGACGGCGGCGGACTCCACTTTCCGGACGCCCTGCTCGCCGAGCGCGGCGAGCAGGCCGGGGATGTCGGTGTTGTCCCCGACCTTGCGGCCGTCCTCGGTGAAGACGACGGTGTTGACCGTCTCCACGGAGGCGGCCGTGTCGCTGATCCCGTCGAGCAGCGGGATGATCGCCCGCTTGAGCGGCATGGTCAGCGACAGCCCGGCCCACTCGGGGCCGAGCTGTGCGATGAAGCCGGGGAGCGCGGCCTCGTCGATCTCGAAGCGGTCGTACGACCGGTCCCCGAGGCCGAGCTCCTGATACGCGGCGCGGTGCAGCACCGGTGAGAGGGAGTGCTCGATGGGCGAACCCAGCACCGCGGCCCGTATCCGTGACATGTCCTGCTACCCGCCGTTCTTCTGCTTCTGCCGTGCCTGGAACTCGGCGACGAGCTTGAGGTGCTCGTCGTACGTCTTGGTGAAGGTCGTCGTGTTGCCGTCGACCGACACGAAGAACATCCAGCCTCCGTGGTCCGGGCTGAGCGTAGCGGTCAGCGCGTCCAGACCGGGGTTCCCGATCGGGCCGGGCGGCAGCCCCTTGACGTTGTGCGTGTTGTACGGGTTGACGAAGGCCTTGGCCTCGGTCAGGTTGAAGTTGATCTCGCTCTGGTTCTTGACGTAGTTGTACGTCGAGTCGAACTCGATCTTCTGGTTGGTGACGTCGTTGGTCTTCTTGAGGCGGTTGTAGACCACCTCCGACATCTTCCGGAAGTCGTCGTGGTTCTTGCCCTCGGCGTTGACGAGGCTGGCGACCGTGATCACCTGGAGCGGGTTGTCCAGGCCCAGTTCCTTGGCCTTGCCCTCGACCCCGAGCTCCGTGTACTTGTCCGTCGCGTTCTTGACCATCTGCTTGAGCAGCGACTCGGGGGTGCTGTCCTTGCTGAGGTCGTACCGCATCGGGTACAGGAAGCCTTCGAGGGGATCGATGATGTTCTTGTCGTTGTTCGCCCACGCCGGAAGACCGAGGGTCTTGGCCTGCTTGAAGGCGATGCCCTTGGTGGTGCCGGCGGGCTTTTCGAGCTTCTTGTCGATCGCGTCGTAGACCGTGCTGTTGCGCATGCCCTCGGAGATGGTGAGCACGTGCAGCTTGGAGGGGTCGGTCATGACCGCGACCGCTGCCGCGGCCGACATCTTCTTCTTGAGCGGATAGACGCCGGGCTGGATCGACTGGCCCTTGGGGTTGTTGCCCGCGGCGTCCACGAAGGCCTGGGCGCTCGCGACCACGCCCGCTTCCTTCAGGATGCGGCCCATCTGGCCCACTCCCGCGCCCTTGGGGATCTCCACGTCGACGGTCTCGTCGATGCCCTCGCCCGCGAAGTCCTCGGCCTGGCCGAACCGCGCCTTGATGTAGTTGTAGCCGTAGTAGCCGCCACCGCCGACCACGCCGACGATGACCACGGCCGCGATGAGGCAGGCCATGCCGCTGCGCTTCTTCGGTTTGCCGCCGGAGCGGCCCGACCGGCGGCCTCCGCGCCCGCCGTCGTCGCCGTCACCGTCGCCGTCGCCGTCGCCGTCGCCGTCGCCGTCGTCACCGGCGTCTCCGCCGCCGGCGAGGAAGGAGTCGGCCGCGGCGTCCTCTTCCTCCTGCCACGGCTCCTCGGTCTCCAGGTGCCGCATGCCCGGGGGCCGCGGCGGCGGAAAGGCCTCGGGGGTGCCGTAGAGGTCGGGGGCCTCGCCGGGGTAGCCGCTCGACTGCTGCTGCGCGTACGGATCCGCGCCCGCGTAGGGGTCGGCGACCTGCGGGACCGCGGCGTAGTGGCCCTGCCCGGTGTCCCAGACCTGGCCCTGACCCCCGTACGTCTCCTGGTGCTGCTGGTGCTGGGGGTGCTGCTGGTACTCGGGGTGCTGCTGCGGGTGCTGGGGATACTGCACCTGCTGCTGCTGTTCTTGTTGCTGCTGCTGTTGCTGCTGGTACGGCATCTGCTGGCCCTGGGGGTACTGACCCTGCTGCTGCGGGTAGTAGGCCTGCTGGGGCTGAGGCTCCTGCTGGTACTGCTGCTGCGGTCCTCCGACATAGGGCATCTGACCCTGCTGGGCCTCGTGCCCGGTCCACCCCTGGTCCCCGTACTGCGGGTCCTCGGGGTGCCACGGTTCGGGACCAGGGCCCCGGCCATACTCAGTCATCGATCCCCTAGCGCGCAGCAGGGCGTTGGCCGCGACTCCGTCTGACGCGACACACGGTTCCGCCTCTTCCGATGGGCGACGGCTGTTCGAATGCCGTCACATCGCGCGGAACGTTACCGTATCGCGATCAGACAACCACTTCGACGCACTCACCGGGCGGATTACCTGATACCCGTTCGGTCTCCAGAGCGTTCTGAAGGATCACCACGGCGGCCGCCTGGTCGATGACCGACCGGCTCTTCTTGGCGTTCTTCCCCGAGGCCCGCAGGCCCTGGGCGGCGGTGACCGTGGTCATCCGCTCGTCCACCAGACGCACCGTCACGGGCTTGATGCCCTTGGCGAGTTCCGTGGCGAAGGCGCGGCACTTGGCCGCGGCCGGCCCTTCCCGCCCGCTGAGCGAGCGGGGCAGACCGACCACCACCTCGATGGGCTCGTACTCCGCGACGAGCTGCCGCAGCCGCCGGTGGGCGAAGGGGATGTCCCGGCCCGGAACGGTTTCCACCGGTGTGGCCAACACCCCGTCGGGGTCGCACGAGGCGACCCCGATCCGGGCGTCACCGACGTCGATGGCCAGACGGCGGCCGCGGCGCAGTGTCATATCTTCAGGCCGTCTCTACGACGAGGCGCTCGACCGCGGCGATGGCCTCGGGGATGGCGGCCGGGTTCTGGCCACCGCCCTGGGCCACGTCCGGCTTGCCGCCACCGCCGCCACCGAGGGTCTTGGCGGCCGTACGGACCAGGTCGCCGGCCTTGAGACCGCGCTCGCGGGCGGCCTCGTTGGTGGCGATGACGGTCAGCGGGCGCTCGTTGGCCGTGGTGAACAGGGCCACGACGGCCGGGCGGTCGCCCTGCCCCGACATTTGACCGAGCCGGCCGCGGACGTCGAGGACCAGCTTGCGCAGGTCGTCGGAGCCGGTGCCGTCCGGGACGGTGCCCACGACGAGGGCGACGCCCTTGATGTCCTGGGCGCCCGCGGCGAGACCGGCGGCGGCCTGGAGGACCTTCTCCGCGCGGAACTTCTCGATCTCCTTCTCGGCGTCCTTCAGCTTGCCGAGCATGGAGGCGATCTTCTCCGGCAGTTCCTCCGGACGGCCCTTGACCAGCTCCTGGAGCTGGGCGACGACCGTGTGTTCCTTGGCGAGGAAGTTGTACGCGTCCACGCCGACGAGGGCCTCGACACGGCGCACGCCGGAACCGATGGAGGACTCGCCGAGCAGCTTCACCAGGCCGAGCTGGGCGGTGTTGCCGACGTGGGTACCGCCGCACAGCTCCTTGGAGAAGTCGCCGATGGTCACGACGCGCACGCGCTCGCCGTACTTCTCGCCGAACTCGGCGATGGCGCCCTGCTTCTTCGCCTCGTCGATGCTCATGATCTCGGCGGTGACCTCGAGCTCGCGGGAGAGCACGTCGTTGATCTTGTGCTCGACGTCGGTGAGGACCGAGCCGGGCACGGCGTTCGGCGAGCCGAAGTCGAAGCGGAAGCGGCCGGGCGAGTTCTCAGAACCGGCCTGGGCGGCGGTCGGGCCGAGCGCGTCGCGCAGGGCCTGGTGCGTCAGGTGCGTGGCCGAGTGGGCGCGGGCGATGGCCCGGCGGCGCTGGATGTCGATGGCGGCGTACGCGGAGGCGCCCACCGTCACCTCGCCGACCTGGACGGAGCCCTTGTGCACGGAGACGCCCGGGACCGGCTGCTGCACGTCGCGGACGACGATGATGGCGCCCGAGTCGAGCTTGATGCGGCCCTGGTCGGCGAGCTGGCCGCCGCCCTCGGCGTAGAAGGGGGTGCGGTCGAGGACGACCTCGACCTCGTCGCCCTCGGAGGCGGCGGGCGCGGAGACGCCGTTGACCAGGAGGCCGACGATGGTGGACTCGCCCTGGTTGGTGGCGTAGCCGGTGAACTCGGTGGCGCCGGAGCCGTCGGCGATCTCCCGGTAGGCGGACATGTCCGCGTGGCCGGTCTTCTTGGCCTTGGCGTCGGCCTTGGCGCGGTCCCGCTGCTCCTGCATCAGGCGGCGGAAGCCGGGCTCGTCCACGGCGAGGCCCTGCTCGGCGGCCATCTCCAGGGTCAGGTCGATCGGGAAGCCCCAGGTGTCGTGGAGCAGGAACGCCTTGTCGCCGGCCAGGACCGTGCCGCCGGCGGCCTTGGTCTCGGACACGGCGGTGTCGAGGATGTTCGTGCCGCCCTTGATGGCCTTGAGGAAGGCGGCCTCTTCGGCGAGCGCGACGGTCTCGATGCGCTTGCGGTCGGTCACGAGCTCCGGGTACTGCTGCCCCATCGTCTCGATGACCACGTTGACCAGGTCCTGCACGACCGGACCGGTGGCGCCCATGAGGCGCATGTTGCGGATGGCGCGGCGCATGATGCGGCGCAGCACGTAGCCGCGGCCCTCGTTGCCGGGGGTCACGCCGTCGCCGATGAGCATGGTCGAGGTGCGGATGTGGTCGGCGACCACGCGCAGCGAGACGTCCGTGCCCTTTTCGGCGCCGTACTGCACGCCGGTCAGTTCGGTGGCCTTGTCCATGACCACGCGCAGGGTGTCGGTCTCGTACATGTTCTGTACGCCCTGCAGGATCATGGCGAGGCGCTCGAGGCCGAGACCGGTGTCGATGTTCTTCGACGGCAGGTCACCGAGGATCGGGAAGTCTTCCTTCCCGTCGCCGGCGCCGCGCTCGTACTGCATGAAGACCAGGTTCCAGATCTCCACGTAGCGCTCGTCGTTGACGGCGGGGCCGCCCTCGACGCCGAACTCGGGGCCGCGGTCGTAGTTGATCTCGGAGCAGGGACCGCAGGGGCCCGGGACGCCCATGGACCAGAAGTTGTCCTTCTTGCCCAGGCGCTGGATGCGCTCCTGCGGGACGCCGACCTTGTCGCGCCAGATGGCCTCGGCCTCGTCGTCGTCGAGGTAGACCGTGATCCAGAGCTTCTCGGGCTCCAGGCCGTAGCCACCGTCCGCCACGGAGCTGGTGAGCAGCTCCCAGGCGTACTTGATGGCGCCTTCCTTGAAGTAGTCCCCGAAGGAGAAGTTGCCGCACATCTGGAAGAACGTGCCGTGGCGGGTGGTCTTGCCGACCTCTTCGATGTCCGGCGTACGGACGCACTTCTGCACGCTGGTGAGCGTGGACGCGGGCGGCTTGACCTCGCCGAGGAAGTACGGCTTGAACGGCACCATGCCCGCGGGCACCAGCAGCAGAGTCGGGTCGTCCGCGATGAGCGACGCCGAAGGGACAACGGTGTGACCGCGCTCCTCGAAGAAGCTCAGCCAGCGGCGGCGGATTTCAGCCGACTCCATCAGTGGTCCTCATTCCGGTTGTACGTAACGGTCGAACGGTTCGTGTTCTGGTCGTGCTCGATGGCCCGCAGCCGCCGCGGCCCGGGAAGGGCGGTGACGTTGGTGGGCAGTTCGGGATCCTGGTGGAGTCCCAGTGCGTCGTTCAGCTCGTCCTCGCGCTGCGACATTCCCGACTTGACGTCGAGGGCGAAGTCCTTGAGGCGGTGACCCGCTTCGATCGCCTTGTCGGCCGCCTGGGCGGCGAGGCTCTCCGGCGTCAGCTTCTTGAGCTGCCGGTTGACCTTGGTGGTGGCCCACACGCCGGCGGCCGCGCCGGCGGTGAACCAGAAGGCTCGGCGGAACATCGGAGATCTCAGCCCTTCTGCTTCCGGCGCCGGGCCGCCGGCACCGTACGGCCGACGATCACGGTCCGTCGGGAGGTCTTGCCCTGCGCGCCCTCGGGCGTCGCGCCGCCCTTGCCCAGCGCCTTGCGGACGCCGTAGCCGAAGGCCGCGACCTTGACGAGCGGGCCGCCGAAGGTGGAGGCCACGGTGGAGGACAGCGCGGAGGCGTTGGAGGTGACTTCCTGTACGTCGCTCGCGATGGCGTCGACCCGGTCGAGCTGGGTGCGGGCGGAGCGGACGGTGGTGGAGGCGTCGGCGAGCAGCGGGACGGCCTGCTCGGTCACGTCGGCCACGAGCTTGGTGGTCGCCTTGAGCACCTGGGCCAGCCTCACCAGCACCACGGCGAGGAAGGAGACCAGAATGGCCCAGAAGACGGCCACGAGGATCCCGGCCACCTCTCCACCGGACACGTTCACACCGCTCTCTACAGATTGATCACCAAGCGAAAAAGTCGTCCTCCGACCCTATCGCGCCGGAGATCCGCCGCAGTACCGGAATTCCGGGGCGCCACCCCCGCCGGGCGTCCGGAACGGACCCGCCTTGTACGCAGCGCATGCGGACCAGTACGCTCCGTGTCCCATGCGACAAAGACCCATTCCTCGAAGGACGCCGGGCAACCTTCCCTCGGACCTGAGCGGCTTTGTCGGGCGGGGTGGGGAACTTGCCGAGCTGGGGCGCCTGCTGGACGTCTCGCGGCTGGTCACGGTGACCGGCGCGGGCGGCGTGGGCAAGACCCGCCTGGTGCTGGCGGCGGCCAGGGCGGCCGCCGACGCGGCGGACGCTCCCGTCCGTCCCGCCGGGGTGGGCGGTTCCTCCGATCCGGCGCAGGAACGCTACTGCGACGGTGTGTGGCTGGCCGAGCTGGCCTCCGTACGGGATCCGGCGCTGCTGGAGCTGACGCTCGCCGAGGCGCTCGGGCTGACCGACCACACCACGCGGCCGCTCCGTACGGTCCTCGCCGAGCACCTGGCCGAGCGGCGGCTGCTGCTGGTCCTGGACGGTTTCGAGCAGCTGGTCGACGAGACCGCCGACCTGGTACGGGACCTCCTGCGCCGCTCCCCCGGCCTGCGCGTGCTCGCCGCCGGCCGGCGCCCGCTGACCCTCGACGGGGAGTTGTCCTGGCCGCTGGCCCCGCTGGGCCCGGAGGAGGCCCTGGCCCTGCTGATCGAGCGGACCTCGGCGGCCGATCCGGCCTTCACCCTGACGGAGTCCAACCGGGCGGTGCTGGCCGAGCTGTGCGCCCGCCTCGACGGCCTGCCGCTGGCGCTGGAGCTGGCGGCCGGCCGCCTGCGCACGCTGTCGCCTGCGCAGGTGCTGTCCCGGCTGGAGGACCGCTTCGCCCTGCTGACGGGCGGCTCGCGCGGGGCGCTGCCCCGGCACCGGGCGCTGCGCACGGCGATCGGCTGGAGCCACGAGCTGTGCACGTCCGGGGAGCGGCTGCTGTGGGCGCGGCTCTCGGTGTTCGCCGGGCAGTTCGACCTGGACGCCGCCGAGTACGTGTGCGCGGGGCCCGACCTGCCGGTGGATTCGGTGCTGGACCTGATCGGGGAGCTGCTGGGGCAGTCCCTGCTGGTCCGGGAGGACACGGCGGCCGGGGTCCGCTACCGGATGCTGGAGAGCGTACGGATCTACGGGGCGGGCTGGCTGGAGTCGCTGGGCGACGCCCGGCGGCTGCGGCGCCGGCACCGGGACTGGTACATGGGCCTGGCGACCTGGTGCGAGCTGGACTGGTTCAGCCCGCGCCAGGAGGAGGTGGCCGCGCTGGTGGAGGCGGAGCTGCCGAACCTGCGGCTCGCCCTGGAGTGCTGCCTGGACGAGCCGGAGGAGATCCACCTGGGCCAGTACCTGGCGGGCACCCTCTGGTTCTACTGGGCGGGCTGCGGCCGGCTCACCGAGGGGCGGCACTGGCTGGACCGGACCCTGGAGGGGGATCTCGGGCTGGCCGGGGCGGAGTACGAGAGCTCCCGGCTGAAGGCGCTGTGGGTGCTCGGGTACGTCGCGGCCCTGCAGGGCGACTCGGTGGCCTCGATGAGCGCGCTGTACGAGTGCCGGGACGGGGCCGCGCGGAGCGAGAACCCAGTGGCGGGGGCGTACGCCGTGCACCGGATGGGCTGCCTCGCACTGGTCTCGGACGACATGGGACGGGCCGGGGAGCTGCTGGGCTCGGCGCTGGAGCGCTACCGGGAGGCCGGGGAGCTCAACAGCAACGTGCTGATGTGCCAGGTGGAGCTGGCGATGACGCTGGCCTTCCAGGGGGAGCTCGCGGGCGCGCTCTCCCTGTGCCGGGAGGTCCGGGACATCTGCGAGGAGCGCGGGGAGCGCTGGACCAAGGCGTACGCCCTGTACGTCCTGGCGTACGCGGCGCTGGACGCCGGGGGCACGGCCGAGGCGCGGCGGCTGCTGACCGAGTGCGTGGCCATCAACCACGCGTTCCGCGATCTGGTGGGGCTGGTGCTGGCGGTGGAACTGCTGGCGCTGGTCACGGTGGCCGAGGGGCATCCGGCGGAGGCCGCGGTCCTGCAGGGCGCGGCGGAGCCCCTGTGGGACGGGGTCGGGATGCGGCTGTTCGGCTCGGGGTACTTCAACGCCCCGCGGCTGATGTGCCAGGAGCGTGCGGGCGAGCTGCTGGGCGCCGAGCGGTACGCCTCCTGCGCCCGGCACGGCCGGACCCTGCCGCTGGACGCCCTCGTGGAGCGGGCCCTGCGCGGACCGGAGCCGGCGCCCGTGGCGGCGGGTCCGCTGCCGAGGCCGCGCGGGGTCGCGGAGCGGGCCGAGCGGACCGAGCGACCGCTGGCGCACCCGGGGGCGAAAAGCAGGAAACCCGCCGGCTCCCCCGAAGGGGAACCGGCGGGCTGAACCAGCCTGTGAGGCTACGTCCGCTGGTGTTGCTCGATCAGCGGGCGTAGTACTCGACGACGAGCTGCTCGTCGCAGATGACCGGGATTTCCTTGCGGTTCGGGTCGCGGTCCAGGCGGAAGGCCAGGGCCTTCAGGTTGACCTGCAGGTAACGCGGGGTTTCGCCCTCGCCTGCGTAGCCACCCTCACGGGCAACCTGGAACGGAACCTTCTCGCGGCTGCGCTCGCGCACCGTGATGACGTCGTCCGGACGGACGCGGAACGACGGCTTGTCGACCTTGTCGCCGTTGACCTCGATGTGGCCGTGAACGACCATCTGGCGAGCCTGGTAGATGGTGCGGGCGATGCCCGAACGCAGGACCAGGGCGTCGAGGCGACGCTCGAGCTCGACGACCAGCGCCTCGCCCGTCTTGCCTTCGGCCTTCTTGGCGCGGTCGTACGCGCGGGCCATCTGACGCTCAGAGATGTCGTACTGAGCGCGCAGACGCTGCTTCTCCAGCAGACGAACCTTGTAGTCCGAGTTCTGCTTGCGGCCACGGCCGTGCTCGCCCGGCGGGTAGGGGCGGGCCTCGAAGTACTTGACGGCCTTCGGGGTCAGCGCAATGCCGAGGGCACGCGACTTCTTGACCTTGGGTCGCTTCTGGTTCACGTGGAACCTACCTCCATGTAAGTTAGGTGAGGCTTACCTTAGCGAGGAGGACGTAATGTCTCGACCACATGGGATCCCCCTGCCCAGTGCGCACCGAAGTTCAGATCCAAACGAAACAGGATCTGCTTTCGGCGACGATAGGCAAGGTCAGCCGCGTCCCAGGGAAGGCGTTCGGCAGCTCACCGGAGCCGAACGCGTACGAACCCTCGTAGAGTCCAACGCCTCAGTATCCCTCACGCTCCCGGGTGCTTATGACCGGGAGGAGCTCGGGACAGGGATGCCGGCCGCAAGGACCGTCACCCCGGACGGGGACGTGATTCTCCTGGTGTCAGGGGAATCCGCGGCTGCCAGAGCAGCCGCTCACGCCCAGGACGACGACCTCACCGCCGTGATCGAGATCACGGATGTGGCGCCGGTGTCCGTGCCCCATCGTATCCGAGGCCGCGCCTGGCTCGCCGGGTGGCTCACGCCGGTGCGCGGAGCCGCTGAACGGGCGGCCTGCGCGGCGCTGCTGGCCGAGCGGCACCCGGTCGGCGAGCTCCTCGGACTGTCCGAGTCGCTCGACGCCCAGCCCGGCGGCCGGCCCGCGTGGATGCTGCTGCGCCTGGAGGTCGGCGAGATCTCAGTGGACGACCTGTGGGGCGCCGAGCACGTGGACCCGGACCTGCTGGCCGGGGCCGAGCCCGACCCGATGGTCGCCCACGAGACGGAGCTCCTCCAGCACCTGGCCTCCTCGCACGGCGACCGGATGGGTGACCTGTGCGGCCTGTTGGGCACCCGGGAGGCGGCGGACCTGACGGCGGTCCCCCTCGCGCTGGACCGGCTGGGCCTGCGGGTGCGCTTCATCCGCGGCGCCACCGCCTTCGACGCCCGGTTCGACTTCCCGGAGCCGGTGACCGACGTCTGCGGCCTGCGCCGGGCGATGAGCACGCTGTTCTCCGGCTGAAGCCTAGGCCGGACAGGTACCGAGCATCTCTTGCAGCGCCTGCTTCTCCGGCGGGGTCACGGAGAGCGCGTACTTCGCCTTGATCCCGGTGTACCGGCGCGCGTACTCGCACCAGTAGCCCTTCTGGGGCGGCTTCCACTTGTCCGCGGTCTTGCTGCTCTTGTCGTAGTTCGTCTGCTTGTCCACGGCGAGCAGCACGTCCAGGTCGTTGGCGTACTCCAGGCGCCGCTGCGGGGTCCAGGCGTACGCGCCCCCGCGCCAGGCGGCGCCGAGGGCGACGACGTGGTCGGTCTGGATCTGCGAGGCGCGGCGGTAGGTGTAGGGGAGCTCCTTGCCCGTGTACGGGTCCTTCAGCACTCCGGACAGCACGACGCAGGGGTTCCTGTCGCCCTCGCGGAGCTCCCGCAGGTCCCTGCGCAGGACGTCGTCGCGGGTGTCGCACCCGTTGCGGCCGCCGATGGCGTCGGTCTCGTCGGACCAGTACCTGCCGAAGTTCTCGCGCTTGTACGTTTCCCAGTTCTTGCCCCACTCGACCTTGAGCTTGCTCAGCTGGGTCTTGGCGGTCGCCGCGGTGGGCGGGAACCCGGGGCTCGCGAGGGGGACCTGGGCGAGGAGCGCGGCGGCGCTGGCGTGAGCGGTCTCGCCGTCCCCGTGATGACACCCGCCGAGCAGCAGCGCGGCTGCGACGGCAATGAGCGGAGCGGGACGTCCCATGCGACGGAGCCTAGGCCCGGCCTCCCCGCCCCGCGAGGCCGACACGACGCCGCTGGGCGGGGCCCGCCGACGTTTGAGGCGCCGCCGGAGACGAATCCAGCCCCTCCGGCGTTTGAGGAGCGGGGGTCCGCGGGCTGGTCCCCGGGAACGGCGCCGCAGGTTACGACCCGGCGCCCCGGAGCCGCTCGCGGACCTTCTCCACCACGTCCGCGTAGCGGGCTTCGGCCCCGTACCGGGTCGGTTCGTAGTACCGCTTGCCGTGCACCGCATCCGGCGCGTACTGCTGCGCGGCAATCGCACCGGGCACGTCGTGCGGGTACACGTACCCCACGGCGTGCCCCAGCTTCGCCGCCCCCTTGTAGTGCCCGTCACGCAAGTGCGCCGGCACGGACCCCGCCAGCCCCGCCCGGACATCGGCCAGCGCCGCGCCGATCGCCGTCGTCGCGGTGTTCGACTTGGGGGCCAGCGCCAGCGCGATCGTCACGTGCGACAGCGTCAGCGAGGCCTCCGGGAAGCCGATCATCGCCACCGCCTGGGCGGCCGCCACCGCGAGCGGCAGGGCCGTCGGGTCGGCCAGCCCGATGTCCTCGCTCGCCGAGATCATCAGCCGGCGCGCGATGAACCGGGGGTCCTCCCCCGCTTCGATCATGCGGGCCAGATAGTGCAGCGCCGCGTCCACGTCCGAGCCCCGGATCGACTTGATCAGCGCACTCGCCACGTCGTAGTGCTGGTCGCCGTCCCGGTCGTACTTCACCGCGGCCCGGTCGACGGCCTCCTCCACCGTCTGGAGGCTGATCTCCGGCTCGCCCTTGGCGATCGCCGAGCCCGCGCCCGCCTCCAGGGCCGTCAGCGCGCGCCGCGCGTCGCCGCCGGCGATCCGCAGCAGGTGCGCCTCCGCGTCCGGCGGCAGGGTGACCGCGCCGCCCAGGCCGCGCTCCTCCGTCAGCGCCCGGTGCATCAGGGCGCTCAGGTCCTCGTCCGTCAGCGGTTCCAGCGTCAGCAGCAGCGACCGCGACAGCAGCGGGGAGATGATCGAGAAGTACGGGTTCTCCGTGGTTGCGGCGATCAGCGTGACCCAGCGGTTCTCCACGGCGGGCAGCAGCGAGTCCTGCTGCGCCTTGCTGAAGCGGTGGATCTCGTCGAGGAAGAGGACGGTGTCCTTGCCGTATCCGCCGGCCGCCCGCTTGGCGCCCTCGATGACGGCCCGTACTTCCTTCACGCCGGCGGTGATCGCGGACAGCTCGACGAACCGCTTCTTCGTCGCCTGGCTCACCACGTACGCGAGGGTGGTCTTCCCGATGCCGGGCGGGCCCCAGAGGATCACCGAGGAGGCACCGGCGGGACCGCCCGCCCCGTCACCGACGAGCCGCCGCAGCGGGGAGCCGGGCTTCAGCAAGTGCTGCTGACCGACGACCTCGTCCAGGGTGCGCGGGCGCATCCGGACGGCGAGCGGAGAACTGGAGGGGTCCTTCGCCTGGCGGTCTTCGGCGGCTGCGGTGAAGAGGTCTGGTTCCACACCGGAAGCCTATGCGAGGCCACCGACACTCCCGCCCGCCCGGCCTCCCGGGGTCAGGAGGTCCAGAAGTCCCACCAGCGCGTCAGGATCAGCATGCCGATGATCCCGATGTGCAGGACGGGCAGCACCCAGGTGAACTCGTCGAAGAAGGCGCGCAGCCAGCCGGGGGCCGGCAGCAGCCGGTGGCGGACGTTGTGCGCGGTGACGTACCAGAACATGACGATGGTGGCGACCCAGGCCAGGCAGCACCACAGGCACAGGGAGTTGATGTTGTACAGCGACTGGTACATCAGCCAGGTGCAGAAGCCGATGCCGAAGAGCATCCCGGCGTTCAGGGTGAGCCAGTACCAGCGCGGGAAGCGCGCCCGTGCCAGCAGGCTCATGCCGACGCAGACGACGATGCCGTAGGCGACGAGCCCCAGCATCGGGTTCGGGAAGCCGAACACGGCCGCCTGGTCGCTCTTCATGATGTTGCCGCAGGAGACGATCGGGTTGAGGCTGCAGCCCGGGACGAAGTCCGGGTCCTCCAGCAGCTTGAACTTGTCGATCGTGATGACCCACGCGGCGAGCAGCCCCGCGGCCCCCGTGATCACCAGCAGCAGGGCGAGCGCCCGGCTGCCGCCGACGGCCGTCCGCGTCCCGGCGGTGTCCGTATCGGTCCCTCGTGTCGTCATCCGGCCCGCTCCACATCTGCAAGGTCAACAAGCACCGGCCATTGTGCCGTACCCGACCGTGCTGTCCACCGATCGACGGACAGCGGGAGGTACGCACGGGGGGACCGGTGGCAGGGCTTCCGCCCCACCATAAGAGCCATGACACAGAACGCGGTGGAAGTACGGGGGCTCCGCAAGCAGTACGGCGAAGTCACCGCGGTGGACGGACTGGACCTGACGATCCGGCGGGGCGAGGTCTTCGGCCTGCTGGGGCCCAACGGCGCCGGCAAGAGCACCACGGTGGAAATACTCCAGGGGCACCGGGAGCGGGACGGCGGCGAGGTGCTCGTCCTCGGCGCGGACCCCGCGACGGCCGGCCGGGCCTGGCGCTCGCGCGTCGGCATCGTCTGGCAGGACGAGTCGGCGCCCGCCGAACTGACGGTCCGGGAGACGGTCGAGCATTTCGCCCGCTACTACCCGGCCCCGCGCGATCCCGCCGAGGTGATCGCCCTGGTCGGCCTTCAGGACAAGCGCGGCCACCGGATCAAGAGCCTCTCCGGCGGGCAGCGGCGCCGCCTCGACGTGGCGCTCGGGGTGATCGGCGACCCCGAACTGCTGCTCCTGGACGAGCCCACGACCGGCTTCGACCCGGTGGCCCGGCGGCAGTTCTGGGACCTGATCCGGCTGCTGTCCGAATCGGGCACCACCATCGTGCTCACCACCCACTACCTGGAGGAGGCCGAGGCCCTCGCCGACCGGCTCGCGGTCATCGCCGGCGGCAAGGTCGTGGCCGAGGGCGAGCCGGCCGCGCTGCGCGCCCGCCTCGGAACGGGCGCCACCGTCGAGTGGACCGACCGGGACGGCAGCCCGCGCAGCGCCTCCACCGAGACGCCCACCCGTACGGTCGCCGAACTGGCGGCCCGCTTCGACGGGGAGGTCCCGGACCTGAGGATCACCCGTCCCACCCTGGAGGACGTGTACCTGCGCCTCACGGGCCGGCTCGACCCGGACACGACGCGGCAGGAGGAGTCCCGATGAGCACGGAAATCGGTACGGGCAAGGGCGCGGGCACGCGTACGGGCACGGGCGGGGCCGGGGCGCTGCCCGGCGCCTGGTCCCTCGGTCTGAGCCGCGGGGCGCTGGAGATCAGGCAGTTCGCCCGCCAGCGCGACGCGGTGATCTTCACCTTCGCCTTCCCCATCGTCTTCCTCGCGCTCTTCGCCTCGATCTTCAGCGAGGGCATGGAGGGCACCGGGGTCACCGCCTCCCAGATGTACGCGGCCGGCATGGTCGCCGCCGGCATCATGTCCACCAGCTTCCAGTCCCTCGGCATCTCCATCGCCGTCGAACGCGACGAGAAGGTGCTGCGCCGGCTGCGCGGGACCCCGATGCCGCCGGCGGCGTACTTCCTCGGCAAGGTGTGGATGGTGCTGGCCACCGGTCTCGCCGAGACCGCGATCCTGCTGCTGGTCGGCTCCACCCTCTTCGACCTCGATCTGCCGACGTCCGCCTCGAAATGGCTGACCTTCGCCTGGATCTTCGTCCTGGGCCTGGCCGGCTGCGCCCTGCTCGGCATCGCCATCAGCAGCCTGCCCAAGTCCGGCAAGAGCGCCAGCTCGGTCGTGGTCCTGCCGTTCCTGATCCTGCAGTTCGTCTCGGGCGTGTTCATCCCGGTCCACCAGATCCCGGACTGGCTGCTGAACATCGGTGCGCTGTTCCCGCTCAAGTGGATGTGCCAGGGGCTGCGCGGGGTGTTCCTGCCGGAGTCGGCGGCCGTTCTCGAACAGGCCGGCGGCTGGGAGTATGGGCGGGTCGCCCTGGTTCTGGGCGCCTGGGTGCTCGGGGGGCTGGTGCTGTGCCTGCTGACCTTCAAGTGGAAGAGCCGGCGCGACGGCTGACCGCCTTCGCCACGGCGGCCGGAGCGCGCGAGTCCCACGTCTGGGACCGCGCGTTCGGGCCGTGGATCCTCTACTTCGCGCTCGTGTGGGTCGCGACCGCGGTCTTCGTGCTCGGCGCGGACTTCCCCGCACTGCCGTACCGGGTCCTCGCCGTGGGCCTGCTCGCCCTCCTCGTCCCCTGGTTCTTCCGCGCCGGACGCCCCCTGCTGGTGCGGGAGCCCGGCGCCGAACCGCGCTCGTCCGCCCGCTACCTGGGTGTGGCGCTGGCCCTCTTCCTGCCCGCCGCCTCCCTAGTCGGCGAGACCCGGCTGATCACCTTCGCCCTCGCCCCGCAGTGCTTCATGCTGCTGCCCCTGCGGCGCGCGATCGGCGCGGTGGGCCTGGTGTCGCTGCTGCCGGTGGCCGGCTGGGCGCTGGTGTGGCGGCCGGAGGGGACGCACCTCTTCGTGAGCGCGATCAGCGCGCTCGCCACCTTCGCCTTCTCCGCTTTCTTCGGTGCCTGGACCGTCCGGATCATCGAGCAGAGCGAGGACCGGGCCTCCCTCATCGCGGAGCTCGACGCCAGCCGGGAGGAGGTGGCCCGGCTCTCCGCCGAACGCGGCGCCCACGCGGAAAGGGAACGCATGTCCCGCGAGATCCACGACACCCTCGCCCAGGGCTTCACCAGTCTGCTGATGCTCGTACAAGCCGTGCAGTCGGAGCTGGACACCGATCCGGAGCGAGCCCGCCACCACTTGGAGCTGATGGAGGCCACCGCCCGGCAGAACCTGGCCGAGGCCCGCGCCCTGGTGGCGGGCGGCGCGCCCGCGGACCTCGACGGCGGTTCGCTGCCCGACGCGGTACGGCGGCTCGCGGCCCGGCAGGATCCGCCGGCGGAGGTCTCGGTGACCGGGGAGGTCCGGCCGCTGGCCGCGGCCTTGGAGGTGGTGGCCCTGCGGTCCTGCCAGGAGTCCTTGTCGAACGCGGCCAAGCACGCCGGACCTCGGGCCCGTTGCGCGGTGTCCCTCGCCTACGGCGCCGCCGAGCTGACCCTCACGGTCCGGGACACCGGCCGGGGCTTCGACCCGGCGGCCCCCGCACCGGGCTACGGCCTGCGGGGCCTGCTCGCCCGCGCGGCCGAGGAGGGCGGCACGGCGGCGGTCGACAGCGCCGCCTCGGCCGGCACCACCGTCACCGTCACCCTCCCGATCCGCTGAGCCGCTGAAGCGCTGAACCGCTGAGGAGCCGTACGAGATGATCCGCATCCTGCTGGCCGACGACCACCCGGTGGTACGGGAGGGGCTGCGCGGCATGCTCGCCGCCGAACCGGACCTGGAGGTCGTCGCGGAGGCCTCGAACGGCCCGCAGGCCGAGGCACTGGCCGCGCGGCTGGTCCCCGGGGGCGGCCTGGACCTGATCCTGATGGACCTGCGGATGCCGGGCGGCGACGGGGTCGAATCCATCGCCCGCATCACGGCGGCCCGGCTGCCCGTACGGGTGGTGGTGCTGACCACGTACGAGGAGGACCGGGACATCCTGCGGGCCGTGGAGGCGGGGGCAGCGGGCTACCTGCTGAAGGACATGGCCCGGGCCGACCTGGCGGCCGCGATCCGGGCGGCCGTGCGCGGCGAGACGGTGCTCGCGCCGACGGTGGCGGGCCGGCTGGTCGACCGGCTCCGCACCCGTCCGTCGCTGCCGCGGCTCTCGGAACGCGAGGTGGCGGTGCTCCGCCTGGTGGCGGAGGGCGCGACCAACGCCGACATCGGCCGCCGCCTGTTCGTGGCGGAGTCCACGGTCAAGACGCACATGCTGCGCATCTTCGGAAAACTGGAGGTCACGGACCGCACCGCGGCGGTGACGACGGCCATGCGGCACGGGCTGCTCTGACCGCGTCCGCTGCGCGGAGCCTGTCCGCCGGACAAATTCAGCCGGCGCGGCGTTTGAGCGCACCGGGCGCGCAGCGCCCGGGATCGGGGTCCGGGGCGGAGCCCCCGGGAAACGGCGAAAGGGCGGGGCGGGGAGACCCCCCCCACCCCGCCCCACCGGCGGGTGACCGTCAGGCCAGGCGGGCCTGGACCGTGGCGACCACGTCGGCCAGTGCCACCGGCGTCTGCTCGCCGGACTGCATGTCCTTCAGCTGAACCACGCCCTCCTCGAGGTCACGGTCCCCCGCGACCACCGCGAAGCGGGCCCCGCTCCGGTTCGCGTCCTTCATCGCACCCTTGAGGCCCTTGCCCCCGTAAGAGATGTCCGCGGCCACCCCGGCCCGCCGCAGCTCGGTCACCAGACCGAACAGCACCGGCTTCGCCGCGCCCAGGGCGATCGCGAAGACGGAGGTCGCGGACGGGATGTCCAGTTCGACGCCCTCCGCTTCGAGCGCCAGCACCGTACGGTCGACGCCCAGCGCCCAGCCCACGGAGGGCAGCGCCGGTCCGCCGATCATCTCGGACAGGCCGTCGTAGCGGCCGCCGCCGCCCACCGCCGACTGCGAGCCGAGACCGTCGTGGACGAACTCGAAGGTGGTGCGGGTGTAGTAGTCCAGGCCGCGCACGAGCTTCTCGTCGTCCTCGAAGGCGACGCCGGCCGCCGTCACCAGCGCCCGCACCTCCTCGTGGTACGCCTTGCAGCCGTCGCAGAGGTAGTCGCGCAGCATCGGGGCTCCGACGAGCTGCTTCTGCACGTCGGCCCGCTTGTCGTCGAGCACGCGCAGCGGGTTGATCTCGGCCCGGCGCACGGTCTCCGCGTCCAGGTCGAGCCCCCGCAGGAAGGCCTGGAGGGCCTCCCGGTACACCGGGCGGCACTCCTTGTCGCCCAGCGAGTTCAGCAGGATGCGGAAGTTGCGCAGGCCCAGCGAGCGGTACGCCTGGTCGGCCAGGATGATCAGCTCGGCGTCCAGGGCCGGGTCCTCGGCGCCGATGGCCTCGGCGCCGACCTGGGAGAAGTGGCGGTAGCGGCCCGCCTGCGCGCGCTCGTAGCGGTAGTACGAGCCGGAGTACCAGAGCTTGACGGGCAGGCCGCCGAGCTTGTGCAGGTTGCCCTGCAGGGCGGCGCGGAGCACGGAGGCGGTGCCCTCGGGGCGCAGCGCGAGCTGGTCGCCGCCCTTCGTGGTGAGGGTGTACATCTCCTTGCTGACGATGTCGGTGGACTCGCCGACACCGCGCGAGAACAGCTCGACGTTCTCGAAGCCGGGGGTCTCGACGTACCCGTAGCCGGAGTTCTTCAGGGGCGCGGAGATCGCCTCGCGCACCGCCAGGAAGGTGGCCGAGCGGGGCGGCAGCAGGTCGTACGTGCCCTTGGGGGCCTGAAAAGTACTCACGAAACTCTCGTCACATTCCTCGTCGTGGAGACGTGAAACCGTCTCCCAGGCCGGCGGCCACCTGCCGCAGGTACGGGTTGGTGGCTCGCTCACGGCCAATGGTCGTGTGCTCGTTGTGTCCGGGCAGCACCACGGTCGAATCGTCGAGCGGCAGGCACACGCGGGCCAGCGATTCGAGCATGTCGGCGTGGCTGCCGCCGGGGAAGTCGGTACGGCCGATGGAGCCGGCGAAGAGCAGGTCACCCGAGAACAGCAGCGGCGGGATGTCGGCCGCGGCGGGAGTCCCGAAGGTCACCGACCCCCTGGTATGGCCGGGGGCGTGCGACACGGTGAGCTCCATGCCGGCCAGGGCGAGCTTCGCGCCGTGGTTAAGCTCCTTGACGTCGGAGGGCTCCCCCACCGTGAGCTCGCCCATCAGCTGGGCGCCGAGGGCGCGGCCGAGGGCCTTCTCCGGGTCGCTCATCATGAAGCGGTCCTCGGGGTGGATCCAGGCCGGTACGTCGTGTGCTCCGCACACAGGGACCACCGAGGCCACATGATCGATGTGGCCATGGGTGAGGACGACCGCGACGGGCTTGAGCCGATGCTTCTTCAACGTCTCTTCGACACCCTGGGTGGCCTGGTGGCCCGGGTCGATGATGACGCACTCCTCACCGGCGGCGGGGGCGACCACGTAACAGTTGGTCCCCCAGGCCCCGGCGGGGAATCCGGCAATCAGCACGTTCGTCCTCAATCGTCGTCCGGCGGGAGGCTTGCAGATCGGAATGCTGCTGCTCAGAGCCTACCGGCGCCGCTCATTACACAGCGAACCCATATACGGTACGGCCTAACCCAGCCCGGACAGTGGTACCAGACACGCACAAGGAGACGACCCGGTGGTCACGAGCGATCAGCGGCGGCGCCAGCTCGCCAGGGAGAAGTACGAACGCCAGCAGAAGCGGCGTGCCGAAGCGCGGCAGAAGTCGCGCAAGCGGCTCGCCGTGATCGGTGCGGCGGTGGCCGTGGTCGTGGCGGCGCTGGTCGGCCTCGTGGCCGGCGGTGTGTTCGACAAGGACAAGAAGGACGAGGCGGCCGACCCGGCCGCGTCCCCCTCGGCCCAGCCCACCCCGCAGCAGTCCCCTTCCCCGGCGATGGCGATCGACGCCAAGGCGAAGTACACCTTCGACCTGAAGACCAGCGCGGGCGACATCAAGGTCGAGATGGATGCGGCGAAGGCCCCGCAGACGGTCAACTCGTTCAAGTCGCTCGCCGACAAGAAGTTCTTCGACAACACCAAGTGCCACCGCCTGACGACGGGCGGCATCTTCGTCCTGCAGTGCGGTGACCCGCAGGGCACCGGCTCGGGCGGCCCCGGCTACACCATCCCCGACGAGAACCTCGACGGGCTGGGCAAGCCCAACGCGACGGGCCAGGTCGTCTACCCGGCGGGCACGGTGGCGATGGCCAACGCCGGCCCCGGCACGGGCGGCAGCCAGTTCTTCCTGGTCTACAAGGACAGCCCGCTGGCTCCCTCGTACACCCCCTTCGGCAAGATCGACGCGGCCGGCCTGAAGGTGCTCGAAGAGGTGGCCAAGGCCGGTGTGGCCGACGGCGGCCAGGACGGCGCCCCCAAGACCCCCGTGACCATCGAGAAGGGCACCGTCACCCAGAACTGACCGGGACCGGGCGCCCCGGGCCCGGACTGCATCCGCGATGGCGCTTCGGACGTCGGTACGCCGATATTCCGTCGTGCTGGATGCGGACAGCCGGCCCGGCGGTCGCCTATGTTGGCGTTGTGCAGGGCGGGCGCGGCCCGCCCCAGGAAACTGTGGACGATGCCCAGGGGGTTGACCCCTCGCAAGGCATCAGGTGGAGGAGGCGCTGTGAGCAGCGACCCGTGGGGCCGAGTCGACGAGACCGGCACCGTGTACGTGCGTACTGCCGATGGCGAGAAGGTCGTCGGCTCGTGGCAGGCCGGCACCCCGGAGGAGGCCCTGGCCTACTTCGAGCGCAAGTACGAGGGCCTGGTGGTCGAGATCGGCCTCCTCGAACGACGGGTGCGGACCACCGATCTGGCCGCCAAGGACGCCCAGACGGCCATCGAGCACCTGCGCACGCAGGTGGACGAGCACCACGCCGTCGGCGACCTCGACGCGCTGCGCGTCCGGCTCGACAAGCTGGTGTCGACCGTGGACTCGCGCCGCGAGGAGCGCAAGGTCCAGAAGGCCAAGCAGACGGACGAGGCCCGTACGGCCAAGGACGCGCTGGTGGCCGAGGCCGAGGAGCTGGCGCAGAGCGACCAGTGGCGCAGCGCCGGCGAGCGGCTGCGGGCCCTGGTGGACATCTGGAAGGGTCTGCCCCGCCTCGACCGCAAGTCGGACGACGAGCTGTGGCACCGCTTCTCGCACGCCCGCTCCGCCTTCTCCAAGCGCCGCAAGGCCCACTTCGCCTCGCTCGACGCGCAGCGCGAGGACGCCCGCAAGGTCAAGGAGAAGCTGGTCGCGGAGGCCGAGTCGCTGTCGAAGTCGACCGACTGGGGTCCGACGGCCGCGCGCTACCGCGAGCTGATGGAGAACTGGAAGGCCGCGGGCCGCGCGCAGCGCGAGTCCGAGGACGACCTGTGGAACCGTTTCCGCGGCGCCCAGGACGTGTTCTTCGCGGCCCGCAGCGAGGTGTTCGCGGAGCGCGACGCCGAGCAGGTGGAGAACCTGAAGCTGAAGGAGGAGCTGGCCGACGAGGCCGAGAAGCTCGTCCCGATCACGGACCTGAAGGCGGCCCGTGCCGCGTTCCGTTCCCTGAACGAGCGCTGGGAGGCCATCGGCCACGTACCGCGGGACGCGCGTCCCAAGGTCGAGGGCCGGATGCACACCGTCGAGCGGGCCATCCAGGAGGCCGAGGAAGGCGAGTGGCGCCGTACGAACCCGGAGGCGCGGGCCCGTGCGGCCGGTCTGACAGGTCAGCTGCAGGCGGCGGTCGACAAGCTG
This sequence comes from Streptomyces sp. NBC_01264, assembly GCF_026340675.1. NCBI lineage: Bacteria > Bacillati > Actinomycetota > Actinomycetes > Kitasatosporales > Streptomycetaceae > Streptomyces > Streptomyces sp. NBC_01264. The sequence continues at coordinate 2,287,935 of NZ_JAPEOX010000001.1, forward strand.
CGCGGCCAGATCGACGCGGCGCGCGCGCAGGGCAACAACTCCAAGGCCGACAAGCTGTCCCGGGAGCTGGAGGGCCGCCAGGCCCTGCTGGACCAGGCGCTGAAGGGTCTCGAGGAGTTCGGCGGCTGATGTCGCGGACGCCCGGCACGTGAGAGGGCCCCGGTACGCACTGCGTACCGGGGCCCTTTCACATGTGCGGTGCTACGGCCTGCGGGCCGAGGTCACGCGGTAGACGTCGTAGACGCCCTCGACGCCCCGTACGGCCTTCAGGACGTGGCCCAGGTGCTTGGGGTCGCCCATCTCGAAGGTGAACCGGGAGGTGGCCACCCGGTCGCGGGAGGTCTGCACGGCCGCCGACAGGATGTTGACGTGCTGGTCCGACAGGACCCGGGTGACGTCCGACAGCAGCCGGGACCGGTCCAGCGCCTCGACCTGGATGGCGACCAGGAAGACGGAGGACTGGGTGGGCGCCCACTCGACCTCCAGCATCCGCTCGGGCTCCTGCGAGAGGGAGTCCACGTTGACGCAGTCGGCGCGGTGCACCGATACGCCGCTGCCGCGCGTGACGAAGCCGACGATCGGGTCGCCGGGCACCGGGGTGCAGCAGCGGGCCAGCTTGACCCACACGTCCTCGACGCCCTTGACCACCACGCCGGGGTCCGCGTTGCCGCGGCGCGTGCTGCGGCCGCGGGCCGGCGGGATGGTGTCCTCGATGTCCTCGTTGGCCGCGTCCTCGCCGCCGAGGGCCTGGACCAGCTTCTGCACGACGTTCTGCGCGGTGACGTGGCCTTCGCCGATCGCCGCGTAGAGCGAGGAGATGTCGGGGTAGCGCATCTCGTGGGCGATGGTGACGAGGGAGTCGCCGGTCAGGATGCGCTGGATCGGCAGGTTCTGCTTGCGCATGGCCCGTGCGATGGCGTCCTTGCCGGACTCGATCGCCTCGTCGCGGCGCTCCTTGGAGAACCAGGCGCGGATCTTGTTGCGGGCCCGCGGGGACTTGACGAAGCCCAGCCAGTCGCGGGAGGGTCCGGCGCCCTCGGCCTTGGAGGTGAAGACCTCGACCAGGTCCCCGTTGTCGAGGGTCGATTCGAGCGGTACGAGCCGCCCGTTGACCCGCGCTCCTATGGTCCGGTGGCCGACCTCGGTGTGGACGGCGTAGGCGAAGTCCACGGGGGTGGCGCCGGCCGGCAGGGCGATGACGTCGCCCTTGGGCGTGAAGACGAAGACCTCGTTGCGCGAGAGGTCGAAGCGCAGCGAGTCGAGGAACTCGCTCGGGTCCTCGGTCTCCTTCTGCCAGTCCAGCAGCTGGCGCAGCCAGGCCATGTCGTTGACGGTGTCGTGGCCCGCGCTGCCCTTGGCCGCCTGCGGTACGTCGGTGCGTACCTTGGAGGTGCCGGCGACGGTCTGCTGCTTGTACTTCCAGTGCGCGGCGATGCCGTACTCGGCGCGGCGGTGCATGTCGAAGGTGCGGATCTGCAGCTCGACGGGCTTGCCGCTGGGGCCGATGACCGTCGTGTGGAGCGACTGGTACATGTTGAACTTCGGCATCGCGATGTAGTCCTTGAACCGGCCGGGGACCGGGTTCCATCGCGCGTGCACGGTGCCGAGGGCGGCGTAGCAGTCCCGGACGGTGTCGACGAGGACCCGGATGCCGACCAGGTCGTAGATCTCGGCGAAGTCGCGGCCGCGCACGATCATCTTCTGGTAGACGCTGTAGTAGTGCTTGGGGCGTCCGGTGACGGTGGCCTTGATGCGGGCGGCCCGCAGGTCGGCCATCACCTCGTCGGTGACGACGGTCAGGTACTCGTCCCGCTTGGGTGCCCTTTCGGCCACCAGCCGCACGATCTCGTCGTACATCTTGGGGTAGAGGATCGCGAAGGCGAGGTCCTCCAGCTCCCACTTGATGGTGTTCATGCCCAGCCGGTGCGCCAGCGGGGCGTAGATCTCGAGGGTCTCGCGGGCCTTCTTCTCCTGCTTCTCCCGCTTGAGGTAGCGCATGGTGCGCATGTTGTGCAGGCGGTCGGCGAGCTTGATCACGAGGACCCGGGGGTCCTTGGCCATGGCCACGACCATCTTGCGGACGGTCTCGGCCTGGGCGGCCTCGCCGAACTTGACCCGGTCGAGCTTGGTGACCCCGTCGACGAGCAGGGTCACCGCGTCGCCGAAGTCGCGCCGCAGGTCCTCCAGCCCGTACTCGGTGTCCTCCACGGTGTCGTGGAGCAGCCCCGCCATCAGCGTGGCCGGGTCCATGCCCAGCTCGGCGAGGATCGTGGTCACCGCGAGCGGGTGGGTGATGTACGGGTCACCGCTCTTGCGCTTCTGGCCGCGGTGCCAGCGCTCGGCGACCTGGTACGCCTGCTCGATCTGCCGGAGCGTGGCCGTCTCGATCTTCGGGTCGTTGCTGCGGACTATGCGGAGCAGCGGTTCCAGGACCGGGTTGTACGGGTTGGAACGCTGCACGCCGAGGCGGGCTAGCCGGGCGCGCACCCGATTGGAGGATCCGGCCGACTTCGCGGACGCGGGCTTGACCGGCGGGGCCGGCGGAGCCGGCGTGGGCGTGGCGGCGGCCGCCGCGGCCGGCTGCTCGGCCTCCGGGTCGGGCTGCGCGGCGGAGATTGGCTGGACCTCGTCTGGCAAGAGCGCTCCTCAGCGGTTCCGGTACCCGTGTCCGGTCCGGACAACCCATCGTAGCGAGGGTTCCGCCACCTCGTTCCCCGAGTCCACCCCGACTCGGGCCGGTCCCGGCCACATCCAGCCCGTCCGGCGTTTGAGGACCGGGGTCCGGGGCGGAGCCCCGGGGAACGGTGGAAGGGCGGGTAGGGGACAAGCCCCCACGCAGCACCCCGCACACGCGGAAGCGGGCGCGCCCCGGGATTCCCCCGGGGCGCGCCCGCTTCACAGTCAGCGTCGTCAGACCACGATCAGCGCGTCCAGCGGCGCATCGCCCAGTACGGGCACCAGCCGCTCACGCCCCGGCAGGAACGAGAGCTCCATCAGGACCGCGACCCCCGCGACCTCCGCCCCGGCCCGCCGGATCAGCTCCAGCGAGGCCGCCGCGGTACCGCCGGTGGCCAGTACGTCGTCGATGACCATGACCCGGTCATCCGCGCACAGCGCCTCCGCGTGGATCTCGATCTCCGCCGACCCGTACTCCAGGTCGTAGGACTGCAGGAGCGTGGCCCCGGGCAGCTTCCCGGCCTTGCGGACCGGCACGAAGCCGATGCCCGCCTGCACGGCCACCGGAGCCGCCAGGATGAATCCCCGCGCCTCCAGCCCGACGATCTTCGTCGCTCCGTACTGCCCGGCCAGGGCCACCAGCGCGTCCGTGAGGGCGCCGAACGCCTTCGGGTCGGCCAGCAGCGGGGTGATGTCCTTGAACATCACGCCCGGCTTCGGGTAGTCCTCGACGTCCGTGATCCTGCTGAGCAGCAGGTCCCGTACGCCGGAGGGCAGCTCCGTGGTCACCGGCGCCGTCCCGACCGGCCCTGCGCCACTGCCTCGGAGGACTCTTCGGTGCCGGCGTCCTCGGGCGATTCGCCCCTGGCCTCGGCCGACGCCCGCTTCGCGAGCACCCGCTTCTTCAGGGCCTTCATCGCCGGCTCGCGCTCCTTCAGGTCCACGACCAGCGGGGTCGCGATGAAGATCGACGAGTAGGCACCGGCCGCGAGGCCGACGAACAGCGACAGCGAGATGTCGTTCAGCATGCCGGCGCCCAGGAAGCCGCCACCGATGAAGAGCAGCGCCCCGACAGGGAGCAGGGCCACGACGGTGGTGTTGATCGAGCGGACCAGGGTGCCGTTGATGCTGCGGTTGGCGACCTCGCTGTACGTCCAGCGGCTCTGCTTGGTGATGTCCTTCGAGCCCTCCTTGAGACCGTCGAAGACGACGACGGTGTCGTAGAGGGAGTAACCGAGGATGGTCAGCAGACCGATGACCGTACCCGGGGTGACCTCGAAGCCGACCAGCGCGTACACGCCGACGGTGATCGTGAGGTCGTGGATCAGGGCGATGAGCGCCGCGATCGCCATCCGCCACTCGAAGGCGATGGCCAGGTAGATCACCACGAGGACCATGAACACGCCGAGGCCGGTCCACGCCTTGTTGGCGATCTGCTCGCCCCAGCTGGGGCCGACCAGGTCCGCGTTGATCTGGCCCGCGTCCATCTTGAAGTCGGCGGCGAGCTTCGTCTTCACGTCGGCCGCGGCGTTGGTGTCCAGATCCGAGATCTGGATGCGCAGGGCGCCGGTGCCGAGCTTCTGGACGACCGCGTCGTGGCCGGAGGCCTTCTCCGCGACCTCGCGGGCGTGGGTCTCCGAGATGGTGGACTTCGGGGTGGTGAAGACGGCACCACCCTTGAACTCGATGCCCATGTTGAGGCCCTGAACGGCCAGGGCCACGATCGCCGTGATGGTGATCAGGATGGAAACGCCGTACCAGACGAAGCGCTTGCCGACGAAGTCGTAGCCGACCTCACCCCGGTACAGCTTGGCGCCGAGATCTCCGAGCTTCGACATCTCTCACGCCTCCTTTGCGTCGACGGGAACGGAGACGGTCGCGGCGGCCGCGCCGGAGCCGGTACGACGCGAGCGTCGCAGCGGCGGCTTGGCGCCCAGTCGCTTCGGGTCCAGCCCGGACCACGGGTGACCGCTGGCGAAGAAGTTCGTACGGGCCAGCAGCGTCATGACGGGCTTGGTGAAGAGGAACACCACGACCACGTCCAGCAGGGTCGTCAGACCCAGGGTGAAGGCGAAGCCCTGCACCTTGCCGACGGTGACGATGAACAGGACCGCGGCCGCCAGGAACGACACGAAGTCGGAGACCAGGATGGTGCGACGGGCACGGGGCCAGGCGCGCTCGACGGCCGGACGCAGGGTGCGGCCCTCGCGGATCTCGTCGCGGATGCGTTCGAAGTACACGATGAACGAGTCCGCGGTGATGCCGATCGCGACGATCGCACCACAGACGGCAGGCAGGTTCAGCGCGAAGCCGATGCCCTTACCGAGCAGCGCCATGATCGTGTACGTGAGGATGCCGGAGACGATGAGGCTGATGATGGCGACGAACGCCAGGCCCCGGTAGTACGCCAGCAGGTAGATCACGACGAGGGCGAGGCCGATGGCGCCGGCGATGAGGCCGGCCTTCAGCTGCTCGCCGCCGAGCGCGGCGGAGACGGTGGTGACGCTGTCCTCCTGGAAGGACAGCGGCAGGGCGCCGTACGAGAGCATGTTGCCCAGGTCCATCGCGGACTGCTGGGTGAAACCGCCGGAGATCTCGGCGTTGCCGCCCGTCAGCGCCTCGCGGACGTTGGGGTCGGAGATGACCTCGCCGTCGAGCACGATGGCGAACTGGTTCTGCGGGGGCTGCTTGGCCGCGAGCTCACCGGTGATCTTGGCGAACTTGTCGGCGCCCTTGTCGGTGAACTGCATCGTGACGATCCAGATGCCACGCTGCTGGTCGATGATGCCCTTGGCGTCCTTGACGTCCTGGCCGTTGACCTGGGCCGGACCGAGCACCCACTTGTACCAGACGCCGTCGCGCTTGCCGCAGGCGAGCGTCGGGTCCTCGGGCTTGACGTTCTTGGTGGCGGCGGTGCGCTGCGCCTCGTTGGTGCAGTCCAGCGCGGCGAACTTCGCCTGCAGGGCCGCCGCGGCGGCCTGGTCGGCGGAGGTCGCGGACGGCGACGTGGACGGGGTCGCCTTGTCGTCTGCCTTCTTCGACTCGCTCGCCGAGGGCGAGGGAGAGGGGGCGTTCGGGGCCTTGAGGGCCTCACTGACCGCACGGCCCTGGGAAGTGGCGCTGGACGACGGGGTGGCCTTGGCGGACGGGCTGCCCGAGCCGCTCGGGGCGGCGCTCGGGGAACCGCTCGACTCGGCCTCCGGAGGTGCCGGGGCACCCTCGGTGACGGCGAGCACGGGGCGGAAGTAGAGCTGGGCGGTGGTGCCGACCTGCTCGCGCGCCTGCTGCTCGTTCGTCCCCTTGGGGATGTTCACGATGATGTGGTCCGTGCCCTGCTTCTGGACCTCGGCCTCGGAGACGCCCAGACCGTTGACGCGGCGTTCGATGATGCCGATCGCCGTGTTCATGTTGGTCTCGTTGATCGCGTCCGGCTTACCGGGCTCGCTCTTGGCCTTGAGCGTGATGCTCGTACCGCCGGCGAGGTCGATGCCGAGTCGCGGCGTCGTCTGCTTCGTGAGGAACATCCCCGCGGTGAGCGCCACCATCGCGATCAGGATGATGGCCAGGGAACGCCCCGGCCTCCCCTGAGCCCCCGTGGGCCGCCGGCCCTTCTTCGGTGCTGCCACCTTGTCGTATCTCCCTGTCCAACCGTCCGGCGCCGGGTCAGCGCGTCGACGGCCACGAAATGTGTGTGGGGACCCCTGCCCCCCGCAGAAGGGTCACTGGCGGGGACCGACGGGGCTGCCGGTCTGGCGCCCCGCTCGGTCCCCGGCCCAGCGCTACTTCGCGCCGGCCTCGCCGTCGGTCTTGCCGTCCTTGGGCTCGTCGCCCTTGGGCTCCTCCGCCGCGGGCTCGTCGGCCTTGGGCTCGTCCTTCTTGCCCAGGTCGAGCTTGGGGGCCTCGTCCCCGGTCAGGGAGGACGCGTCGTCGGGGACGACCGGCGTGTCGATCGTCAGATCATCGGTGATGCCGTGGACGATGCGGTTGTACTCCTCGTCCTCCAGCACGGCGCCGATGGAGTTCTTCGCGTAGAGCGCGTAGACGCCGGGAGCCACCTCGAGCGTGACGGTGTCTTCGCCGATCTCCTTCACCGTGGCGTACATGCCGCCGATGGTGCGGACGCCGGTGCCGGCGGTCAGCTGGTCGCGCATCTGCACGGCCTGCTGCTGCTTCTTCTTCTGGCTGCGGGTCAGCAGGAACATCGCCCCGATGATCAGCACGAACGGAAGGAGGGACATGATATTCACGGGACGCAGGTCCTTCGCATCGACCGCACGAGCGCACGGCCTTTGTACGGGGGGTGGGTACGCCGACCGTAAGGGTCGGCATCGGCGGAGTCTAGGCGAGTCCGCACCGATGGAACAACGCCCAGCATGTCACCGCAGTTCCTGAGGGGGCGAACCTCCGCGCCGTCAGGTCCCGAAGAGGCCCTGTTGTCCGCTTGATCCGTTCGCGCCCTGCTGTGGTGGCACAAGTCCCAGGTGAGCCCATGCGGCGGGGGTCGCGACCCGCCCCCGCGGGGTCCTTGCCAGGAGCCCCTCCCGTACGAGGAACGGCTCGGCCACCTCCTCGACGGTCTCCCGCTCCTCACCGACGGCGACGGCGAGCGTCGACAGGCCGACGGGCCCCCCGCCGAAGAGCTTCAGGAGCGCCTCCAGGACGGCCCGGTCCAGCCGGTCGAGCCCGCGCTCGTCGACCTCGTAGACCTTCAGGGCGGTGCCGGCGACCTCCCGGTTGATCACGCCGTCGGCCCTGACCTGGGCGTAGTCGCGGACGCGGCGCAGCAGCCGGTTGGCGATACGGGGGGTTCCGCGCGAGCGGCCGGCGATCTCGGCGGCGCCGGCGGTGTCGATCTCCACGTCGAGGAGGCGCGCGGAGCGGTGGATGACGCGCTCCAGCTCCTCGGGGGCGTAGAACTCCATGTGGCCGGTGAACCCGAAGCGGTCGCGCAGCGGGGGCGGGAGCAGGCCGGCCCGGGTCGTGGCCCCGACGAGGGTGAACGGGGGAAGTTCCAGCGGGATGGCGGTGGCCCCCGGACCCTTGCCGACGATCACGTCGACGCGGAAGTCCTCCATGGCCATGTAGAGCATTTCCTCGGCGGGCCGGGACATGCGGTGGATCTCGTCGAGGAAGAGGACCTCGCCCTCCTGGAGGGAGGAGAGGATGGCGGCGAGGTCGCCCGCGTGCTGGATGGCGGGTCCGGAGGTGATCCGGATGGGCGCACCCATCTCGGCCGCGATGATCATGGACAGGGTGGTCTTCCCCAGGCCCGGGGCGCCCGACAGCAGCACGTGGTCGGCGGTGGCGCCGCGCTGGCGGGCCGCCTTGAGGACGAGGTCCAGCTGCTGGCGGACCTTCTCCTGCCCGACGAACTCACCGAGGTCCTTGGGTCGCAGGGCCGCCTCGACGGCGGTGTCCTCGCCGTCCGCCGCGGCTGCGACGATCCGGTCGTCGCTCTCGTCATCCCAGTTCACGGTGTCAGTCTGCCTTCTCGGTGGTGCGGTGGTCTGTGCGCGGGCCGTTTCCCGGGGCTCCGCCCCGGTACCCGCTCCTCGAACGCCGGAGGGGCTGGGTGGTGGCCTGCCTCGGCCCGCCCGGGCCCGCTGCGTGCTCCGTGCGCGGGGAGCCGGACATCAGCCGGATCCAGCCCCTCCGGCGTTTGAGGAGCGGGGGGCGGGGGCCGGCCCCCGGCAACGGCGCCGCACCCTCTTACCGGGTCCGGTTCAGGGACTGGAGCGCGGCTCGCAGGAGCTGCGGAACCGGGGCCGAGCCGCCGGCGGCGATGGCCTCCTCCGCCTGCGGGGTCACCGCCGAGACGGCCTCCTCCGCGTCCCGGGGCGCGTACCCGAGGCCGACCAGGGCGGCGGAGAGCTGCTCCGACCACGGGGCCGGGCCGGAGGCCGCCGCGCGCTGCGCGCCGACCATGCCGCTCGATCCCAGCGGCGCGCCGAGCTTGTCCTTGAGGTCCAGCAGGAGCTTCTGCGCGCCCTTCTTCCCGATGCCGGAGACGGCCATCAGCGCCTTCTCGTCCCCCACCGACACGGCTACGCGGAGCGCGTCCGGGCTGTGCACCGCCAGCATGGCCTGGGCGAGCTTCGGTCCGACCCCGCTCGCGGTCTGCAGGAGCTCGAAGACCTGGCGCTCGTCGTCGTCGGCGAAGCCGTACAGCGTCAGCGAGTCCTCCCGTACGACCAGGGACGTCGCCAGCCGGGCCGGCTCACCGGTCCGCAGGCCCGCGAGGGTGTTCGGGGTGCAGTGCACGGCCATGCCCACTCCCCCGACCTCGATGACGGCCAGGGTGGGGGCGAGCGCGGCGACCGGGCCGCTGACGAAGGCGATCATGTGGTGCGGCCTTTCAGGGCGCTGGCATGCCGGTTGACGGCCTGCTGGAGGCGGTTCTGCGCGGGGGCGCGCCAGATGTGGCAGATGGCGAGGGCGAGGGCGTCCGCCGCGTCGGCGGGCTTGGGCGGGGCGGACAGCCGCAGCAGTCGGGTGACCATGGCTCCGACCTGCGCCTTGTCGGCGCGCCCGCTGCCGGTGACGGCGGCCTTGACCTCGCTCGGGGTGTGCAGCGCGACCGGTATGCCGCGGCGAGCGGCGCACAGCATGGCGACGGCACTGGCCTGGGCGGTGCCCATCACCGTACTGACGTTGTACTGGCTGAACACCCGCTCCACGGCGAGGACTTCGGGACGGTACTCGTCGAGCCATTCCTCGATGCCCCGCTCGATGCCGACGAGCCGGTCGCCCAACTCGGCGTCCGCGGGCGTCCGTACGACCCCCACGCCCAGCATCGTCAGGGGGCGGCCCGCCACCCCCTCGACCACACCGACACCGCATCGGGTCAGGCCCGGGTCAACGCCCAGTACGCGCACCGCGCCCCCTCTCTCGATCACCCGGCCGTGTTCGTGCAGGCTATCCGGCACCACTGACAAAGAACGGGCCGACAGGGTGTGTCCTGTCGGCCCGTCCAAAACAGCAACCATCAATCGAGCAACCCAGACGGCGGGCAACCACGTCCGCGAGAGCGGCGGCGGTTTGGCCGCAAGGGGGGATCAGGCGTCGACCTTCTCCATGACCTCGTCCGAGACGTCGAAGTTGGCGAAGACGTTCTGCACGTCGTCGCTGTCCTCCAGCGCGTCGATCAGCTTGAAGATCTTGCGCGCGCCCTCCTCGTCCAGCTCGACCTGCATGGTCGGCAGGAAGTTGGAGTCGGCCGAGTCGTAGTCGATGCCGGCGCCCTGGAGCGCGGTACGGACCGCGACCATGTCGGTGGCCTCGCTGATGATCTCGAACTGATCACCGAGGTCGTTGACCTCTTCCGCGCCCGCCTCGAGCACCGTCTCCAGCACGTCGTCCTCGGACAGCTCGCCCTTGGGCAGCAGGACGACGCCCTTGCGGTTGAACAGGTACGAGACCGAGCCCGGGTCGGCCATCGAACCGCCGTTGCGGGTCATGGCGACCCGCACGTCGGACGCGGCACGGTTGCGGTTGTCGGTGAGGCACTCGATGAGCACCGCGACGCCGTTCGGGCCGTAGCCTTCGTACATGATCGTCTCGTAGTCGGCGCCGCCGGCCTCGAGGCCGCCGCCGCGCTTGACCGCGGAGTCGATGTTCTTGTTCGGGACCGAGCTCTTCTTCGCCTTCTGGATGGCGTCGAAGAGGGTCGGGTTGCCATCGATGTCGGCGCCGCCCATACGGGCCGCGACCTCGATGTTCTTGATCAGCTTCGCGAAGAGCTTGCCGCGCTTGGCGTCAACCACGGCCTTCTTGTGCTTCGTCGTAGCCCATTTAGAGTGGCCGGACATCTGCCTGTCTCCTTCGCGTCACCAACAATGTTCGCCTCAGATCCTACCGGGACACCGTTACAGCCCCGCGCGCACCATGTCGACGAAGTACGCGTGGACCCGGTCGTCACCCGTGAGCTCCGGGTGGAACGAGGTGGCGAGGACATTGCCCTGGCGCACGGCGACCGTGTGACCGTCGTACGTGGCGAGCACCTCGGCGGCGCCGCCGACGGACTCGACCCAGGGAGCGCGGATGAACACGCCCTCCACCGGACCGCCCTCGATGCCGGCGAAGTCGACCTGCGCCTCGAAGGACTCGTTCTGCCGGCCGAAGGCGTTGCGGCGCACGATCATGTCGATGCCGCCCAGGGTCTCCTGGTCCTCACGGCCGTCCAGCAGCTTGTCCGCGAGCATGATCATGCCGGCGCAGGTGCCGTAGACCGGCATCCCGGCCCGTACGCGCTCGCGCAGCGGCTCCAGCATGCCGAACAGCACGGCGAGCTTCGACATCGTCGTGGACTCGCCGCCGGGGATCACCAGGGCGTCGACCTCGGCGAGCTCCTCGGGACGCCGGACCGGCCTGGCCACGGCGTCAGCCGAGGCCAGGGCGATCAGGTGCTCCCGTACGTCGCCCTGGAGTGCCAGGACACCAATCACGGGGGTGGTCATGGTGATGACTACCAGCCGCGGTTGGCGTAGCGCTCGGACTCGGGGAGGGTGTCGCAGTTGATGCCGACCATGGCCTCGCCCAGGTTGCGGGAGGCGTCCGCAATGATCTTCGGGTCGTCGTAGAAGGTGGTGGCCTTCACGATGGCGGCGGCGCGCTTGGCCGGGTCGCCCGACTTGAAGATGCCGGAGCCGACGAAGACGCCCTCGGCACCGAGCTGGCGCATCAGCGCGGCGTCGGCGGGGGTGGCGACGCCACCGGCGGAGAACAGCACGACCGGGAGCTTGCCGAGCTCGGCGACTTCCTTGACCAGCTCGTACGGGGCGCGCAGCTCCTTGGCGGCGGCGAACAGCTCGTTGTTGTCGTAGCCGCGCAGGCGGGCGATCTCGTTCTTGATCTGGCGCAGGTGGCGGACGGCCTCGACGACGTTGCCGGTACCGGCCTCGCCCTTCGAACGGATCATGGCCGCGCCCTCGGCGATGCGGCGCAGGGCCTCGCCCAGGTTGGTGGCGCCGCAGACGAAGGGGGTGGTGAACGCCCACTTGTCGGAGTGGTTGACCTCGTCGGCCGGGGTCAGGACCTCGGACTCGTCGATGTAGTCGACGCCGAGGGACTGGAGCACCTGGGCCTCGACGAAGTGGCCGATGCGGGACTTCGCCATGACCGGGATGGAGACGGCCTCGATGATCTCTTCGATCATGTTCGGGTCGGACATCCGGGCGACGCCTCCGTCCTTGCGGATGTCGGCGGGGACCCGCTCGAGGGCCATGACGGCCACGGCGCCGGCATCCTCGGCGATCTTCGCCTGCTCGGCGTTGACCACATCCATGATCACGCCGCCCTTGAGCTGCTCGGCCATGCCGCGCTTGACGCGGGAGGTGCCGATCGCCGACTCGGCGGACTGCGGGGTGGAGGGAAGCGTGCTCACGGATTGACCTCACTCGAAAGGAAGATTCAGGCGCTACTGGCGACCGCCAGGGCGATCTGGTGGTACTCGACCGAGGAAACCTTCTGGACCAGTCCACGGCAAGGGCCAATGTGCAGCCGGTGGCTCCTTGCGATTTGGCCATTGGGTACAAGTTACGGCCGTTCGGCCAGATCCACCGGAGGCTCGTCGTCCATCTCGAAGGCCAGCGGGAAGGGCGCGTGGCCCGCCAGCCGGAACCAGCGGACCTTGCGGTGCCGGCGCAGGGCGCGGGCCGCGCGGACGGCGTCGTTGAGGAACCGGCGTGCCATCGGCACCCGGCGGACCGCCGCCGCGAGCTCCTCGGCGGCCTCCGCCCCGCCCGGCGCGGCCTTGAGCACGTCGACCTGCTCCGCGTCGGCGAAGACGGCCCGCAGGGCCTGGCTGAGCTCGCTCTCGGCGACCTCGCGGTGCTCCTCCTCCGCCTGGCGGGCGGCGTGCGCGGCCTCGTACAGGACGAGGGAGGAGGCGGGGTCCAGCACCCCGGAGGTCGCGACTTCCAGCACCACGGAGGCCCGGCGGACGAGCTGCGCGTCGAGGGCGGCGCGGGCGGCGTCCATCCGCGAGTGCAGCCGGTCGAGCCGGCCGGCGGTCCAGCTGAGGTACACGCCGACGAGGCCGAGGCCCAGGGCAATCCAGACAAGGGTTTCGATCACGGGCCGCGACCTTACCTTTCCATGCGCCGCTCGCGCGCCTCGGCCCTGGCGGGCCTCCCCTCTCGACGCGCCGCGCACCTTCTTGACGCGCCGCGCACCTTCTTGACGCGGAGCTCGCACCGCTGCGCGGGCTTCGCCCCGCTGCGCCAGCCTCCGGCCGGCGGGGCCGGGCGGTGTTGCCGCCACCGCCGCCTGGCGCGGGCCCCGGTGGGCGCGTGCGGGCGGGCCCTGCGGGGCGAAGTCCCCTACCCGCCCTTCCACCGTTCCCCGGGCTCCGCCCGGACCCCGGTCCTCAAACGCCGGACCGGCTGAAGCAGGGGTCCCGGACTGCGCCCAGGTCGACGCCGGCCGAATTCAGCCCCTCCGGCGTTTGAGGAGCGGGGGTCCGGGGGCTGGCCCCCGGGAACGGCGCCGCACGCGGCAACGGGTCCGGGGCGGAGCCCCGGGGAACGGTGGAAGGGCGGGTAGGGGACTCCGCTACGCGCAGCGGCACACCCGCAGCCGGGGCCCGCGCGGGCGGACGGACCACAGCGGCCGCACCCGGACGGGGCCGGAGACCCGGGCAGGCCGGGTCCGGCCAGGCCGGGCGGGACCAGAACCGGCCGGGGCCGGGACCGGGGCCGTGCCGGGGCCGGGGCCGGGGCCCAGCAAGGGCCGGGACGGGCTACCCCTCGCGGGAGAGGCCCAGGCGGGTTCGGAGGGGGACTCGTTCGTCCTCCGCGACCGCCGCCGCGCCGTCCGTGACCGTTTCGTAGACCGCCAGGATGTCCGCCGCCACCGTCGACCAGTCGAAGCGGCGTACGTGGGCCGCGCCCCGGGTGCTCAGTTCCGCGCGGCGGGCCGGATCGCGCAGGAGGGCGATCGCCGATGCCGCCAGGGAGTCGGGGTCCTCGTTCGTGAAGAGGGCCCCAGCCGACCCCTGGTCCAGGACCTGCGCGAAGGCGTCGAGGTCGGCGGCAAGGACGGCCGCGCCGGCCGACAGGGCCTCGACCAGGATGATGCCGAAGCTCTCGCCGCCCGTGTTCGGGGCCACGTACACGTCCACGCTGCGCAGCAGCCGCGCCTTGTCCTCGTCCGAGACCATGCCGAGGAACTCGACCCGGGCGCGGAGTTCGGGCGGGAGGGAGGCGACGGCCTCCTCCTCGTCGCCGCGGCCCGCCACCAGGAGGCGTACGTCCGGGCACTCGGCCACGATCCGCGGGAAGGCCGCCATCAGGACCGGCAGGCCCTTGCGCGGTTCGTCGATGCGGCCGATGAAGCCGAGGGTCCGGCCCGACCAGGCCGGGTTCGGTTCGGCCTTGGCGAAGAAGTCCACGTCCACGCCGTTGGGGATGACCACCGCGTCCCCGCCGAGGTGCTCGACCAGCGTGCGCCGCGCGTACTCGCTCACCGCGATCCGGGCGCTGATCTTCTCCAGCGCCGGCTGCAGGATCGGGTACGCCGCGAGCATGGCCCGGGAGCGCGGGTTGGAGGTGTGGAAGGTGGCCACGATCGGGCCGGACGCCGCCCAGCAGGTCAGCAGGCCCAGGGAGGGGGAGGTGGGTTCGTGGATGTGGACCACGTCGAAGACCCCGTCGTGCAGCCAGCGCCGTACGCGGGCGGCCGACAGGAAGCCGAAGTTGAGCCGGGCGACCGACCCGTTGTACGGCACCGGCACCGCCCGCCCCGCCGAGACCACGTACGGGGGCAGCGGGGTCTCGTCGTCCGCCGGGGCCAGGACCGACACCTGGTGGCCGAGGCCGATCAGGTGTTCCGCCAGGTCCCGGATGTGGAACTGGACCCCGCCGGGGACGTCCCAGGAGTACGGGCAGACGATGCCGATCTTCACGCGGCGTGCTCCTCGGGCCGGGCGGCGACGCCGTGGCCGGCGATCTCCAGATCGTCCAGCCACAGCCGCTGGAGCATGTGCCAGTCCTGCGGGTGTTCGGCGATGCCCTGCGCGAAGGCGTCGGCGACCGCCTGCGTCATGACGGCCGTCTTCTCCTGCCGGGTGCCCTTCTCGGGCACCTCCACCGGGGGGTGGATCCGGCCGTACATCTTCGGCGCGTCCCCGTAGTACAGGGTCGCCGGGAGCAGGACGGCGCCCGTCTGCTGGGCGAGCAGCGCCGGGCCGGCCGGCATGCGCGCCGTCGAGCCGAAGAAGTCCACTTCCACCCCGGAGGCCGACAGGTCCCGGTCCGCGACCAGGCAGACGAGCCCGCCGGAGCGCAGCCGACGCGCGAGCGTGCCGAAGGCGGCGCCGCCGTTGTGCGGGAGCACCTCCATGCCCAGGCTCTCGCGGTAGGCGACGAAGCGGTCGTAGAGGGTTTCCGGCTTGAGGCGTTCGGCGACCGTGGTGAACGGGACTCCGATGTGGGTGACGGCCCAGGCGCCGGCGAGGTCCCAGTTGGCCAGGTGCGGGAGGGCGACGACCACTCCGCGCCCGGAGGCCAGTGCCTCGCGCAGGATGTGGTCGTCCTTCATCTCCACGTCGGTGCTGAATCGTTCCTTGGCCATGGTCGGCAGCCGGAAGGACTCCATCCAGTACCGCATGTAGGAGCGCATGCCCGCGTGCGACAGCTCGCGCAGCCGCTCGGGCGTCGCGTCGGGCACCACCCGGGCCAGGTTCGACTCCAGGCGCAGCACGCTCTTGCCGCGCCGCTTCCAGGTGAAGTCCGCGATCCGCCTGCCGAGGGCCCCCGCGGCCGGCTCGGGGAGCTTCTTGACCCCGGCCCAGCCGAGCCCGTACAGCCCGTCGACCAGCTTGTCCTGTGCCTTGCCCATCAGGGCGTACCGCCTTCGGAGGGGGCTCCCGCGGCAGCGGCGGCGTCGGCCTCCGCCGATTCGCGCCGTACGGTCACCACGCGCTGGATCAGGGTCACGAGCGAGCCCGCGGCGACCACCCAGAGGGCGATCGGCAGCAGCAGGCCGATCCACGAGGGGACTCCGAAGGTCTCCAGGCCGGACAGACCGGCCGCGACCAGCGTGATCACCAGGCGTTCGGCGCGCTCGATGAGCCCGTTGACGGCCACCGGCAGGCCGATCGACTCGCCCCGGGCCTTGGTGTACGAGACCACCTGGCCGCTGGCCAGGCAGAAGATGGCGACGGCGCAGAGCGCGTTGTTGTTCCCGGAACCCGCGTACCAGAGCGCGAGTCCGCCGAAGATCGCCGCGTCCGCCACCCGGTCGAGGGTGGAGTCGAGGAACGCGCCCCACCGGCTGGAGACGCCGGCCTGGCGGGCCATGTTCCCGTCCACCAGGTCGGAGAACACGAAGAGCGTGATGGTGATCGTGCCCCAGAAGAACTCGCCCATGGGGAAGAAGACCAGGGCTCCGGCCACCACTCCGGCCGTGCCGATGAGGGTGACCGCGTCGGGACTCACTCCCATCCGGAGCAGAAAAGCGGCGAATGGCGTGAGAACACGCGTGAAGAATGCACGCGCGTACTTGTTCAGCATGGCCTTCCCGGAGGGTCGCTGGGCCGCACGGCCACCACGGCCACCGGCTGGCCCATCGTAGCCAGGGCCCCGGGCCATCGGCGCCGCGCACCCACCGGTTCACACGACGCGGGCCGTTCTCGGGCCGTTCGCCACGTTCCGGACGGCCTTGCGGGCACCCCCCGCCGGGTCCTGCCGGTTCCCGCCGGGTCGGGCCGCGCCCGCGGTTTCCGCGCCTCCGGTACGACGTATGGACGCCGTGTGACGGCAGTGCAAAGCTCGAAGGAGGCCTTTTCCTCCGCATCCCTCTCCATCCCTCTCCATCCCCCTCCAATCGGGAGGTACGAGCATCGTGGGAGCCGCATCGCACCAATCCGGAGCCGCCGGAAGAGCACCGACGGCCGACCACCCGGCCTCCGTACGGAACGTCGTGCTGGTCGGCCACAGCGGATCCGGCAAGACCACCCTGGTCGAAGCCCTGGCCCTGACCGCCGGCGCCGTGAACCGGGCCGGGCGCGTCGAGGACGGCGCCACCGTCTCCGACTACGACGAGATCGAACACCGCCGCCAGCGCTCCATCCAGCTCTCCCTGGTCCCCGTGGAGTGGGCCGGGATCAAGATCAACATCCTGGACACCCCCGGTTACGCCGACTTCGTCGGAGAGCTGCGGGCCGGGCTGCGGGCCGCCGACGCGGCCCTCTTCGTGGTCTCGGCCGCGGAGGACGGCGACGGGCTCTCCGGCGCCACCCGCATGGTCTGGGACGAATGCGCCGCCGTCGGCATGCCCCGGGCCATCGTCGTGACCCACCTGGAGGCCGCCCGCGCCGACTACACGCAGATGACCACGGTGTGCGGGGACGCCTTCGGGGCGGACGACCCCGATGCCGTGCGCCCGCTCTACCTGCCCCTGCACGGCCCCACCGCCCCCGACGGCCACGCCCCGGTGGCCGGACTGCTCGGGCTGCTCTCCCAGCGGGTCTACGACTACTCGTCCGGCGATCGCGCCGAACGCGACCCGGACCCCGGCGAGCTCGCCCTCATCACCGACGCCCGCGCCCGGCTGATCGAGGGGATCATCGCCGAGAGCGAGGACGAGACCCTCATGGACCGCTATCTCGGCGGCGAGGACATCGACCTCAAGACCCTGGTCGACGACCTGGAGCGGGCCGTCGCCCGCGGCACCTTCCACCCCGTCCTGATGGCCGCCCCGGCCGCCGACGGCGCCCGCAAGGGCCTGGGCACCGTAGAACTCCTCGAACTGATCACCGGCGGCTTCCCCACTCCGCTGGAGCGCCCGCCCGTCGGGGTCACCGCTCCCGACGGCGCGGCCCGCCCCGCGGTCACCTGCGATCCCGCCGGACCGCTCGTCGCCGAGGTGGTGAAGACCTCCTCCGACCCCTACGTCGGCCGCGTCTCGCTCGTCCGCGTCTTCTCCGGCACCCTGCGCCCGGACGAGACGGTCCACGTGAGCGGGCACGGACTCGCCGACCGCGGACACGAGGACCACGATGTGGACGAGCGCATAGGCGCCCTGACCTCGCCTTTCGGCAAACAGCAGCGCACCCTCACCCACTGCGTCGCCGGCGATCTCGCCTGCGTGGCCAAACTCACCCGCGCCGAAACCGGCGACACCCTCTCCGCCAAGGACGGCCCCCTCCTGATGGAGCCCTGGCCGATGCCCGACCCGCTGCTCCCCCTCGCCATCGAGGCCCACAGCAAGGCCGACGAGGACAAGCTCTCCCAGGGCCTGGCCCGGCTCGTCGCCGAGGACCCGACCATGCGGCTCGAACAGAACCCGCACACCCGCCAGCTCGTCCTGTGGTGCCTCGGCGAGGCCCATCAGGACCTCGCCCTCGAACGCCTGCGCACCCGGTACGGGGTCCAGGTCGACCCGGTCCCGCACAAGGTCAGCCTCCGCGAGACCTTCGGCGCCAAGGCCGGCGGCCGGGGGCGGCACGTGAAGCAGTCCGGCGGGCACGGCCAGTTCGCCATCTGCGAGATCGAGGTCGAGCCGCTGCCGCCGGGCAGCGGCATCGAGTTCGTCGACAAGGTCGTCGGCGGAGCGGTGCCGCGCCAGTTCATCCCGTCCGTGGAGAAAGGAGTCCGGGCGCAGGCCGCCCGGGGGCTCGCGGCCGGCTACCCGCTGGTCGACGTACGCATCACCCTGCTCGACGGCAAGGCCCACTCGGTGGACTCCTCCGACGCCGCCTTCCAGACCGCGGGCGCCCTCGCCCTGCGGGAAGCCGCCGCCGGGGCCCCGGTCCAGCTCCTCGAACCGGTCGCCGAACTCGCCGTCCTCGTCCCCGACGAGTACGTCGGCCCCGTCATGAGCGACCTCGCCGGACGCCGGGGCCGCGTCGTGGGCACCGATGCGGCGGGCACCGGGCGCACCCGGGTCCTCGCCGAGATCCCCGAGATCGAGATCGGCCGGTACGCCGTCGAGCTGCGCTCCGTGTCGCACGGCACGGGGCTGTTCAGCCGTACGTACGCGCGGCACGAGCCGATGCCGCCGCAGATAGCGGACAAGTTGCGCGAACAGCCCGAGAAGGGAAGCCAACTGACATAGCGTCACTGAAGCCGCCCACCCAACCCGCTTGCGGTGGGCGGCATTTACCTGTCCCATCACCATGGGGAGGAATCGGCCGATAGGCTCGTCCGCGCGTGAGGCGGGCAGGCCGAACGGGTAGACCAAGCGGGTAGGCCGAGAGCGTGAGCGGGAACGCCGCACCGGGAACACCACCCGGCGCGGACGGCATCGCGGGCAGGCCCGCACACGAGCACGACGCACAGCGATGGGGGCAGCGGTGGCGGACGACGGATTCGACTTCAGGCCCGGGGCACAGATCCCACTCCAGGGCGGCGGCGGCCAGACCGCCGCGACCAACGCCCTCGCGTCTGCCGCCTACCGGGACGGCGGGCGCGACACCAAGCTGGAAAAGATACTCGAGGCCAACAACGACTACTACGAGTCGGTCATCAAGCCCGGCAAGATCCCCCAGCTCGCCCCCAACCTCGGCGAGGCCTTCTGCCGCGCCGTCGAGACGCGCACCATCCCGCCCACCCGCAAGCCCCTCATCCAGTCCTTCGGCGCCGACCCGCAGACGGTCGTCGAGCACTGTCTGGCCGCTTCGCGGATCCGCAAGGAGCGCGACCGCAAGCTCCGCCTGATCATGCTGGTCTGCGGCGTGGCCTTCCTTCCGGGCCTACTCCTGTGGCTCGGGCTCTTCTGGGGCCGCAAGGCCCTGGCCTCCTCCGATGCCAAGCGTGCCTCGTGGCTGGGCACGGCGCTGCTGGTCGGCGTGGGCCTGGTGGTCGCCGTGCTGATGTTCCGGCTCCCGGTGACCGGGTTCCTGGGGCTCTACGTCCGCGCGATGGTCATCGCCCCCGTCCTCGGCTGGTTCCTCGCCAGGCGGCTCTGCCAGGCCACCGCCACCGACCTGCGCTCGCGCTGGGACGGCCTCATCGACGGCGGCGGAGGGGTTGCCGCCAAGATTCCCGAAGCCGTCCCCGGCAACCCCGACGAGAAGGCCCGGGAGGACCTGCGCCACTCCCTCGCCAAGCTCACGGCGGAAGACCGCAGCAACGCCGCCTTCTACGCCGGCCCCAAGGGAATCCTCGGCATGGGCACCCGCTGGGGCAGCTGGCAGATGGCCGAGGAACTCGCCCCCAGGAACGAGGGCGCCGAGATCCATCCCTTCCGCAGCTGGGACGTCGTCCGGGCCATCGACACCGAGCTCCGCAAACTGGAGCGGGGGCCCCTGCACACCGGCGGCCTCCCGCCCGCTTCGATCCAGCACTGGATCGTCACCCACGTCGGAAAGGGAGCCAAGGAGGTCGCCCGCCCCAGCGGAGCGGACGTCGACACCTTCCTCGTCAAGCCGCACGAGATCACACGGATCTGCAACGAGCAGCAGTTCAACAAGGGCACCCGGCACTACCTCGGCATCCAGTACCCGGTCTGGGACGGCCAGCTCGTCATCACCATGCTGGTCACGGTCACCGTGCTCTACAAGACCCTGCGCGTGGAGGTCACCGGCCACGCCCTCGGCCCCGTGCACAGTCTGTTCAGCACGAAGTCGAAGGCCCCGACCGACGAGGTAGCCAAGTCGGTACGGTTCTGGGAGACCGTGGAGCTCCTGCGGCCGGTGGTCGAGACGGACGAGGTCATCCGCCTCACCGTGCGCGCCCCCTTCACCTGGTACCCGCCGCTCCTGGACTTCCTGGGCGGCAAGCTCGTCCTCCCGGAGCCCTTCGGCGTCCGCCACGTCTGGGCGGACCAGCCGTGGGAGCACCGCTTCATGGCGGACGACGCGATGCGCACCGCGACCCCGGTCCTGCGCGCGGTGCACAAGGCCGCGATGCGCGTCCTGGAGGAGAACGGGGTCGACACCGACCGCTTCACCAACCGGTCGAGCATCGTCAGCGGTCTGATCCAGGACGCCGCACCGCGCAAGGCGGACGTCTACGACGCGTGAGGCCGCGCGGACTTCCGCGCGGCCTGCCCTGGTCGGCCTGCCCTGGTCGGCCTGCCCTGGGCGGTGGGCCCTGGCCGGCCGGAGCTAGTCGGTGGGCCAGGCGTCCGCGAGCATCTGGCGGGTGTCCGCGAGGAGTTGGGGCAGCACCTTGGTGTGGCCCACGACCGGCATGAAGTTCGTGTCCCCGCCCCAGCGGGGCACGATGTGCTGGTGCAGGTGCGCGGCGATGCCGGCCCCGGCGGCCTGGCCCTGGTTCATGCCGATGTTGAACCCGTGCGCACCGGAGGCCTTGCGCAGCGCGACCATCGCACGCTTGGTGAGGTCGGCGAGCTCGAGGGTCTCGGCGGCGTCCAGGTCCGTGTAATCGGCGACGTGCCGGTACGGCACGACCATCAGGTGACCGCCGTTGTACGGGTAGAGGTTGAGCACGGCGTAGACGTGCTCGCCCCGGGCCACGACCAGCCCGTCCTGGTCCGACATCTCCGGAATCCCGCAGAAGGGACAGCCGTCCCCGGCCTCCGGCCCGGTCGGCTTGTTCTCCCCCTGGATGTACGCCATCCGGTGGGGCGTCCACAGACGCTGGAACGCGTCCTGCGTGCCCACACCGATCTGCTGCTCCGGCTCAATCGTCATGGGATGCAGCATATGACCTTGGCCCGGAGCGGCGTGTCGCCGGGGCGAACACCGGTGGGCGGGACGCGATGCTGGGCCCATGAACGATGCACCCGAGACCGGTGACCAGGCCTGGGAACGCCGGACCGAGCTGCCCCTGTTCTACGCCTCCCTGCTCTTCCTCGCCGGCTACACCCTCTCCGTACTGGCCTACCGGACGCACCCGCTGATGCGCGACATCGGGCTCGGCCTGGTCGTACTGACCTGGGCCTGCTTCATCGTGGACTACGTGGCCCGGCTGCTGCTGAGCCGCACGCGGCCCCTGCGCTTCGTGCGCGTGCACTGGCTGGACACCCTGATCGTGCTGCTGCCGCTGCTGCGGCCGCTGCGCATGGTCAAGGTCCACGACGCGATCCAGGCCCGCTACAACCGCCCGCGCCGGAACCTGTACGCGCGCGTGATGTCGTACGCGGGCCTGTCGGCCGGGCTGCTCGGTTTCGCGGGCGCCCTCGGGGTCCACCACTTCGAGCGCCGGGCCCCGGGAGCCTCGATCCTCACGCTCGGGGACGCGGTGTGGTGGGTGTGCGAGACGCTGACGACGGTGGGCTACGGGGACATGGCCCCGGTGACCCCGGGGGGCCGGATCATCGCGGCGTTCATGATGGCCGGCGGACTGGCGCTGCTGGGCGCGGTGACGGGTTCCTTCTCGTCGTGGATGCTGCAGGCCTTCCGGCGGGAGGACGAGGAAGCCCCCGGGAAGTGAGACCTCCCGGGGGCTTCCTCCCCGCGTGCGCGGGGATCACGCTCACACCTGGACGCGGCGCTCCACGACGTCCACGAGCTTCGCCAGCGCCTGGTCGCGCGGGACGCCGTTCTCCTGCGAACCGTCGCGGTAGCGGAAGGAGACGGTGCCCGCGGCCATGTCCTCGTCACCGACGATGATCATGAAGGGGACCTTCAGCTTCTGCTGGTTGCGGATCTTCTTCTGCATGCGGTCGGAGGAGGCGTCCACCTCGACGCGCAGGCCCTTCTTCTTCGCCTCTGCGGCGAACTCCTGCAGGTACTCGATGTGCGAGTCGCCGATCGGGATGCCGACCGCCTGGACCGGGGCGAGCCACGGCGGCATGACGCCCGCGTAGTGCTCCAGCAGCACGGCGAAGAACCGCTCGATGGAACCGAACAGCGCACGGTGGATCATGACCGGCCGCTGCTTGGTGCCGTCGGGGCCGGTGTACTCCAGGTTGAAGCGCTCCGGCAGGTTGAAGTCGAGCTGCACGGTCGACATCTGCCAGGTGCGGCCGATCGCGTCACGGCACTGGACGGAGATCTTCGGGCCGTAGAACGCGGCGCCGCCCGGGTCCGGGACCAGGGGCAGGCCCTGCTTCTCGGCGACCTGCTGGAGGGTGGCGGTGGCCTCCTCCCAGATCTCGTCCGAGCCGACGAACTTCTCCGGGTCCTTGGTCGACAGCTCCAGGTAGAAGTCGGTCAGACCGTAGTCGCGGAGCAGGTTCAGCACGAAGGTCAGCGTGCGGTCGAGCTCCTCCGCCATCTGCTCCTTGGTGCAGTAGATGTGCGCGTCGTCCTGGGTGAACCCGCGCGAGCGGGTCAGGCCGTGCACGACGCCCGACTTCTCGTACCGGTACACGGTGCCGAACTCGAAGAGGCGCAGCGGCAGTTCGCGGTAGGAACGGCCGCGCGCGTCGAAGATCAGGTTGTGCATCGGGCAGTTCATGGGCTTGAGGTAGTAGTCGGTACCACCGTCGAGCTGCATGGGGGGGTACATGCCCTCCGCGTACCAGTCCAGGTGGCCGCTCTTCTCGAAGAGGGTGCCCTTGGTGGCGTGCGGGGTGTAGACGAACTCGTAGCCCTCTTCCTCGTGCCGCTTGCGCGAGTAGTCCTCCATGGTGCGCCGGATGACTCCGCCGCGGGGGTGGAAGACGGCCAGGCCGGAGCCGATCTCGTCCTGTACGGAGAACAGGTCGAGCTCGGTGCCGAGCTTGCGGTGGTCGCGCTTCTCGGCCTCCACGAGGAAGTCGAGGTGGGCCTTCAGCTCCTCCTTCGACGGCCACGCGGTGCCGTAGATGCGCTGGAGCATCGGGTTCTTCTCGCTGCCGCGCCAGTAGGCGGCGGCGTTGCGCATCAGCTTGAACGCCGGGATGTTGCGGGTGGTCGGCAGGTGGGGACCGCGGCAGAGGTCCTTCCAGCACAGGTCGCCGGTCTTGGCGTCGAAGTTGTCGTAGATGGTCAGCTCGCCGCCGCCCACCTCGACGTTCGCGCCGTCGTCGGTCGAGGCCGAACCCTTGATGCCGATGAGCTCCAGCTTGTACGGCTCGTTCGCCAGCTCCTCGCGGGCCGCCTCGTCGGTGACGACGCGGCGGGCGAAGCGCTGGCCGCGCTTCTGGATCTCCTGCATCTTCTTCTCGATGGCCTTGAGGTCATCGGGGGTGAAGGGCTTCGCGACGTCGAAGTCGTAGTAGAAGCCGTCGCGGACCGGCGGGCCGATGCCCAGCTTGGCCTCGGGGAACAGCTCCTGCACGGCCTGCGCCATGACGTGCGCGGTGGAGTGGCGCAGGATGTCGAGGCCGTCGGGAGAGGAGATCTCCACGGGCTCGACGGTCTCGCCGTCCTTCACCTCGTACGCGAGGTCCTTCAGCTCACCTGCGATGCGCGCGGCGACGATGGTGCGCTCGCCGGCGAAGAGCTCCGCCGCCGTAGTGCCCGTGGCCACCACGCGCTCGTCCCGCTCGGAATCGCGTTGGATGAACACACGGACGTCTGACACCGGTCTCTCCTGACTCAGGGGGTGCGCGAGCGAACACTGCGCGCCTGAATCGTACCGAGCGGATGGGCTGAGCCGCTAAACGGTTACCGCCCGGGGCCGATCCCGGCGCCCCCGTACGGTGGGGGTTTCCCGCTCCCGCACCCCGAAAGGACCCCGGACCATGCCGAGCGCGCACCCGCGGCCGCTGGACCTGACCGACGACTCCACCGCGTACGCCGTGCACCGGATCGGCAGGGCCGCGTACGCGGTGGAGGCGGAGCTGATCGGCTTCGACGGCATCCCGGCGCTCCGCGAGAGCCTCGCGGACCTGCGGGCGCGGCCCCTGAACTGGATCGGCGCACTGTCCGGGGACGGCGAGATCACCGGCTTCCTCGCCTGGGGGGAGGAGGCGGACGCCGTTCACCTGGACCGACTGTGCGTGGATCCGGCCCGGTTCCGCCGGGGGATCGCCTCGCTCCTGCTGCGCCACGTCCTGACCGACGTGCTCCCCCACCGCACGGTCACGGTCACCACGGGCGCGGACAACGCCCCCGCGGTGACCCTGTACGAACGCTCCGGCTTCACCCGGGGCGCGGACTTCTCCCCGGTCCCGGGCCTGCGCATGGCGTCCTTCACCCACGCCCCGGGCTGATCCCGCCCTCGGGCCGTCCCTTTCCGTCTAGTCGTCCGAGTCCGACGGCAGTGCGTCCCCCGCGTCGAGGGACTCGTCCAGGGACTTCATGAGCCGGTCCCGCTCGACCTCGTCCATCGGGACCGGACGCACGTCCGCCGCGTCCGTCAGCCGGCGGAAGCCTCCCCGCCGCTGCAGGCGCCCGCTGACCCGGATCGGGAGTCCGACGAGGTGCGCGTGGCCCGCCACCCGGTACGACTCCTCGTCGAGCACGACCCGGACGTACGGGATCTCCGCCCCGGCGAGGACCCGCAGCCGGACCGTGCCCCCGCCGCCGGGGGCCGACCTGCGCATGCGGACCACGGCTCCCGCCACCCGGACCGGTACCGCCGGTTCGTCCCTCGTGTACCGCGCGGCCGCGTCCCGGAGCACCGGGAGGTCGCCGGGCGAGAACTCCACCGGCTCCGGCCGGGCCGCGCATCCCGCCGGGACCCCGGCGGCCGGGGCCCACGCGAGGGCCACCCGGGCCCCCTCCGAGCCGTGGACCAGCGAGATCAGCGCCTCGGCGAGCTCCCGGCTGACCCCGGCCTCGACCGCCGCGTCGAAGGCTTCCATGCCGCCGGTGGCCCGCTGGTAGTCCACGGCCTCGCGGGTGGCGTGCAGCGCGTGGTGCAGCCGGGTCACGATGCCCCGGCCCCCGTCGACGGGGACGTAGGCGGTCAGGCGCCGGCCGCCCGGGGCCGGCCCGACCAGGACCCCGTCCAGCGCCCGCTCCGCCTGGCCACGGTGCCGGGCTCCGTAGTACCCGGCCCGCGCCCGGTCGGCCAGCGCCCCGGCGAGGAGCAGCTGGCGGGCGGCCGAGCGGAGCTGTTCCTGGACCGTCCAGTCGGCCTCGCCCTGGAGTCCGTACGCCCCGCGCGGGACCTCGCGCTCCCAGCGGATCTCGTCGCTCGGCACGCTGAGCCCGTACAGCACCTCGCGCGCCGACGGCAGCGCGCTGCGCGAGAGCGCGGTGAGCGCCTCTTCGAGCAGGTCGGCGCAGTCGGGGAAGGCCCGGCTCTCGGGGACGAGCAGGCTGGTGCCGCCGCTGCCCGTGGCGTACGGGGCGGGCGGCGTCCAGCGCCCGTACCGTCCGGCGGCGCCGCCGCGGCGCAGCCAGCCGTGCCGGTGCAGCAGGGCGCCGAGCACGAGCGGATCGACGTGTGCGGGATCGGGCGCGCCCACGGCGAACTCCGGTGGGGAGAGCGGCTCCAGGTGCGGTGACTGCCAATTCATCAAGGTGTCCCTCCCGACCCGACCCGGGTCATGATCTCGCAGAGCGCCCGGTCGTCGAAGATCCGCGTGGTCGGGATCCGTACGGTGGTCCGGCGCCGGCCGGTCACGGGGTGTCCGGCGAGATTGGTCCAGTAGCAGCAGTGCCGCAGGTCGAGCCGGTCGTGTCCGGCGCTCAGCCATTGGTCGCGTTCCCGCGGGACGAGCATCACGACGAGGATCTTGTGCACGGCGACCGGACTGCGGGCCAGCTTCACCAGGTGCTCGTTGTCGAGGGTGAAGCCGAAGGTGGGCCCGGCCGGTCTGGGCGGTATCTGGTAGGTCGCCTTGAGCTGGACCTTGATGGTCACCTCGTCGTCGATGACGTGCTCGGGGGCGCCGTGGCTGACGTGCCAGTCGATGCCGTTGTCGGGAAAGGGCTGGGACAGCGAGCAGCCCGCCGCGGCGACTACGGCGTGCAGGTATCCCACCTGAAGGGTTTCCATGCAGGCGGTGGTGGCGAGTGTGCCGCGCAGCGGTCCGCTCCGCGGGTCGGTCCGCGGATCGATCTGCCCCGCGAGCACCCCGCCCGGTTCGGGCTGCGCGAGCGCCATGGCAGGCTCCCCATGCCTTCCGGGCTGTCCCCGTCGAAGCGGCCGCGTGGGGCCGCGTCAGGTGCGTGTCAGGGTGTCGGGGTTGACGACCGATCATGTGTGCGGTCCCCCAGTTGAGTTGTCTCCGCAGTCGGCGTCCCGCAAACGGCGTACGGGGCAAAGAGCCCGGGTATCACCGTTTCGGGCAAGGGTGGCGGGCCTGGGGCGCGGTGCCCGGGCGGGGGCCATCTGCCGACGGGTGACGAGGAGTTCGCCATGACACGCTGGTACGAGGGCCCGCTGGCCGCATTCGACACGGAGACGACCGGGGTGGACGTGGAGCGGGACCGGATCGTGTCCGCCGCGCTCATCGTTCAGGAGTGCGCGGGCGGCCGGATCCGCTCGACGCGATGGTTGGTCAATCCCGGCATCCCGGTACCCCCGGGGGCCACGGAAGTGCACGGTCTGACCGATGAGCACCTCCAGCGCAACGGTCGGTGGCCCGCGCCGGTGGTGGAGGAGATAGCCCGCGCGCTCGGGGAGCAGCAGGTGGCGGGCCGGCCGGTGGTGGTGATGAACGCGCCGTTCGATCTGACGCTGCTGGACCGGGAGTTGCGCCGCCACCGGGCGTCCTCACTGTCCCGGTACCTGGACAACCGGCCGTTGACGGTGCTGGATCCGCGGGTGCTCGACAAGCATCTGGACCGCTACCGCAAGGGCCGCCGGACGCTCACGGACCTGTGCGCGCACTACGGGATAGAGCTGGAGGGTGCCCATGACGCGGGCGCGGACGCCCTGGCGTCCCTGGAGCTCGTACGGGCCGTGGGGCGCAGGTTCGCGGGCCGGCTGGAGCGGCTGACGCCGACGGAGCTGCACACGCTCCAGCAGGTGTGGCACGCGGCCCAGGCGCGGGGGCTCCAGGCGTGGTTCGCGCGGCAGGGCACACCGGAGTCGGTGGATCCGCACTGGCCGCTGCGGCCGGAACTGCCCGCGGCGGCGTGAGGGACCGTACGGAAAAGGTCCCTGACATGCGGAAGGCCGGTCCGTGTCGACGGACCGGCCTGTCCCGGTGGGCGATACTGGGATCGAACCAGTGACCCCTTCGGTGTGAACGAAGTGCTCTCCCGCTGAGCTAATCGCCCGGGAACGGTGTGAACAATACAGAAGGCCCGGGGCTGGTTCAAACCGCTTCCGGCCGGGCCGCCAGATGTGCGGCGAGCCCGCGCCGTCCGGACCGCATCATCAGCGTGTGGTTGAGCCGGAACACCGGCCGCCCGGGGAACGCGAGCAGGCGCATCAGGGGGCGGCGCACCTCGACCTCCTGCTCGTACAGCGCCCGCGTGCCACCGGCCCGCGCCCGTACGGTCCACCGCGCCCAGCCCTCCAGATCGCCGAGCAGGGCGACCTCCAGGATGCCGCGCAGGGGGTCCCGCAGGAGTTCGGCCGCGCCCACGCGCAGGGTGTAGGGGAGGACGGAGCGGATGAGGGCGGTGCCGCCGCTCCCGTCGGCGTCGGGGGCGACGGCGCGGATCTGGGGCCACCACAGGGGGTAGGACTCGGGATTCTCCAGGGCGGCGTAGACGCGGGTGGGCGCGGCGTCGAGGTCCCACACGCTGCGGAAGCGGTAACGGGTCCACCGGCCACCGGGGTTGGCGGGCGCGGCCGGGTCGCCGCCGGACGTGCCGCCATGGCTGCTTCGGTCCATGCCCCCAGTCTCGCGCGCGGCGCGGACGCCCACCCGGTACTCAGCCGGAACTCATCCGGAGATGAGTACGCGCACCCATGTCCTGACGGGGTGACGGGCACCACACTCCGAACCATGGACAACCCCCTGCCGCCGGCCGAGGAGCTCGTGCTCATCGACCGCGAACTGATCCAACTCGACGCCCGGCGCCACTTCCTGCTGAGCCGCCGTGCCTGGCTGCTGGGCGCCCAGGCCCCCCAGGCCTGGGGTGCACAGGTCCGGCCGAAGGCGTCCGCGCAGGCCACGGGGGCCTCGGAGGCCTCGGCCCCGGGTGCGCAGAACGTGCTGCTGGTCCTGGGCGCGGTGCTGCTGGCGGTCGCGGCCCTGGCGTTCACGCTGGTCAGCTGGGGCTCCCTGGGGATCGCCGGGCGCAGTGCGGTGCTGGCCGTGGTGACGGCGGCGGCGCTGGGCGCCCCGGTGGCGCTGCTGCGCCGGGGGCTCCGCTCGACCGCCGAGGCGGTGGCCGCGGTCGGTC
The DNA here is from genome assembly GCF_026340675.1 of Streptomyces sp. NBC_01264. Lineage (NCBI taxonomy): Bacteria > Bacillati > Actinomycetota > Actinomycetes > Kitasatosporales > Streptomycetaceae > Streptomyces > Streptomyces sp. NBC_01264. Next base: position 2,316,643 of record NZ_JAPEOX010000001.1, read on the forward strand.
TGCTGCTGACGGTGCTCGACGCGTACGCGCTGTACGCCGTCGGCATGCCGGAGGTGGACGGCCTGGCGTACGCGGCGGGCGCGGCCGCGGTGCTGGCGGCGGTGTGGGCGGGGTACGGGCGCGCCCTGACCGTGCTGCGGATCCCGGTGCCGGCGGCGCTGCTGACGGCGCAGCTCCCGTTGCCGCTGGCGGCGCTGGCCGCCGGGGCGGCGGGGCTGGACATGGCCTGGGCCCTGCTGGGTACGGCGGCGCTGGACGCCGGGCTCGCGCTGCTGCGGCCCGGGCGGTGGTCCCGCTGGGCGGGAGAGGCCGGCTCGGTGGTGGGCGGGGCCGCGCTGCTGACGGCGCTGACGCAGTCCCTGGACGCGGAATCGACGGGCGCGGCCCTGGCCCCCTCGGCGCGGCTGGCGGCGGTGGCGGTGCTCGCGCTGGCGGTGGCCTGGCGCGCCTCCGCCCTGCGGACCGCGTTCGCCGCGGCCGGCGCCTTCGCGGCGGTGGCGGCGCTGGGCGGCCTGGTCCGGCCGGAGCTGAGCCCGTCCGGGGCGGCGGTCGTGTACCTGGCGGTGGCCCTGCCCCTGCTGGGAGCGCTACGGGTCTCCGCGCTCCCGGAGCCGGTCCGGCGCGGGCTCGCCCTGTGCGGTGCGGGGGTGGCCGTCCTGCAGGCGGCGCTCGCCGCGGCGTGGGTGGCGTCGGTGCTGGTGGGCCGGCTGCGGGTGCTGGAGGAGGTCTGGTCGGTGACCGCGCCCGCCCCGGCGGCCGACGGCTCGGGGCTCCCTGCGCTGGTGGTCCTGCTGCTGACGGCCGGGGGCTCGTGGTGGCTGGTCCGGGTGCTTCCGGAGCGCACGGAGCCGGCGGTGGCCGCCGTGGTCCTGGGCTGGGCGGCGCTCTTCACGGCCCCGGTGGTGCTCGAAGCGGCCCCGGGCGCGGTCCTCGCCGCCCAGCTCGTGGTGACGCTGGCGACGGGGGCGCTCGCGCTCCGCGCCCCGGCACCCGCGGCCTCCACCGCTCCGGCGCGGGCCCCGAAGCCGGCCGGCGCCGGTCAGGGCCTCGTGGGGGTCGCCGCGGGGACGTGCGCCCTGGCAGGGGCCCTGAGCGTGTCCGTGGCGGCCCTGGACGGCCGACTGGCCACCTTCGCGGTGTTCGGCCTGCTGGGGGCCGCGTGCGCGGCGGGAGCGGCGTACCGGCCCGCCCCGGTGTGGGCCCGCGCGGGAGCGGCGGCCCTCGCCGTCGGGTACGCGGCGCTGCTCGCGGTGGCGCTGGGCGCACTGCTGGAGCGGCCGGTGGCCTGGTGGGCACCGGCGGTGCTGGTGGTCCCGGCGGCGGTGGCGGCGCTCGGGCCGCGGCTGGGCTCCGTACGGGTCCCGGCGGAGGTCGCGGCGGCCGCGGCGGGTCTCCTCGCGCTGGCCCTGGCCACCGGGGACGCTCCGGTGCTCGCGCTGGTCCTGGCCCTGGCCGGGGTGGTGTGCGCGGCGGCGGCGGTGCGGCCCGAGCGCCGGTCGGCGGCGGGCTGGCCCGCCGGGGCGCTGTTCCTGGCGGCGACCTGGGTACGGCTGGCGGCTTCGGAGGTGACGGTGCCCGAGGCGTACACCCTGCCGGTGACGGCGGCGGCACTGACCGTGGGATTCCTGCGACGGCGCCGCGATCCGCTCGCCGGGTCCTGGACGGCGTACGGGCCGGGGCTGGCCGCGACCCTGCTGCCGAGCACCCTCGCGGTGTGGGGCGACCCGCACTGGCTGCGGCCGCTGCTGCTGGGGACGGCCGCGCTCGGGGTGACCCTGGCCGGTGCCCGCGGCCGGCTCCGGGCGCCGCTGCTGCTGGGCGGGGCGACGCTGGCGGCGGTGGCGCTGCACGAGCTGACCCCGTACGTCGTCCAGGTCGTGGACGCGCTGCCGCGCTGGCTGCCGCCGGCCCTGGCGGGGGTGCTGCTGCTGGCGATGGGGGCCACCTACGAGAAGCGGCTGCGCGACGCCCGCCGGCTGCGGGAGGCGATCGGGCGGCTGAAGTAGCCCGCCGCGCGGACCTGGCGTCCGGACCTGGAGTCCGAGTCCCGGCGCCGGGGCCGGACGGGTGCGGACCGTCGGCCGGACGAGGGAAAACGCCAGAGGCCCGGAGACTGTGAAAGTCTCCGGGCCTCTGGTCCGGGTGGGCGATACTGGGTTCGAACCAGTGACCCCTTCGGTGTGAACGAAGTGCTCTCCCACTGAGCTAATCGCCCGGACGCACCGCAAACATTACCGCATGTCAGCGGTGCTCTCCGCCATGGGCGGGCGGGCTCACTGGTCCTTGAGGTTCCAGGGCAGCACGAGCCCGTACTTCCACAGGTAGAAGCCGATCAGGACGCCCGCGATCGCGAGCCCGACGCTGGTCAGGATGATGTTGCGGCGGCGGACCTTCGGGTCCAGGGCCTTCTGGGCGGCTTCGCTGACCTTGCGCTTGGTCCAGCGCAGGGCGAGGTGCGCCCAGGCGAATTCGGTGGCCCAGATCGCGAGGCCCGCGAAGATCGCCACCCAGCCCGGGCCGGGCAGCACCAGCATGGCGACACCGGCGCCGACGACGGCGAGGCCGACGACGAAGACGCCGACCTGCCAGCTCAGGTGCAGGCCCCGGCGGGCCTTGATGAAGTCCGGCGCCTTGGAGACGTGAAAGACCTTCGGGTCCTCCTCGGCAGCGGCGGACTCGCCTTCGGCGGCGGCGGACTCGTTGGCGGACTCGTTGGTCTCGCGGTCACTCCCCGTGTTCATGGGGTCGAATCTACCGGAGGTCCCAGCACACGTGAATGGTCGTTTGGATCCGCCGTCCGAGGGACCCAGAGGTCCGCAAAACGGTCAGAGGGGTTTACAACGGCACCGTAGGTGGCATGTCGATTTCGCCGACGTGCGAATCCCCGAGCGCACACTGAGCGAAAGGCCCTGGCGCTTATGAACACCACGGTCAGCTGCGAGCTGCACCTGCGCCTCGTTGTGTCGAGCGAGTCCTCACTGCCTGTTCCCGCGGGCCTGCGGTATGACACGGCCGATCCCTACGCCGTGCACGCCACCTTCCACACCGGCGCCGAGGAGACGGTCGAATGGGTATTCGCCCGCGACCTCCTCGCCGAGGGCCTTCACCGGCCCACCGGTACCGGCGACGTCCGTGTCTGGCCGTCCCGCAGTCACGGTCAGGGGGTCGTCTGCATCGCCCTGAGCTCACCGGAGGGAGAAGCGCTGCTCGAAGCACCCGCCCGAGCACTGGAGTCGTTCCTCAAGCGGACGGACGCCGCGGTTCCACCCGGAACCGAACACCGGCACTTCGACCTCGACAAGGAGCTCTCCCACATCCTGGCCGAATCCTGAGCCAGGCCTACAGAGGGAACCCTCCCCCGGCTGAGTCCGGGGGCCGTACGACACCGTCCGACTCGGGGCGACGGTGCACGGCGGACAACCACATACCGAAGTGCCGGCGCTGTTCACGCGAAAGCCACCCGCGTGGACGGCGTCGGTGCGCGTTGGGGTGACCCGCTAGAGTCGGCCACCAGCGGCGGCAGCAGACCGTCACCGCAGGCCCGGCCCTTCAGGGAGACCCCGTGCAGATCCCCCACGACACCCGTCGCGCGCTCGACGTCGTCGTCGCGCTGGTGAACACCTCGGCCGAGACGGAGCAGCCCGACGGGCTGGCGGACGTGAACGCGCTGCGCGGTTTCGTCCACGACTACGCGATCAGCGACGTCGGCGAGCTCAGCGCCCGCGACCTCGCCGGCGTGCGCACGGTGCGCGCGAAATTCGCCCAGATCTTCGCGGCGCCGAGTCCGCGCGCGGCCTCCGTGCTCATCAACGAGCTGGTCGCGACGGCCGGGACCACCCCGCAGCTGACCAATCACGACGGCTACGACTGGCACGTGCACTACTTCGCCCCGGGCGCCTCGGTGGGCGACCACCTGGCGGCCGACGGCGGCATGGCGCTGGCCTTCATCGTGGTCTCCGGCGAGCAGGAGCGGCTGCGCCGCTGCGAGGCCCCCGACTGCCGGCGGGCCTTCGTCGACCTGTCCCGCAACCGCTCCCGGCGCTACTGCGACAGCCGTACCTGCGGGAACCGGCTGCACGTGGCGGCGTACCGGGCCCGGCGCAAATCGGAACTGGGGACGGAGCCCGGCTCAGAGCAGGAAGAGATCGTGCACGGCGGCGAGCAGCAGCAGACCACCGATCACGGCTAGGAAGATCATCAGGGGCGGCTGGGAGAGCGCGAAGAGGCAGCCTCTCGGCTCCTCGGCGACGGGGACGGTGGCCGGCGCGGGAACGGCGGGCTCACCCGGTGATGTGTCGAGCATGTCGGGGCGATGATGGCCCAGCGGGCCCGCCCGCGCCGCTCAACACGCCAGACGGACCCGCGAGTTCACCGGATCCCGTCATATGCCGTGCTTCTTGAGGATCGCCTCGATGTCGGAGAAGTCCTCGGCGGGGGCCGCGGCCCCGGTCGGCCGCGGGCGGGCGCCGTCCCCCAGCGAGGGCGCGGAGGCGGCCGGGGCGACGGCCTCCTGGGCCGGGCGGCCCTTGACGGCCTTCGGCCGCTTCTGCTCCCCCTCCCCCTCTCCGCCCTCGCCCGCTCCCCCCGCGCGCCGCTCTATCGCGCGCGTGGTCACGAAGAGCAGCCAGGCCAGCCCCAGCACGGCGAACCCGGCCCAGACGGTCGGCTTGAAGACGATCCCGGTCGCCCACGCCACGACGCCCGTCATCACCAGGCCGACGGGCACCAGCGAGTACGCCGCGATCCGCGTGGCCGCGAGGAATCGCTTGCGGTAGGCGGTCAGCGCGGCGATGCCCAGGCCCGCCGCGGACACCGCGGAGCAAATGGTCTCGGCGAGCATGCGGGGCCTCCAGGGGCGGTTCGGTCGTCGGACCCGGCCGGTGGGCCGGGCGTTCTGTCCCCATCCATCCTGCACCCGAGGCTCTCGCCCTGGCCACGGCCGGAGCCCCTCGCGGGCGGATCTCCGGGACATCTCCGGGTCGCGCCTCCTCCCGAGGTCCCGGTCGGTTCCCCCCGAGGTCCCGGTCCGTGCTCGTCCCGGCGGGCTGGGAGACTGTCCGTATGACCGATTCCGTGATCCTCGACGTCTGGTGCGAACTTCAGTGCCCGGACTGCCACAGCGCCCTGGACGACGTGCGCGCCCTGCGGGCCCGCTACGGCGACCGGCTGGACATCCGGCTGCGCCACTTCCCGCTGGAGAAGCACAAGCACTCCTTCGCCGCGGCGCAGGCCGCGGAGGAGGCCGCCGAGCAGGGGCAGGGCTGGCCCTACGTGGAGGCCGTCCTCGCCCGCACCGCGGAACTCGGCAAGGCCGGCGAGCCGGTACTCGTCGAGGTCGCGCACGAACTGGGCCTGGACGCCGAGGAGTTCGACACCGCCCTGATCGACGGCCGGCACATCCTGATCGTGGACGCCGACCAGGCCGAGGGCAAGGCGATCGGCGTGACCGGCACCCCGACGTACGTCATCGACGGACAGCGCCTCGACGGCGGCAAGAGCCAGGCCGGCCTGCGCGAGCGCATCGAGGAGATCGCCGACCGGCTGCTCGCCGAGGCCGCCTAGGTCGTCGAGGCCGTCCAGGTCGTCTCTTACGGCCTAGATCAGGTCCTTCGCGTAGTTGAAGCCGGTCGTCCGGTAGCCGAGGGACTCGTAGAGCCGCAGGGCCGGGACGTTGTCGGTGAAGACGTGCAGCGCGAGCACCCGGTGGCCGGCGGCCAGGGCGGCGCCCTCCGCGAGGAGCATCAGGTCCCGGCCGTGGCCCCGGCCGCGGTGCTCCTCGGCGACCGCGACGTCGAAGACGTACGAGTCCCCGCCGCTCGGAGCGACCCAGACGGTGCCCACCGGGACGCCGGCCGCCTCCAGCACGGAGAAGCTGACGCCCGGGGTGGCCAGGCCCAGGGGCAGCGAGGACGCGTGGTCGTTCGCCGATTTCGTCCGTGCCGCCTCGGCCGGCATGCCGCGGCCCACCCAGCTCTGCGCGTAGCCCTCGAGCGCCGCCGCGAGCCAGGTATCGAACTCGGGCTCCGTCATCGGGCGGCCGGCGACCCCCTCGGACAGGGCGGGCGGCTCGGCGGGGAGTTCCTTGGCCATGTTGCGGCTGTACTCGGCGTACCCGAGGGCGGCGGCCAGCCGCAGGCCGCCCGGCGAGCCCGCCGGGACCGAGACGCGGACCCTGCGGCAGCCCCAGCTCCGCAGCACCTCCTCGGCGGCGAGCGCGGCGACCGTGGCACGGCCGCGCCGGCGGTCGGGTTCCTCGACGGCGAGTTCGCGTATCTCGGCGACCGTCGGCCCGAAGGGGGTGTCGGTGGCGAGCAGCAGGGCGCCGACGCGCCTGCTGTTGACACGGATCTCGTACGGGCGCGAGCGCGCCCCGCCGGTGCTCTGCTGAAGCGGCCCGCTCGGCCGCAGGGTGGTGGTCATCAGTCGAGTTCTACCCGCCCCGCGGCCCGAAGCACAGCGGATGTGCCGGCTCCCGGTCAGGAGCGGGGGTCGGCGTCCTCGGCGGAGCGGGCGTCGAAGATCCGCATGGCCTCGGCCGTGACGGGGCCGGGGGCGGAGCCCAGCTCGCGCCCGTCGATCCGTACGACGGCCTGGACGTCCCGCAGGGAGGAGGTCAGGAAGACCTCCTCCGCCTGCTCGAGCGCCTCGAAGGGCAGATCGGTCTCCTTGGCCCCGCACCATTCGGCGACGAGGGCGCGGGTGATGCCCGCGAGGCAGCCGGAGGCCACGGGCGGGGTGTGCAGCTGTCCGTCGAGGACCACGAACACGTTGGAGCCGGTGCCCTCGCAGAGCCGGCCGACGGTGTTGGCGAAGAGGGCCTCGGAGGCACCGGCCCGGTGGGCGGCGGCGAGCGCGACCACGTTCTCGGCGTACGAGGTGGTCTTCAGGCCCACCACGGCGGAGCGTTCGTTGCGCACCCACGGCACGGTGACCACGGCGGTGGTGTCGGGGCGCCGGGTGGCCCCCGCCAGCGCGACGATCAGCGTCGGGCCGGCGTCGCCGCGGTCGGAGCCCAGCGGGGAGACGCCCCCGGTGTAGGTGACGCGCAGCCGGCCGAGCGGCAGCGGGTCGGCCTCCAGTACGGCGGCGCAGGCGCGGCGCACCTCGTCCAGGTCCGGGTCGGGCAGGCCGAGCCCCCGGGCGGATCGGGTCAGCCGCTCCAGGTGCCGGGTGAGCGCGAAGGTCGTCCCGCGCTCCGCCTTGAGCGTCTCGAAGACCCCGTCGCCGACGGTGAGGCCGTGGTCGAACACGGACACCTTCGCTTCGTCGGCGTCCCGCAGTGCTCCGTCGAGCCAGATTCTCACCGTACGGTCCTCCCGCTTTCGTCCGTCTGTGTTCCCGCCGGGCCCGACGAGCCCGGCGCGCCGGTCGCGCCCTTCGCGCCGGTCGCGTTCGCTTCGACGGCTCCCGACGCTACCCGCAGCAGCCGGGCGGCCTTCAGCTCGGTCTCGGCCCACTCCCGGTCGGGGTCGGACCCCCAGGTGATCCCGGCGCCGGTGCCGAAGAGCAGCCGGGGGCCGCCGGGGGCCGTGCGATCGATCCAGAAGGTCCGGATGCCGACGGCGAGCTCGGCCGTGCCCCGGTCGGCGTCGACCCACCCGATGCCTCCGCAGTAGGGGCCGCGCGGGGCGGTCTCCAGGGCCTCGATGATCCGCAGGGCCGAGGATTTGGGGGCTCCGGTGACGGAGCCCGGCGGGAAGGTCGCGGCGAGCAGCTCGGGCCAGCCGGCGCCCTCGGCGAGTTCCCCGGCGACGGTGGAGACGAGGTGGACGAGGCCCGGGTGCTCTTCGAGCGCGCAGAGCGCGGGGACGGTCACGGAGCCGGTGGCGCAGACCCGGCCGAGGTCGTTGCGTACGAGGTCCACGATCATCACGTTCTCGGCGTGGTCCTTGGGCAGCAGATCGGCGGCGGTGCGGCCGGTGCCCTTGATCGGGCCGGACTCGACGCGGCGGCCGGAGCGGCGCAGATAGAGCTCGGGGGACGCGGTGGCGATCTCGACGCCGTGGGCCGGCAGCCGAATCGTTCCTGCGTAGGGGGCCGGGTTGCCCCGCGCGAGCAGTGCGGTCAGGGCGTCCACGTCGGCGCCCGCCGGGTCGGGAAGCGGCGCGGACATCACGCGGCAGAGGTTGGCCTGGTAGACCTCCCCCGCCTCGATGTGCTCGCGGATGCGACGTACGCCCGCGGTGTACGCGGCGCGGTCGAGGGAGGAGCTCCACTCGTCGGCGTCGGGACCGCGCCAGGCCCCGGGAACGGGGGCCGGCACCGGGTCGGGGCGTATGTCCCCGAAGCGCGCGCAGACGAGACGGCCTTCGAAATCGGCCGTCACCGCCCAGAAGCCGGTGGAGTCGAGGGCACCAGGATCGCTGGTGACATCTCGGAGATCGGTCGCGAGAAGGCCGCCGAAGCGGGCGAGGGGAGGCAGGTCGTGCACGGCTGCGAGTCTATGACCGGTGACGCCCGGGCGCCGGGGAGGCGTCCGCCGGGTGACCGGCGGTGATCAGGCGGCAGCACGCTGCGGAAACGCGTTTTTGAGCTGGCCCGGGAATCCGCTAGAGTTCAACTCGTCGCCAGGGAGCGAAGGGGGAAACCCCCGGAGCGAACACGGTGACCTGCGGACGTAGCTCAGTTGGTAGAGCACCACCTTGCCAAGGTGGATGTCGCGAGTTCGAGTCTCGTCGTCCGCTCTGAGGTGGGGGATCATCTTCCCGAGGACCCCCTACTTGCTCCATGGTGGAGTGGCCGAGAGGCGAGGCAACGGCCTGCAAAGCCGTCTACACGGGTTCAAATCCCGTCTCCACCTCCAAGGACGATTAGCTCAGCGGGAGAGCGCTTCCCTGACACGGAAGAGGTCACTGGTTCAATCCCAGTATCGTCCACTGGTCCGCAAGGATCCCCGCGCGATTAGCTCAGCGGGAGAGCGCTTCCCTGACACGGAAGAGGTCACTGGTTCAATCCCAGTATCGCGCACGCAGTAAGCTTCATACGTGCCACCTGCGGTGTTCGCACCGTGAACGTGGTCCCGCGCGATTAGCTCAGCGGGAGAGCGCTTCCCTGACACGGAAGAGGTCACTGGTTCAATCCCAGTATCGCGCACCAGCTGTCCGGAAGCCCCGGCCGTTCCCACGGCCGGGGCTTTCGCGTGTCCGAGCTCAGGAGGAGAAGAGCATCCGGCCGAAGCCGCCCTTGCGGTGGCCGTGCCCGTGACCGTGGCCGTAGCCGCCGTGCTGCGGGGCGCCCCAGGCGGGCGCGGGGGCGGCGTGCTGCTGCGGGTACGCGGCAGGGGCCGGAGCCGGCGGCGCGGCCGGGGGCGGGACCTGGCCGTACTGGGCGGTGTACTGGGACTCCAGACGGGTCAGCGCCTCCAGCTCGCCGTAGTCCAGGAAGATGCCGCGGCAGCCGCTGCACTGCTCTATCTGGACACCGTTGCGGTTGTACGTGTGCATCATCGCGTGACACTTCGGACACTGCATGACCGGATCAACTCCTCGCCGTTCGGGTCGACACCGGATGCGTACCCGGTGGCGTGGGGCTCACCCTACGACGGAGGCTCCGGCTCCAAGTCGGGCGGGAGGGAGGCAATTCGGGCACAGGCCTCCACCATCAGCCGCTCCACGTCGTCGAGTCGGCGCCGCTCGCGGGCGGCCTTGGCGAGTGCCAGCGCGGCCGTCTGCACGGTGAGCGCGCGGGCCGCGAGATCGAGTTCCGGCCAGGGGTCGCTGCCGGGCGCACCGGCCGCGGGGCCCCCGGCGGCGCGGTAGGCGTCGAGGAAGCGCAACCAGGTCCCGGTGTCCAGCAGCCCGGCCGCGTACCAGGCCGCCGGGCGCGCGAGGTCCCAGGCGGGCGCGCCCAGTCCCAGGTCGTCCACGTCGATCAGCCGCCAGCCCCCGGCGGGGCTCCGCACCAGCTGCCCGAGGTGCAGGTCGCCGTGGCAGAGCGCCCCGCCGGACGGCGGCGGCCCCTCCCCCCGGGCCCACCCGGGGAGCGTGGCCGCGGCGGCCCGTACGAGCCGCGCCAGCTCCGCGGCGTCGGCGTCCGTGCCCGCCTGCCCGGCCGGTACCGCCTGCCCGTTGGGGATGGACAGGACGGCGCGACGGGCCCGGTCGGCCCGGCCGGAGGGCGGCCCGGCGGGGAGCGCGGGAGCCGCCCCGGCCCGGGGTGGCCCGTCCCCGGAGCCCCGGTCGGGGTCCCGGCCGTGGTCGGGGGTGCGTTCCCCGGCCGGGCTCACCCGCCGCGCACCGCCCGGGTCGCCGGCCTGCCTGCCCGCGGGCCGTCCCGGCGCGGCGTGCCCCACCAGGACCGGGCCCTCGGGCGGGTGCGCCGCGTCGAGGCGGCGCAGGGCGCGGGCGAGCTTCGCCGGGCCGCGCATCGGCGGGACCGGGTACGGGAGGTGGTGGAGCGGGGTCCGGTGGAGGGCGGCCAGGAGTTCGGCGACCTGCTCCCAGGGGGCCTCCTCGGGGCGGTCCGGAGCGACCGGAGCGCCGTAGGGCCACAGGGAGACGGGCCGGGAGCCGACCAGGCCGAGCCCGGTGCGCAGCGGGGGCAGCAGTACCCCGGCCAGCGCCGGGTCCCCGGCCACGCGGATCCGTACGGCCAGGGCGTCGGGATCGCTGTCGCCCGCGTGCGCCTTGGCCACGACGTCCCCGCAGCGGACCACGGTGCCGTCGTCGCGGTCCGCGAGGAGTACGTACTGCACCGCACCGGCGTACGCGGCGAGCTCGGCCGCGCTCACTCGCTCCAGCGGAACCACGCCTCGGCTCTCCCCGCGCTCCGCACCCCGGGCGGGTGCTCCTCGGACGAGCGTACGCAGCACGGGGGCGCGGGGCAGTGGCGGTACGGCCGGACGGAGTCCGGCGCAGCGGAGAAGGGGCGGGCATGAAAAAGGGTGCTGCGCGTCCGGCTCCCCAGCCGTACGCGCAGCACCCTTCACCTGCCGTCCGTCGACCGCTCCCCCGTCCCCACGGGGTTCGGTCGGTGACAGTCCCGGCCCAGACCGCTCTCCTGGGCCCGGGGCGCCGCTCAGCGCCCCAGCATCACGCTTACGGACGACGCCTGTGCCACCACCTGGTCGAAGCCTCCGAAGAGGAAGAGCAGGAGGGCGGCCAGGGGGAGCACCATGGCCGCGGCCACCAGTGGGTGGCGACGACCGGACTCATGGCTGTTGAACGCGAATGCCTTGCGTCCCTGCCGTGCGATGTCCGCCATGGTCCTCTCCCTGTCGTTTGGCAGCGGCGGGTTTGTGACCTCGGGGGACGAGTGTTCTCCACCCGCCGCTTGCTTCAACACTAGGCGCGGCGAGGGCTCCTGGCCTCATGCCTTCGTACCCATTGCCTGGCCTCCAGGAGGATGAGGGGCCCACCTCGCGCGTACTCCCCTGGGTGGAGACCCGCCCCCCGTTCTGAGGGTCTTCCCGGAGGGGATGACCGGAGCGTGGTGACTTCGCTCACTTCCGTCACTCACCGCACCCGTCCGGCCGCCGACCAGGCAGTCCCAAGATCAACCGGCCGGGCCCGGCCGTCCCGCCGGCCACCGCTCCCCCGTCGGCCCACCCCGGACCCCAATTCCCTTGACCCCGGCCCGGCTTGACCGAACCATCCCGCTCCGCACATGCGTCCTACCGGTGGTCCGGAGAATCCCCAAGTGGACTGCCCCGTACTGACAATCGAATCCCCCGGCGAGGGCGCGGCCTCTGAGCGCGCATGCCGGATGGTCCGTAAGCTGTGCCACGTCAACAGGACGACCGGTCAGCGGGGTGGACATGGCGATGATGCGGCTCCGGCGCGAGGACCCGCGTGTCGTCGGCTCGTTCAGGCTGCACCGGCGCCTCGGCGCCGGCGGCATGGGCGTCGTCTATCTGGGCTCCGACCGGCGCGGACAGCGCGTCGCGCTCAAGGTGATCCGGCCGGACCTGGCCGAGGACCAGGAGTTCCGCTCGCGCTTCGCGCGCGAGGTCTCCGCGGCCCGGCGGATCCGCGGCGGGTGCACCGCGCGCCTGGTCGCCGCGGACCTGGAGGCCGAGCGCCCCTGGTTCGCCACGCAGTACGTGCCCGGCCCCTCCCTGCACGACAAGGTGGCCGAGGAGGGCCCCCTGACGGCCGCGGCCATCGCCGCGATCGGCGCCGCGCTCTCCGAGGGGCTGGTCGCCGTGCACGAGGCCGGGGTGGTCCACCGCGACCTCAAGCCCTCGAACATCCTGCTGTCGCCCAAGGGCCCGCGCATCATCGACTTCGGGATCGCCTGGGCCACGGGCGCCAGCACCCTCACCCACGTGGGGACGGCCGTCGGCTCCCCCGGCTTCCTGGCACCCGAGCAGGTGCGCGGCGCCGCCGTCACCCCCGCCACCGACGTCTTCTCCCTCGGCGCCACCCTCGCCTACGCGGCCACCGCCGACTCGCCCTTCGGGCACGGCAGTTCCGAGGTCATGCTGTACCGGGTGGTGCACGAGGAGCCGCACCTGCAGGGTGTTCCGGACGCGCTCGCACCCCTCGTACGGGCCTGCCTGGCGAAGGATCCCGACGAGCGGCCGACCACGCTCCAGCTGTCGATGCGGCTCAAGGAGATCGCGGCCCGCGAGGCGCACGGGATGGGCGACAGCCGCCCGCCGGCGCAGCGGGCGCGGGCGGCCGAGCGGCCGACGGGGCGGCTCCCGGAGGGCTACGCGGAGGACGGCGCGGGGTACGCCGAGCAGCGCACGGAGCGCCGTACCGCCGGCACTCCCGTGCCGGGACGTGCGGGTACCGGCACCGGAGCGGGCCAGGGAAAGCCGCAGACCAAGGGCCAGGGACCGCGCGGCGGGCCGGACTCGCGGCCCTCCTCGCCCCGTGGCACCGGCTCGCGGGGACCCGGCTCCACGGCCGGGCGTACGGGTGGCCGTCCGGCTCCCCGTACGACGGGCACGGGGCGTCGGCCGTCACGGCCGGACCCCAAGCTGATGCGCCAGCGCCTGATCGTCTTCGTCGTGGTGACGCTGCTCGTGGCGCTGGGCATCGCGCTGGCCCAGAAGCTCTAGCTCGGAGCCTCCGGGCCCACTGACGGCCTACGGGCGGCCGCTGGCGACCGCGTAGAAGGCGACGGCCGCGGCGGCGCCCACGTTCAGCGAGTCCACCCCGTGCGCCATCGGGATCCGTACCCACTCGTCGGCCGCGACCAGGGCCTGCGTCGACAGCCCGTCCCCCTCCGCGCCCAGCATCAGCGCGACCCGATCCAGGTCCTGGGGAGCCGCCTCGTCGATCGGCGAGGCCTTCTGGTGCGGGGTGAGGGCGAGCAGCTTGAAGCCCGCCTCGCGGACCGAGTCCAGGCCCTTGGGCCAGGCCTCCAGGCGGGCGTACGGGACGGAGAACACCGCGCCCATGGAGACCTTGACGGAGCGCCGGTACAGCGGGTCCGCGCAGTCGGGCGAGAGCAGGACCGCGTCCATGCCGAGGGCCGCCGCGCTGCGGAAGATGGCCCCGATGTTGGTGTGGTCGTTCACCGCTTCCATGATGACCACGCGCCGGGTGGTGGCGAGCAGTTCCTCGGCCGTGGGCAGCGGCTTGCGCTGCATGGAGGCGAGGGCGCCGCGGTGCACGTGGTAGCCGGTGACGCGCTCGGCGAGCTCGGGGCTGACGGCGTAGACCGGGGCCGGGAGCTCGTCGATGACGTCGCGCATGACGTCGACCCACTTCGCGGAGAGCAGCATCGAGCGCATCTCGTACCCGGCGTCCTTGGCGCGTCTGATCACCTTCTCGCCTTCGGCGATGAAGAGACCTTCCGCGGGCTCGCGCCGGCGCCGGAGTTCTACGTCGGTCAGGCCCGTGTAGTCGCGCAGGCGCGGGTCGTCGGGGTCCTCGACGGTGATGAGATCAGCCACAGGGTGATACTGCCTTGTCCTGGGTGCGGTGCCAACGGCTCTGCCGGGTTGCGGGATTGCGGGGGTGTCAGTCGGACACGGGCCGGTGGACCTTCACCACGTCGCCGATCACGATGACGGCGGGCGGCCGGACCTCCTGGGCCTTCACGGTCTCGCCCACGGTCGCCAGGGTGGCGTCCACACGGCGTTGGGAGGCGGTGGTGCCCTCCTGGATGACGGCGACGGCGGTGTCGGCGGGGCGGCCGTGGCGCACCAGGGCCTCGGCGATCAGGCCGATCTTGTCGACGCCCATGAGGATGACCAGGGTGCCGGTGAGCTTGGCCAGCGAGGCCCAGTCCACCAGCGAGCGCGGGTCGTCCGGACCGACGTGCCCGCTGACCACGGTGAACTCGTGGGCCACGCCCCGGTGGGTGACCGGGATGCCGGCCGCGCCGGGTACCGAGATGGAACTGGAGATGCCGGGCACGACGGTGCAGGGGATGCCGGCCTCGGCGAGGGCCTGGAGCTCCTCCATGCCGCGGCCGAAGACGTACGGGTCCCCGCCCTTGAGCCGGACCACGGCCTTGCCGGCCTTGGCGTGCGTGATGAGCGCGTCGTTGATGGCCTCCTGGGCCATGAAACGGCCGTACGGGATCTTCGCCGCGTCGATGACCTCGACGTGCGGCGGGAGCTCGTCGAGGAGGTCGCGGGGGCCGAGCCGGTCGGCGATGACCACGTCGGCCTCGGCGAGCAGGCGCCGGCCGCGGACCGTGATCAGGTCCGGGTCGCCTGGACCGCCGCCGACGAGGGACACGCCGGGGGTGTGCGGGCGGGCGGCCGTCAGGGAGCCGTCGCGCAGCCCCTCGACGACCGCGTCGCGGACGGCGGCGGAGCGGCGGGGGTCGTTGCCGCTCAGCACGGCGACGGTGACGCCCTCCACCCGGCCGGTGGCCGGGGTCCAGGCGCTCGCGGCCTCGGCGTCGTCGGCGCGGACGCACCAGACGCGCTCGCGCTCGGCCTCGGCGGAGGCGGTGTCGTTGGCGGCCCGGTCCCGGGTGGCGACCAGGGCGTACCAGGCGCCGGCCAGGTCACCGTCCTCGTAGCGGCGGCGCTCCCAGCGGATCTCGCCGGTCTCCGCCATGGCGTCCACGGAGGGGGTCGCGGAGGGGGAGATCAGGACGATGTCGGCGCCGGCCGCGATGAGCGCGGGCAGCCGGCGCTGGGCGACCTGGCCACCACCGATCACGACGACACGGCGGCCCGTGAGGCGGAGTCCGACGGGGTAGGCGGGGTGTGCCGGGTGTCCCATGGCGGTTGCGGCTCCTGATGCGGCGGTGACGGCGGGCCGCTGCGTCGCTGGAGCGGCTGATCGGGCGGTGACGTGCGGTGGCCCGTCCGGGGTCCACGATACGACCCACCTGCGCGGTGGTCGCCTCGGGGGGCATTGCCCTGGCCGGGCGGTGCCCCCGACCCACCCCGGGCTCCGCCCCAGGCCAGGGGGCTGACGCCCCATGATCCCCGGACCGTGCGCGGGCTCCGGCCCCGGGTCGGCCGTGCGGCCGCGGGGCCGAAGCGGCTCGGGCGGGCCCTGCGGGGCATTCCCCACCCCGCCCCTTCCCGAAACCGGGGGCTCCGCCCCCGGACCCCCGCTCCTCAAACGCCGGAGGGGCTGGATTGTGCCGGAGAGGCTGAATTGTGCCGGGGCGGCCGGACTCCCCAGGGGACGGGGACGGGGTGGGGTGTCGTCCGGGACGTAAAACGTGATTTGTTGGCGCGAAAACAAGGCCGTCCGGGACGCAGCGCGCAGGGGGCGCCATAAATCATGAGTCCCGGACGACACCCCACCCCGTCCCCGGCGCCGGCCCCGCAGCGAGCGGGCCTACTTCTCCGTGACACCCGCCGAGTCGAACGTCGCCACCTCGTGCATCGCCCGCGCAGCACTCTGCACCAGCGGCAGCGCCAGCAGCGCCCCCGTACCCTCGCCGAGGCGCAGGTCCAGGTCCACCAGCGGGCGCAGGCCGAGCTTGTTCAGGGCCGCCACGTGGCCGGGCTCCGCGCTGCGGTGGCCCGCGATGCACGCCGACAGCGACTCCGGGGCGATCGCCCGGGCCACCAGGGCGGCCGCTCCGGCGCTGACGCCGTCCAGGATCACCGGGGTCCGCAGGGAGGCTCCGCCGAGGAGGAGGCCCACGATCGCCGCGTGCTCCAGGCCGCCGATCGCCGCCAGGACGCCGATCGGGTCCGCCGGGTCGGGCTGGTGGAGCTCCAGCGCGCGCCGCACGACCTCGACCTTGCGGGCGTGCGTCTCGTCGTTGATGCCCGTGCCCCGCCCGGTGACCTCGCCCGGGTCCACCCCGGTGAAGACCGAGATCAGCGCCGCCGACACCGTGGTGTTGGCGATGCCCATCTCTCCCGTGAGGAGCGCCTTGTTGCCCGCCGCCACCAGGTCGCGGGCCGTCTCGATGCCCACCTCGATGGCCGCGACGGCCTCCTCGCGGGTCATCGCCGGTCCGACTGACAGGTCGGCCGTGCCCGGGCGGACCTTGCGCGGCAGCAGGCCCGGCGTGGCCGGGAGGTCGCCGGCGACGCCGACGTCGATCACGCAGACCTCGGCGCCCACCTGGTTGGCGAAGGCGTTGCAGACCGCGCCGCCGCCCAGGAAGTTGGCCACCATCTGCAGGGTGACCTCCTGGGGCCACGGGGTGACCCCCTGGGCGTGCACGCCGTGGTCACCCGCGAAGATCGCCACCGCGGCGGGCTCCGGGATCGGCGGCGGGCAGACCCGCGAGAGGCCGGACAGCTGGGCCGAGATGATTTCGAGCATGCCGAGGGCCCCTGCGGGCTTGGTCATGCGCTTCTGCCGCTCCCACGCCTCGCCGAGCGCCTTCGCGTCGAGCGGTCGGATGCTGGCGACGGTCTCGGAGAGCAGGTCGTGTGGCTCCTCGCCGGGCAGCGCGCGGCGCCCGTACGTCTCCTCGTGCACGACCCAGGAGAGGGGGCGGCGCTGCGACCAGCCGGCCTGCGCGAGCTCGGGCTCGTCGGGGAACTCGTCCACGTACCCGATGCACAGGTACGCGACGACCTCCAGGTGCTCCGGCAGGCCGAGCTCGCGGACCATCTCGCGCTCGTCGAAGAAGCTGACCCAGCCGACGCCGAGGCCCTCGGCGCGCGCGGCGAGCCAGAGGTTCTCCACGGCCAGGGCCGAGGAGTACGGGGCCATCTGCGGCTGGGTGTGCCGGCCCAGGGTGTGGCGGCCGCCGCGGGTGGGGTCGGCGGTGACCACGATGTTCACCGGGGTGTCGAGGATGGCCTCGATCTTGATTTCCTTGAACTGCTTGGCACGGCCCTTGGGCAGCGACTTCGCATAGGCCTCGCGCTGGCGCTCGGCGAGCTCGTGCATCGTCCGGCGGGTCTCGGCGGACTTGATGACGACGAAGTCCCACGGCTGGGAGTGGCCGACGCTGGGCGCGGTGTGGGCCGCCTCCAGGACGCGCAGCAGCACCTCGTGCGGGATGGGGTCGCGGCGGAATCCCTTGCGGATGTCACGGCGCTCGCGCATGACGCGCAGGACGGCCTCGCGCTCGGCGTCGGCGTATCCGGGGGCCGCCTCGGTGACCGGGGCTTCGGGCTCGTACTCCAGCTCGGGCTCGGGCTGCGGCTCGGTGCCGGCCTCGGGGCCCTCGGCCTCCGGGAGTACGTCGGCCTGCGCGACGGCGACCGGCTCGGGCTCGGGCGCTGCTACGACGACAGCGGCATCGGCGTCGACGGAGGCGGCGGGCTCCGGCAGGAGCTCCGGCTCCTCGGCCTGGGTCACCGTTTCTGCGGGCTGCGGCTCGGGCGCGGGCTCGACGACGGCGGCGGCAACGACGGACTCGGCCTCGGGAACCGCCACGGGCTCGGGCACCGGTACAACGGCTGCCTCGGGCTCGGGGACGGCGACGGGCTCGGCGGCGACCTCCGCCGCGGGCTCCACGTGAACCGGATCGGCGACGGCCGCGGGCTCCGGCACGAGGACCGGCTCGGGCCCGGCGAAGGCGACGGGCTCGGCCACGGGCTCGGCCACGGAATCGGGAACGGGCTCCGCCACCGGCTCGGAGACGGCTTCCACGGCCTCCGGGGCTCGCTCGGCCTCGGCGGCCGGCTCCACGGGCCACGGCGTGCCGGCCTGCACCGGGATCTCGACCGGCTGCGGCGCCGCGCCCGGCACGTGCTCGGCCTCGGCCTGCGTGAAGTCCAGGTACTCGGGACCCGTGGTCGGCGGCCCGGACTGCCGCACCGGGACGGGCGTCGCCGGGGTGCTCATGGCCGGGGCGGGTGCCGGGGCAACGGACTCGGGGGTGACGGGGACGGGACCGGGCGCGACCGGCGCCGGCGGCACCGGGGCCTGCGCGGGCGCCGCGGCCGGACCCCGGTCCGCGAGGGACCGTACGACTCCGCCGGTGGCCTCGGGCACGGGCGGGCCCATGTGCAGCGGCCGCCGCACGGGGGCCGCGGCGACCGGGGCCGGTGACTGGGGCTGGGCAGCGGACAGCGGCTGCGACTGCTGCGGGGCCACGAGGCCGCCGAGGTCCAGCGCACCGGAGTCCCGGCCGCCGGCCTCGTGCGCACCGGCGCCGTAGGAGGCGTCGGCATAGGAGGCGGCCGGCGCGTCGGTGAAGGACGGCTGCCCCGCGAACGGCTGACCGTCGAAGGACTGCTGCGGGTAGCCGGCGCTCTCGTAGCCGAGGGGCGCCTCGGGAACCGGGAGCGGGGCCGGGTGGGGCTGCTGGTACCCGGGGGCCGCCGCGAAATCGGCGTAGGGGCCGTCCGCATAAGGGGCGTCCGCGTACGGGGCGTCCACGTACGCGGAGGGCTCGGGGAACTCGGGGAAGGCGGGCACCGGCGGGACGACCTGGGGGTCGCTCCACGCGCCCTGGCTGCTCGGCATCAGCAGCAGTTCCTCGTCCTCCGGCTCGGCCGGGTTGTCCACGAGGTCCTGGAAGGCGTAGCTCCCGGTCGCCGGGGAGGACGGGGGAACCGGGGCGGGGACGCCCTGCTGATCCACCATGCCCGTGCTGTCCGGGAGACCCTCGCCCGGAACCTGGCCGGTGTCAGTCATGCGTACCCCTCGCCCATCGGTGTTGCCTCTTCGACTGCCCGGTCGCCCACGAGGCCTCACGTACGACCGCACGACAACCAGTAAGTATTGTCCTGCCCGTTCGCCACCGCGGCGGCCATAACCGGCACGGTCCTCTGTGGACTGCGCCACGTCGCGCGTCCGGCCGGAGCCGCCTGCCCGAATCGTCCGGGCGGTGTGACGATCGGCCAGCCTACCCCGGGCTCGTGGCTAGGGTCGGTCCGGGCGGTTAACGGGGCGTTCGGCGGCCAGCAGGAACACCACGGAGCGCTGTTGTTCGGCCCAGGTACGGGTGTCCATGCCGACGGACTGGAGCAGCGCGCACTCGACGGCGTAGCCGCCCTCGGCCAGGACCCGGCCGATGGCCTCGGCCTCGTCGCGCGTGGAGGCGTGGCTGACGATCCGTTCGGGACGCCGGTCGGCGACGGCGGCGACGACCTGGGCTCCGCCGCCGCCGACGCGGACGACGTCGGGTTCGGGCAGGGTTTCGAGTACGTGCGGGGCGCGGCCGTGGACGACCTGGAGCTGCACACCGCGGGCGCGGGCGGCGGCCGTTGTGCGTTCGCAAGCGAGCCGGTCGGCGTCGACGGCGATGACGGCGGCGCCGAGGGCGGCGGCGTCCACGGCGAGGGCACCGGAGCCGGAGCCGATGTCCCAGACGAGGTCCCCGGTGCGCGGGCCGAGCCGGGCGAGCTGGGCGGCGCGCAGCTGCGTGGACTCCCCTTCCCCTACGTCGATCTGCGGGCGGGCCCAGCCCCGTCCGGCGGTCGGGGCGGCGCTCCGGCCGAGCAGCCAGGCCGGTTCGGCGGCGGTCGCGGCCGGTCCCGTACCGCCGATGACGATGACGACGTTGGGGTCGCGCCAGCTGTGGTCGGCGGCCTTGTCGGAGGTGAGGACCGTGACCTGTTCCTTGTCGGTGCCGAGTTCCTCGCAGATGACGAAGGTGCGGTGGACTCCTTCGAGCAGCAGGGCGAGTTCGGCGGGGCCGGCGCCGGGCGAGGTGATGACGGCGACCTTGGGGTGGGCCCGGCAGACGTTGACGGCGCGGCGCAGGGTGCGGCTGTGGGCGACGACGACCTGGGCGTCGTCCCAGGGCATCCCGGCGCGGGCGAAGGCGGCGGCGACGGCGGAGACGGCCGGTACGACCTCCACCTCCAGGCCGTGTTCCGGGGCGCGCAGGGCCCGTACGACGCCGAAGAAGCCGGGGTCCCCGTCGGCGAGGACGACGGCGGTGCCGCGGTGGCCGGCGATCCGGCGGGCGGCGAGGGAGAGGCTGCCCAGGCGCACGTGTTCGGCGGTGGGCGGGATTTCGGGGAGTGCGAGGTGGTGGGCGGCGCCGGCCACCAGGGTGGCGGCGGAGAGCGCGGACCGGGCTGCCGCGGTCAGGGGGGAGCCGTCCCAGCCGATCACCGTGACCCGGTCGGCCATCGTCGTCAGTCTCCTGGTGTGGGAGCGGGGCCCCGCCCGGCGGTGGCCGGGTCAGGGCGAAGCTTCGTCGAGGGGGGGCGGTCTGGGTGAGACTACCCGGTCGTCCGGTCAGTTCCGGTCGGAGAAGACGGGGTAGCCGTTCGCGTCGCTCGCCTGGGAGGGCAGGATCCGGTAGCCGTCGCGGGTATCGGCGCGGGTGTCCGCGTAGCCCACGGAATAGCCGTCCGAGTACCCGTCGCCGTAGTCGTCCCCGTACTCGTCGCCGGAGCTGGAGTACCCGTCGGCGTCCTCGTCGAGGTCTTCGGGGACCAGGCCCCAGACGATGAGGTCGCTGCGGGTGTCGGTCCAGGAGCCGTCGGGGTTCTGGGTGCGCACTATGCAGGCGTTGCGCAGGACCCCTTCACTGATGCAACCGGTCTTCTGGGCCACTTGCTGGGAGGCCGTGTTGTCGGCGGCGGTGCGCAGTTCGAGGCGTTCGAAGCGCTGGTCGGTGAAGAGCCAGCGGGCCACGGCGCGGACGGACTCGCTGGCGTAGCCCTCGCCGCGGGCCCAGGGGGCGGTGACGTAGCCGACCTCGGTGGTGCGGGTCCGCCAGTCGGTGTCCTGCAGGTGCACGATGCCGACCAGCCGCTGGGTGAGGAACTCGGTGACGGCGAAGACGATGCCGCGGCCCTCGGTGCGCTCGGCGTGGGAGGTCCTGGTGGCCCAGGTGACCGCGTCGGCGTAGGTGTAGGGGTGCGGGACGGAGGTCCAGGCGGTGACGTGTTCGTCGTTCATCATCTCGGCGAGCGCGGTGACGTCCTCTTCCTCGAAGGGGCGCAGCACCAGCCGGTCCGTGCTGATGGTGACGTCCGGGAAGGTGGTAGTCATGCGCAGCTCCAAGCCTGAGACCGTGGTGCGACCGTGGTGCGAGGCGACCGTGGTGCGGGTCCGTCTACCCGGGGTACTCGGGCCGCAGCAGGTCGTAGGCCACAGCATGCAGCATCGGCCTGGTGATGTGCAGGGCCGGGCTGCCCGGAAGCGGGCAGCGCCCGGCCCCGTACACCGGTGGGGTGTACGGGGCCGGTTGCCGGGCCCGGCCGGTTCGAACCGGCCGGGTGCCACGGGCCGGACTAGGCGGCCGACTTGCCGAAGGCCGGGATGACCGAGCCCTCGTACTTGTCGTCGATGAACTTCTTGACCTCGGGGGAGTTCAGGAGCTTGGCGAGCTTCTGGATCCGCGGGTCGTTCTCGTTGCCCTTCTTGACCGCGAGGATGTTGGCGTACGGGTTGCCCTCGGCCTTCTCCAGGACGAGCGCGTCCTTGGCCGGGACGAGCTTGGCCTCGATGGCGTAGTTGCCGTTGATGACGGCGGCGTCCACGTCGTTCAGGGCGCGCGGGACCGTGGCGGCCTCCAGCTCCTTGAACTCCAGGCCCTTCTTGTCGGTGATGTCGGACAGCTTGGCGGCGGTGCCGACACCCTCCTTGAGGGTGATGAGGTTGTTCGCGGCGAGCAGCTGGAGCGCGCGGCCCTCGTTGGTGGGGTCGTTGGGGACGGCGATGGTCTGGCCGGCCTTGATGTCCGTGAGGGCCTTGTCCTTCTTGGAGTACAGGCCCAGGGGCTCCAGGTGCACGTTCACGACGGGCACGATGTCGGTGCCGTTCTTCTTGTTGAAGTCGTCGAGGTACGGCACGTGCTGGAAGTAGTTGGCGTCGACCTGGCCCTGCTGGGTGGCGGTGTTCGGCAGGACGTAGTCCGTGAACTCCTTCACCTCCAGCTTGAGGCCTTCCTTGGCCGCCAGGTTGTCCTTCACGAACTTCAGGATGTCGGCGTGCGGGGAGGGGGACGCCGCGACGACCAGGGGCTTGCTCTCGTCGGTCTTGCCGCCGTCGGCCTTGGTGGAGGACGGGTCGGAAGAGCTGCCGCAGGCGGTGAGTCCGAGGGCGAGCGCCGAGACGGTGGCGGCGAGGGCGGTGAGCTTGATGTTCTTGCGCACGAAGAGTGCCTTTCTTGCGTCTTGCTTCATGGATGACGGCCCAAGCACGACAAGTGCGGGCTTTCTTGGGAAAAGTTGGTGTATGTCCGGCTCAGGCCCGGATCAGGCTGTCCGACCGCGCCGCGCGAGGAGGCGTACCACGCCGTCGCCGATGAGCTGGATCACCGTGACGAGCACGATCAGCACCACGACCGTGGCGATCATGAAGCCGGTCTCGAAGCGCTGGAAGCCGTACGTGATGGCCTTGGAGCCGAGGCCTTCGCCGCCGACCGCGCCGGCCATGGCCGAGTAGCCGATCAGCGTGATCACGGTGGTGGTGACGGCGGCGATCAGCGAGGGCAGCGCCTGCGGCAGGAGCACCTTGCCGACCAGGGTCGGGATGCCGCCGCCCATGGACTCGACGGCCTCGATCAGGCCGTGGTCCACCTCGCGGACGGCGGTCTCGACGAGCCGGGCGAAGAAGGGGATGGCGCCGATGGCGAGCGGGACGATCATCGCGGTGGGGCCGATGAAGGTGCCGACGATCGCCGTGGTGACCGGGATCAGGAAGATCAGCAGGATGATGAAGGGCAGCGAGCGGCCCATGTTCACGATCACGCCGAGGATCTTGTTGACCGCGCGGTTCTGGAGCAGGCCACCCGTGTCGGTCAGGACGAGCAGGATGCCGATGGGCAGTCCGCCCAGGATGGTCACGAGGGCGGACCACAACACCATGTAGAGGGTGTCGAAGGTGCCCTGCGTGAGCAGCGGCTGCATTTCGGACCAGGTCACTTCGCACCATCCTTGACCAGCTCGGCCAGTTCGCCGTCGACGTCCGTCTCCGCCTCCACGACATCCACCTGCAGGCCCTGCTCGCGCAGGAAGCCGACGGGGACGACGTTGTCCTCGTAGCGGCCGGGCAGCTCGATGCGCATGCGGCCGATCTGCCGGCCCGCGACGGTGTCCATCGCGGCGCCGAGAATCGATATGTCGATGTTGTAGGTGCGCGCCAGCTGGGAGATGACCGGCTGGGTCGCGGTCTCGCCGTGGAAGGTGACGTCGATGACCGTGTGCTCCGCGGTGGTCGCGGACCCGGTCAGCGGGAACAGTTCGTGGGCGAGCTCGGAGCCGGGGGTGGCGAGCAGCTCGGTGACGGTCCCGGCCTCGACGATCCGTCCCTGCCGCATGAGGGCGGCCGAGTCGCAGACGGACTTGACCACGTCCATCTCGTGCGTGATGAGCAGGACGGTCAGGCCCAGCTGGCGGTTGAGGTCGCGCAGCAGCTGGAGGATCTGGCGGGTGGTCTCCGGGTCCAGGGCGCTGGTGGCCTCGTCGGAGAGCAGCACCTTGGGGTCGCCGGCCAGGGCGCGGGCGATGCCGACGCGCTGCTTCTGGCCGCCGGAGAGCTGGCCGGGGTAGGACTTGGCCTTGTCGGCGAGGCCGACGAGGTCGAGCAGTTCGGCGGCCTTGCGGGAGCGCTCGCGGCCGGAGACCCCGAGGATCTCCAGGGGCAGCTCGATGTTGCCCTGGACGGTGCGCGAGGACAGCAGGTTGAAGTGCTGGAAGACCATGCCGATGCGGCTGCGGGCCTCGCGGAGTTCCTTGCCGGCGCGGCGGCCCCGGCCGGCGAGGGCCGTGAGGTCGACGCCGTCGACGGACACGGTGCCGGTGGTGGGGCGCTCCAGCAGGTTCACGCAGCGGATCAGGGAGGACTTTCCGGCGCCGCTCTGGCCGATGACTCCGTAGACCTCGCCCTGGCGGACGTGCAGGTCGACGCCGTCCAGGGCGGTGACCTCTCGGCCGCGGGATGAGTAGACCTTCGTGAGGCCCGATGTGGTGATCACAGGATTTCCGTCGCTGTCGAGTGCACGGTGCAGCGGGTGCCGGGCACGGGGCAAACATCTGGGGACGCGATACGGGCAACCCGCCGAAAAAACGTAAATCGACGGCTTCGGCGCGTGCGCGGGGCAGGAGCGTTCCGGGTTCACACGGGGGTGACGGGAGTTGCTCGGCCGGTCTCGCTTCGGGGCGTGAGACCTGGTGCAGGGGCCCTCAGAAGGCGCGCATTCGACACATACAACGAGCACCGGGCGTCATCGTCGCCTCGGTCGCAAGGGTGCGGCTGCTCGTCGTGGTCATGGGCCCAGTAAACCAGACGTTCCCCGTCACCGATCAAAGGTGTCCGAATAGCGGACGGATTTCGGCCGCATACCGGACAACACCGGTCAGGGCCGATCGTCCGTCTCGATCGTCACACCATCGGCTCCGACCAGCACGGACACGGCCGAGAGGTCCCGTACGACCACGTCCGCCTCGAGTTCGGCGGCCGGGTGCGTTGTGGTCAAGGCCACGGTGGTCATCCCGGCGGCGCGGCCCGCGGCCAGGCCGGCGGGGGCGTCCTCGAAGACGACGCAGCGGGCCGGGTCCACGCCGAGCCGGGCGGCCGCCAGCAGGAAGGGCTCCGGGTCGGGCTTGCCGCGGGTGATGTCGTCGGCGGCCACCAGCTCCGCGCAGTCGATGCCGACCTCCCGCAGCCGGGCCTCGGCCAGCGGGCGGGTCGCGGAGGTGACCACGGCCCACCGGCCGGCGGGAAGGGCCGAGAGCAGCTCCTTGGTCCCGGGGAGCAGGACCACGCCGCCCGCCACGTCCTCGGTCTCCAGCACCTGGATGCGCGCGAGCGCCCCGGCCCGTACGTCCTCGGGCAGGAGGTCGGCGATGATCTCCGCGGCCGGGCGGCCGTGGAGCTCCACCGCGGCGAAGGCCTCCTCGGTGACCCCGTACTCGCGGGCCCAGCGGGTCCAGCAGCGGTGCACCGACTCCATCGAGGAGACGAGCGTGCCGTCGTTGTCGAACAGCAGCGCGTCGAATTGCGGGCCGAGCTTCCCATGCAGCAGGTTCATGTTTTCAAGGAAAGCCCCGGGGCAGGGGTGAGCGCATCGGGTCTTTCGGCCCGTAATACCCTCGCTGCATGCTCGACGCCCTGACGGTCGCCATCGGCGTGGCCGCACTCGCTCTCGCCGCCTGGTGCGGTGTCGCCGCCTGGCGGGACCAGCCGACCAAGGACTGGCACTTCATCGGCATGGCCGTGGTGACCGTCCTGGTCCTGGCCCAGCTGGTGATCGGCCTGGTCCAGCTCGGCCGGGGCGAGAAGCCCGGCCAGGGCACGGTGCTCTTCCTCGCCTACCTGGTGGGCGCCTTCGCGACCATCCCGGCGGCGGGGTTCCTCTCGCTGAGCGAGCGGACCAAATGGGGTTCGGTGACGGTGGCCGCGGGAGCGGTCGTCCTCGCCGTGCTCGAAGTACGGCTCTACGACATCTGGGGAAACACCGGTGCCTGATACCGACACGGACGCCACGACCGCCGCCACCCCGCCGGCCGGGCGCAAGCGACTGGTGACCGGGCCCGGGGTGCTGCTGGTCTGGTTCTACGGAGTGATCACCGTCGGTGCGGTCTCGCGCTCGATCTACCAGATCTCCACCGAATTCGACCGGGCCCCGCTCGCCTACTCGCTGTCGGCCGTGGCCGCGCTCGTCTACGCCTTCATCACGTACTCGCTGGTGCGCGGCGGGGAGACGGCCCGCAAGGCGGCGCGGATCTGCTGCGCCGCCGAGCTGGCCGGCGTCCTCGTCGTGGGCACCTGGACCCTGGCGCGGCCCGAGGCCTTCCCCGACGCGACCGTGTGGTCGGACTTCGGGATGGGGTACCTGTTCATCCCGGTGATCCTGCCGATCACCGGGATGCTCTGGCTCCGGGCGAAGCGCTAGACGCCCGGCCGGCTCAGAGGCTCAGGCGCTGAGGTGCTCAGGCGCTGACCGCGAAGTCGGTGGCCTCCTTGGCCTCCTTCTCCAGGATCACCAGGCGGACGCCGTCGGACGCGGTGCGCCCGCCGACCTGGGTGTAGCCGGCCTTGCGGTAGAGCCGCAGGTTCGACTCGCTCTTGTGGCCGGTGAACAGCCGGAAGCGGGTGGTCGCGTCGTTGCCCGACAGGGCCGCCTCGACCGCGCTCAGCAGCCGGGCGCCGAGGCCGTGGCCCTGGAGCCGGGGGTGCACGCAGAGCTTGGCGATCTTGCCGGTGCCCTCCTCGTCGACGGTGCCGCGCACGGCTCCGACGATCTCCTCGCCGAGCCGGGCCACCAGGACGGTGTCCGCGGCCAGCTCGGCCTTGAGGGAGTCCAGGGACTGGGTGAGCGGCTGGATGCGGTAGTTGCCGTACAGCTCGGCCTCGCTCTGGAACGCCAGATACTGCAGCTTGATGATCTGCTCGGCATCCTCGGCAGTTGCCGCCGAAATGGTCACGCTCATGCCCATGTGCGCATGCCTCCCGCTCACCTGGTGGCCTTTTGGTCTACCGCTCCATTCCCCGCAGGGCGGGAGCCGCAACCTCTACGGCCAGCATTCTGCGCAGACATCCCAGGCATCGGGAACGGACTGGCCCCAAACTTCCTTGTGAGATACCCAACTCTCCTGCGATTTCACGGTAGGTGAGGTCCCTCGGCGAAAGAAGTGCCCTCATGAGCTCCGGACACCTTCCGGGCAATCGGGCGACCGCCGATCGGAGGGCCCGGTTCTCCTCGCCGTGCAGGAGGGCGTCTTCCGGTTCCGTGCCCGTGCTGGTACGGGTCCCCGCGCCTTGCACGGACGGCCGGTCGTACGGAACTTCGCGCCGTGCCCTGCGCCGCGCGCGGCGGGCTTCCCCGCGCACCGCCCGCCGCAGCCAGTCGGCGGGTTCGGCGGGGATGCGCCGGTGCTCCAGCAGCCTGACCCAGACGGCTTGTTCCAGGTCGGCGGCGTCCACTCCGGTGCCCGCGGTCTCCGCGGCGGCTTCGGCCGAGAGCAGCGGGCGGAGCTTTTCGAACAGATCGGGGAGACCGGGGAGATCGGGGAGGTCAGCCTTCAGCAGGTCCATGCCGGGCGGGACGCGAAGGCCGTGCCGGGCGGTTTCCCCGCCGGGCACGGCCCACTCGTACGAGAAGCTCCGGTCAGGCGTTGACGCCTCGGCCCGGGCGGAAGGCCTCCGCCGCGAGCAGCCCGGTGTCGGGCTGGTCGGTGAAGATGCCGTCGATGCCCTGCTCGAAGTAGGCCTTGAAGGCGCCGAAGGCGTCCCCGTAGGCCGTCGGGTCGGTGCCCTTGCGGAAGTCGGCCGGCAGGAAGTTGTTCTCGTTGCGCGCCGTGTAGGGGTGCAGGATCAGCCCCTGCGCGTGGGCGTCCGCGACCAGGGTGGTCGGGGCGCCGAGCTTGCCGGCCGCGTCGCGCGGCAGGATCAGGTCCATGGTCGGCCCGATGCCCTGGGCGAAGCCGGCGATCCACCGCAGCCCCTCGGGCTTGACCAGATCGGCGACCGTCCGGGGGTCCTTGGCCAGCTCGAAGTCCCACGGGCGGGTGCCCGCCGCGGAGAGGAGCACCACGCGCGGGGCGGAGACCAGCCGGGAGAGCCGCTGGATGCTGGAGGGTTCGAAGGACTGCAGGAAGAGCGGGGCTCCCCGGCGGTCGCGCCCGTAGCGGCGCAGCAGCTTGGCGAGGGGCTCCTCCAGGCCGAGACCGAGGCCCCGGAAGTAGCTCGGGTGCTTGGTCTCCACGTGCAGCCACACGCGCTTTCCGCGGCGGCGTCCCTCGCGGTCGGCCCAGCGGAGCACCTCTTCGAAGGTGGGGACGTCCCAGCGGCCGTCGTAGAGCGTATTGCGCTGGCGGAGGGCGGGGATGCGTTCCTTCGCCCGCAGGGTCTTGAGCTCGGCGAGGGTGAAGTCCTCGGTGAACCAGCCGGTGACCGCGACCCCGTCGACCGTCTTGGTGGTCTTGCGGGACGTGAAGGCGACGTGGTCCGCGACGTCCGTGGTGCCGCCGATCTCGTTCTCGTGGCGGCACACCAGGTGGCCGTCCTTGGTGGGCACGAGGTCCTGTTCGACGACGTCGGCGCCGAGGTCGAGCGCGAGCTGGTAGGAACCGAGCGTGTGCTCGGGCCGGTAGCCGCTGGCTCCGCGGTGTCCGATGACCGTCGGCACCGGCAGGTCGCGGTACCCGCCGCCCGGGCCTCCCCCGTGGCCGCTCTCCGACGCCGCGGCCGTACCGCCCGCCGCCAGTCCGCCGAAGGCTCCGCCCGCCGCCACGACGGCCGCGCCCAGTACCGTGCGCCGCGCTGCCCCACCCTGTGTCATGAGTGCCCACTCCCCATCGGACAAGGGGCGGGCGTCCCGGGATCTCCGGGGCCTGCGGCCCGAATCCGCGTGCCGATGGTAGGCAAGAGTCGGTGGCGGGCGGGGGTGCGCGGGCGGAACACGGCGGAAACGTGCGTCAACACTGCGTATCCACCTCGTGAACCCGATGTGCGATCAGAGCGGACCCGCGAGTATCGTCCTCACCTGCACTACCGCCGAGTGGTGGGTGCGAGAACCTTAGCTTTTCGATGCCGGAGGGCCCACGTTGTTCCGTACGCGCCTGATCAAAGCCACTGTCGGACCCGTCATGCGCCTGATGTTCCGCACCCGCGTCGAGGGCATCGAGAACATTCCGGGCACCGGGCCGGTGATCCTCGCGGGCAACCACCTCACCTTCATCGACTCGATGATCCTGCCGCTGGTGTGCGACCGCACGGTCCACTTCATCGGCAAGGACGAGTACGTGACCGGCAAGGGCATCAAGGGCCGGGCCATGGCCTGGTTCTTCACCGGCGCCGGCATGATCCCGGTGGACCGCGACGGGGCCAACGGCGGCGTCGCCGCCCTGATGACCGGCCGCCGGATCCTCGAAGAGGGCAAGATCTTCGGCATCTACCCCGAGGGCACCCGCTCCCCCGACGGCCGCCTCTACCGGGGCCGCACCGGCATCGCCCGCCTGACGCTGATGACCGGCGCGCCCGTCGTCCCCTTCGCGATGATCGGCACCGACAAGCTGCAGCCCGGCGGCGCCGGCATGCCGCGCCCGGGCCGGGTCACCGTCCGGTTCGGCGAGCCGATGGAGTTCTCCCGGTACGAGGGCATGGACCGCGACCGCTACGTGCTGCGCGCCGTCACCGACTCGGTGATGGCCGAGGTCATGCGTCTCTCGGGCCAGGAGTACGTGGACATGTACGCGACCAAGGCCAAGGCGGCCTGAGCCCCGCTACTGCCGTTGCAGTGACCGGCTGACGCCCGCCGCGGTCGTCGTGGCGAGGACCCAGCCGGTCACGATCAGCAGGTACGAGAGCCACTGGTACCAGCCGTCCGGCGCGTAGGCCGCCTCCTGGCCGAAGCTGATGATCGGCACCATCAGGTCGAGCGTGTAGAAGACCGGGTTGAACTCCGGCGCCTCCCCCTGCTTCAGCTCCCGCGGCGGGTGGAGCCCGTACGCGAGGCTCCCCGTGATCAGCAGCGCCAGCAGCCAGCCCGCGGCGCGCAGCGGTCGGAACCCGTAGCCCACGGTGGCGTCCTGGAGCAGCCCCCAGAACCGGGCGGCCCGGGGCAGGGTGCGGCGGTGGCGCCGCAGCTTGGCGAGCAGGACGGTCCGCGCCGCCGCCTCGTCGCCCGCCGTGCGGTAGGCCGTGGCGAGCTGTTCGTAGGCGTGCGGGAGGTAGCCCGACTCCTCGCGCTCCAGCACGGGCAGCCTCTGCTCGGCGGGAACGTGCGGGCTGAGGGCGCGGTAGGCGAGTCCGGCGATGCGGACCTGCGGCGGCCAGGTCTCGGGCGTGATGTGGAGCAGGTCGAACTGGGAGCGGCGCAGGTTCACGCCGCCCTGGACGGTCGGGCAGTTGCGCAGCCACACCTCGCCGGCGATACAGCTGGAGGCGCGCAGGGCGACCCCGCCGGGGTTGATGAGGCGGGCGTAGGCGAGGTTGAGCTGGCCCGGTATCCGGGAGCCGGTGAGGTTGACCCGGCCCCGGGCCTCCAGTCGCATGGCGCGCAGGTCGGTGCCGACGCTGAGGATCTCGGCGTGCAGGGCGGTCGCGCCGGGGGCGAGGAGCCGGGCGTCGTCGAAGTTGATCTGGCCGCCGACGGTGGCGCCGTTGATGCGGGTCTGGCCGTGGACCGTGAGCTCCATGGCGATGACGTCGGTCCCGATGTCGGCGTGGTTGAACCGGAGCGCCGGCTCCTGGCCCTCCTCGGCCGGGCCCGCGATGCCGATGACCGCCTTCCGGAGGAAGAGTCCACCCGCTATCCGGGCACCCGCGAGGCGGACCGGCCCGGTGATGCGGCAGCAGGACAGCTTGAGCGCGACTTCGACGCTGACGGTGTCCGCGGTGAGGCCGGGAAGGGTGGAGTCGTTGGCCACGAAGACCCGCAACTTGGCTCCGTAGAGCAGGGGCTTGCGTTCGAACCAGCAGGCCCGCAGCCGGATCGGGTGCTCCACGACGGCGTACTTGAGGTTCAGCTTGCCGGTGATCCGCGCACCGCGGACGTTGAGTCCGGCGACCTGCCCTTCGGCGGTGGGGCCGCCCAGCAGGAGCGCGGTGAGGACCTCGGCGCGCACGGTCCGTTCGGGCCCCCAGTCGGCGCCGCCGGCGCCGGTCTCCTCGGGGGCCTCCAGGAAGTCGACGCGCTCCCCGCGGGGAAAGGCGTCCCATACGCGGCGCTCCGCCGGGGTCAAGTCGTTGATCTCCATCGCCGGGATGGTGTCCCGCGCGTCGACGGACTGTCAACTCCGCGCGGGACACCGCTCTCTGGCGAGGCGTCAGTGCTCGATGCCGTCCTGGAGCTCCTGCCCCTTGAGGAGGAACCAGGCGGCCACGGCGGTGGCCAGCAGGACGGCCGCGCCCACGCCGGAGGCCAGCCGCAGGCCGTCCACGAAGGCCTCCTGGGCGGCGCCGACCATCTGCTGGGCGGTCTGCGGGTCCAGCGACTTGGCCGCTTCGACGGCTCCGCCGAGCGATTCGTGGGCGGCGTCGGCGACCGGCCCGGCGACGGAGGCCGGGGCGGTGAAGCTCTGGTAGACGCCGGTGACGACCGAGCCGAGCAGGGCGATGCCGAGGGCGGCGCCCAGTTCGTAGGCGGTCTCGGAGACGGCCGAGGCGGAACCGGCCTGCTCCTTGGGGACGCTGGAGAGGATCACGTCGGCGGTGACCGTGAAGGAGAAGCCGGCGCCGAGGCCGACGACGAGCAGGGCCGCGCCGAGCAGCGGGTAACCGGTCTCCTTGTGGATCACGGTCAGCGCGGCCAGCGCGATGCCGATGGCGGCGAGGCCTCCGGTCACGATGACCCGTACCCCGTACTTGCGGGCGTACCTGCCCGCGACCAGGCCGGTCGCCACGGCGCCGATGGCGGCGGGCAGTTCGGCGAGGCCCGCCTCCAGCGGATCGCGGCCCTGGACGAGCTGGAGGAACTGGGAGAGGAAGAAGACCAGTCCGGACAGGCCGAAGACGGTGAGCAGGTCGGCGAGGACCGCGCCGGAGAACCCGCGGTGCTTGAACAGCCGCATGTCGAGGAGCGGGGACGGCAGCGCGAACTGGCGTCGTACGAAGGTGTAGAGGGAGCCCGCTCCGATGGCGGCGGCCACCCACACCTCCCAGCCCAGGCCGTGGGTGGCGACCTGCTTGACGGCATAGACCACGCCGATGATGCCGACGAGGGAGAGGCCGACGCTGAGCAGGTCCCAGGGGCCGGCGACCGGGTTCTTGGACTCGGGCAGCAGCTTGATGCCGACGATGACCAGGACGATCATCACGGGGAGGTTGATGAGGAAGACCGAGCCCCACCAGAAGTGCTGGAGCAGGGCTCCGCCGACCACGGGGCCGACGGCCGCGCCGGCCGAGGCGGTGGCGCCCCAGATGCCGATGGCGAGGCTGCGCTCCTTGGGGTCGTGGAAGATGTTGCGGATCAGCGCGAGGGTCGAGGGCATCAGGGTCGCGCCGGCCACGCCGAGCAGGGCCCGGGCGATGATCATCATCTCGGGGCTGGTGGCGTAGGCGTTGAGGACCGAGACGGCGCCGAAGGCGGTCGCGCCGACGAGGAGGAGCTTCTTGCGGCCTATCCGGTCGCCGAGGGAGCCCATGGAGACGAGCAGGCCGGCGATGACGAAGGAGTAGATGTCGCCGATCCACAGGAGCTGGGTGCCCGAGGGCTTCAGGTCCTCGCTGAGGGCCGGCGTGGCGAGACCGAGTACGGTGGCGTCGACGGCGACCAGCAGGACGGCCAGTACGAGCACGGAGAGCGCGAGCCAGCGCCCGGGGCTCCGGCCCTCCGCCCCCTTCGTCCGGGTCAGCTGTTCGGTACGGCTCATTTCTCCACACTCCGTCTAGCGCCACCGAGCAGCAACTCGGTGATCATGTACGAGAAGTCCTTGGCCGCGACCCGGCCGTCCATGACGGCCCAGGCGCAGGCGCCGATGAGGCTGTACAGCGCCTCGGTGAGCCAGGCGGGGCTCAGATCGATCCGGATGTCGCCCTCGTGCTGGCCGCGCCGGAAGAGCTCGCCGACGCGGGCGTCGAGCCGGGCCCAGCCCTCGTTGACCTGGTCCCCCTCGAAGAGCTGGTTCTCGGTGACGAGGAAGGCAAGCAGCTCGGCGTTGGGCTCCGCCTCGGCGACGAGCCTGCGGAGCGCGTCCACGGCCGTGCCCTCGCCGAGGCGGGCGTTGTCGAAGGCCACCTCGAACTCCCGGATCCCGAGCTCTTCGAGTGCCCGTACGAGGGCGTCGCGCCCGGCGAAGTGCCGGTGGAGGGTCGCGCGGCCGATGCCGGCGGCCCTCGCGACCTCGTCCATCGTGGCGGTCGATTTGCGGGAGAGCAGAGCGGCGGCGGCGCGGAGCACCTGATCACGATCCATGGCCATGAGACAAGCATAGCCCGAATGAGACGTCCACGTCTCATTAAATAAATGAGATGCCCCTCGGGGCGACGAGAGGAACCCTTCCGGAATGATGCCCCTGCTGCTGATCGACGTGGACGGACCGCTGAACCCCTACGCGACCAAGCCCCAGCGCCGCCCCGAGGGCTACCTCACCCACCGGATGCGCCCGACGGGCTGGACGCGGGCCAAGAGCGCGAAGCCGCTGCGGGTCTGGCTGAATCCCGGCCACGGCGAGGAACTGCTCGCGCTCGCGGAGGCGTACGAGCTGGTCTGGGCCACCACCTGGAAGGGCGAGGCGAACGAGTGGATAGGCCCGCACCTGGGCCTGCCGGAGCTCCCCTGGATCGACTGGCCCCAGATGCACGGGCGGGCGCCGCGCGGGACGTTCTGGAAGACGCAGTACATCCTCGAGTACGCGGGCGAGCGGCCCTTCGCCTGGATCGACGACGACATCACCGACATGGACCGCGCGTACGTGGAGCAGCGCCACCCCGCTCACGCGCTGCTGCTGCGGATCGACGAGCGGATCGGGCTGGTCCGGGCCGACTTCGACGCACTGGCGGACTGGGCCGCGTGATGACGAACAGCGATTCAGGCACTACTACCCGCGTTCGCCGCAGTGATGCGAAAGCGTCAACAGCCTCGGAAAAGACTTCGCCATCGAACGAATGCGCTCACGCCGCACGGCTTGATCATTTGGAGTGACCGGGCCCCCGATCCCTTCCCCGAGCGGCCGGGCGGGGAGGAACCTCATCTCTCGTGAGCCCTTACCCGGGGCGGGTTCACCTGCATCGATTCCACCTTCGGCAGGGAGAGAACCATGAACGTGTCCAAGAAGCTTGCCCTCGGAGCCGCGGCGACGGCCCTCATGATCGGCGGCGCCGTCGCGGCGTCCTCGGCGTCCGCAGGAACCAACCACCCCGTCGCCGGGGCCGCGGTGACCACCACCGCCTGGGCCAAGGTCGCCGCGAACGGACAGATCCTCGGCGGGCAGGGCATCACCGGGATCAACAAGTTCGGCATCGGCCGGTACAACATCACCACCAGCGTCGGCCTCAACGGGTGCGCCCTCCTGGGCACCGTCAACACCAACGGCGGCAACGACCCCGGTCCGGGCAGCTCCTCCGTCCTGGTCGGCCAGGTGAACGGGAACACCCTCTTCATCCGCACCGCGACGCCGTCCTCCACCGGCAACGCCACCGTGGACAGTGACCGGCCCTTCTCGGTCACCATCGTCTGCGCCTGACCCGGACACACCGGAGGGGCGGCCGGGGCCCGAAGGCTCCGGCCGCCCCTCCGGGCACCGCGGTCAGTTCTTGTGCGTGGCCCAGGCGTGCTGGATGACCAGGTCGGCCTTCAGCTCCGTCAGCTGGATCGCGACCGCCGACGGGGCGGTGCCGCCGCGGCCGTCGCGGGAGGCCAGCGCGCCCTTGACGTTGAGGACCGTACGGACCTCCGGCGTCAGGTGCTCCGAGATCTTCGCGAACTGTTCGTCCGTCAGCTCGTCGAGCTCGATGCCGAGCCCCTCGCACTCCTTGACGCAGCCGCCGGCCACCTCGTGCGCCACCCGGAACGGCACGCCCTGCTTGACCAGCCACTCCGCGATGTCGGTGGCGAGCGAGAAGCCGGCCGGGGCCAGCTCCTCCATCCGCTCCCGGTTGACCGTGAGGGTGGCCATCATGCCGGTGAAGGCCGGCAGCAGGACCTCGAGGGTGTCGCAGGAGTCGAAGACCGGCTCCTTGTCCTCCTGGAGGTCCCGGTTGTAGGCCAGGGGAAGGGCCTTCAGGGTGGCGAGCAGGCCCGTCAGGTTGCCGATGAGGCGGCCCGACTTGCCACGCGCCAGCTCCGCGATGTCCGGGTTCTTCTTCTGCGGCATGATCGACGACCCGGTGGAGAAGGCGTCGTGCAGGGTCACGAAGGAGAACTCCTTCGTGTTCCAGATGATGATCTCCTCCGCGATCCGCGACAGGTTGATGCCGATCATCGCGGTGACGAAAGCGAACTCGGCGACGAAGTCCCGCGAGGCCGTGCCGTCGATGGAGTTGCCGACCGAGCCGCGCTCGAAGCCCAGCTCGGCGGCGACCGCCTCCGGGTCCAGGCCGAGCGAGGAGCCCGCGAGGGCGCCCGAGCCGTACGGGGACACCGCGGTCCGGGTGTCCCACTGGCGCAGCCGCTCCGCGTCCCGGGACAGGGCCTGCACGTGGGCCAGTACGTGGTGGGCGAAGAGCACCGGCTGCGCGTGCTGCAGGTGGGTCCGGCCCGGCATGGCCACGTCGGCGTGCGCCTCGGCGAGGCCGACCAGCGCGTCCTGGAGCTCGGCGACGAGGCCGCCGATGATCCGGGCGTGGTCGCGCAGGTACATGCGGAAGAGGGTGGCGATCTGGTCGTTGCGCGACCGGCCGGCGCGCAGCTTGCCGCCGAGGTCGGCGCCGAGCCGCTCCAGCAGGCCCCGCTCCAGGGCGGTGTGGACGTCCTCGTCGGCGATGGTGCCGGTGAAGGAGCCGCTCTCCACGTCGACCGCGAGCTGGTCCAGGCCGGCGATCATGCGGCCGAGCTCGTCGGCCGTGAGCAGACCCGCCTTGGCGAGCACGCGGGCGTGGGCCTTGGAGCCCGCGATGTCGTACGGGGCCAGGCGCCAGTCGAAGTGGACCGACGCGGACAGCTTCGCGAGGGCCTCGGCGGGACCGTCGGCGAACCGGGCGCCCCAGAGCCGGACGTCACCACCGTTGTTGCTGCTCACAGCTACTGCTCCTCAAGAACGTGCATGGCTTCGGATGTGCAACCGCCTCCCCGCCGCGGAGGTAACGGGGAGGCGGTTCGTACTGCGGGTACCCCGGTACCGAGGGTACGAACGGTGTGGATCAGGCGAGGTCGCGGCGGGCCGCGATCTTCGAGGACAGGCCGAAGATCTCGATGAAGCCCTGGGCCTTCGACTGGTCGAAAGTGTCGCCCGAGTCGTAGGTGGCGAGGTTGAAGTCGTACAGCGACTCGTCCGACTTCCGGCCGGTGACGACGGCGCGGCCGCCGTGCAGGGTCATCCGGATGTCGCCGCTGACGTGCTGGTTGGCCTCGTTGATGAAACCGTCCAGCGCCCGCTTCAGCGGGGAGAACCACAGGCCGTCGTAGACCATCTCGCCCCAGCGCTGCTCGACCTGCCGCTTGTAGCGGGCGAGTTCGCGCTCCACGGTGACGTTCTCCAGCTCCTGGTGGGCGGTGATCAGCGCGATCGCGCCCGGCGCCTCGTACACCTCGCGGGACTTGATGCCCACGAGCCGGTCCTCGACGATGTCGATCCGGCCGATGCCCTGGGCCCCGGCGCGCTCGTTGAGCTGCTGGATGGCCTGGAGCACGGTGACGGGCTTGCCGTCGATGGCGACCGGGACGCCCTCCTTGAAGGAGATGACGACCTCGTCGGCCTCGCGCGGGAGGGCCGGGTCCGCGGTGTACTCGTAGATGTCCTCGATCGGCGCGTTCCAGATGTCCTCCAGGAAGCCCGTCTCGACGGCGCGCCCGAAGACGTTCTGGTCGATGGAGTACGGGGACTTCTTGGTGGTCGCGATCGGCAGGTCCGCCTTCTCGGCGAAGGCGATGGCCTTGTCGCGGGTCATCGCGTAGTCGCGGACCGGGGCGATGCAGGTGAGGTCGGGGCCGAGGGCGGCTATGCCGGCCTCGAAGCGGACCTGGTCGTTGCCCTTGCCGGTGCAGCCGTGGGCGACGGTGCTCGCGCCGTGCTTGCGGGCGGCGGCCACGAGGTGCTTGACGATGGCCGGCCGCGAGAGGGCCGAGACCAGCGGGTAGCGGTCCATGTAGAGGGCGTTCGCCTTGATCGCCGGGAGGCAGTACTCGTCGGCGAACTCGTCCCTGGCGTCGGCGACCTCGGCCTCGACCGCACCGCAGGCGAGCGCCCGCTTGCGGATGACGTCCAGGTCCTCGCCGCCCTGACCGACGTCCACCGCGACGGCGATGACCTCGGCGCCCGTCTCCTCGGCGATCCAGCCGATGGCGACGGAGGTGTCCAGACCGCCTGAATAGGCGAGTACGACGCGCTCGGCCATGGGGCTACTCCTTACACAGTGCATCCGCCGTCA
The DNA here is from genome assembly GCF_026340675.1 of Streptomyces sp. NBC_01264. Lineage (NCBI taxonomy): Bacteria > Bacillati > Actinomycetota > Actinomycetes > Kitasatosporales > Streptomycetaceae > Streptomyces > Streptomyces sp. NBC_01264. Next base: position 2,353,806 of record NZ_JAPEOX010000001.1, read on the forward strand.
GGTCCAACCGCGGTAGGCATAACTATGCACTGCTCTGCATGTTTCGTCAATCGAGTCCGAGGGCACCCCGCGCTGCGCGGAGGTGGAGCTGCGCCGCTCCCGGCTCGGTCTCACCGGCTGGAATCCCGTGACCGGACCCAGAAGCGAGGGCGATAATCCGGTCATGGGAAAGCTCTACGATCGTATTGACGGCAGGCTCCGCACCTTCATCGAAGAACAGCCGATCTTCTTCACCGCCACCGCCCCGCTGTCCGGCGACGGCCACATCAACCTCTCCCCCAAGGGCCGCGCCGGGACGCTCGTCGTCATCGACGAGCAGACCCTCGCCTACCTGGACTTCGGCGGCAGCGGCGCCGAGACCATCGCGCACGTCCGCGAGAACGGCCGCATCACGCTGATGTGGTGCGCGTTCAGCGGGCCGCCGAACATCGTGCGCATCCACGGCGACGGCGAGGCCGTCTTCCGCGACGACCCGCGCTGGGACGGGCTCGTCGAGCTGTTCGGTGACGCCGACGGGCCCGCGGCGCGCGCGGTCATCCTGGTACGGGCCCGCCGGATCGCGGACGTGTGCGGTTACGCCATCCCCTTCATGGAGTACCAGGGCGAGCGCACCCTCCACGCGGAGTACTTCGGCCGCAAGACGGACGAGGAGTTCAACGAGTACTGCGAGAAGAAGGAGTTCATCGGAGTGAGCGTCGACGGCCTGCCTGCGCTGCCGCTGCCCCTTCCGCCCCGTACCGTCTGACATGTGCTGCGTACCGCGCTCCTCGCCACCTCACTGATCGTCACCAGCCTGCTGGTACAGGGCTCCCACGGTGACCCGCCGCTCCCCGCCCGGCTCGCCGACACCGGCGGCGGCAGCCAGCTGATCACCGCCGTGGCTCCGGCCCCCGGCTCCACGACCGGGCGTCTGACCTGGTGGGACCGGTGGGCGGGACGCTGGTACGCGGCGGGGAGCGCGCCGGCCCGCTTCGGCGCGAACGGGCTGACCGAGGGCGCGACCCGGACCCAGGGCACGGACACCACCCCGGCCGGCCTGTACGCGCTCCCCTACGCCTTCGGCATCGCGCCCGCCCCGGCCCGTACGGCGTCCCGCTACCGGCGGGTGACCCCCGACTCCTGGTGGTGCCAGGACAATGCCTCGGCGAGCTACAACCGCTGGGTGGAGCCGCTGCCCGCGGACTGCGCGCCCGGCGAGGCCGAGCACCTGACCGCGTACACGCAGCAGTACGCGCACGCCCTGGTCATCGCCTTCAACTACGAGCACCCGGTACGGGGCCGGGGCGCGGGCATCTTCCTGCACGTGAACGGCAAGGGCGCGACGGCCGGCTGCGTCTCGGTCCCCGAGAGCGCGATGCGCGCGGTGCTGCGCTGGGCGGACCCGCGCAGGCAGCCGCACATCGCGATCGGCACGGAGTCGGGGCCGCTCGCCGTCACCCGCTACTAGGAGGGGTCCCGGGTCCCGGGGCCCGACTGTTCGGCGTCCGAGGCCCGGTAGTGATACGCGTCCGCCCACCGGGCCTCGTCCCACCAGCTGTCGTCCTCGTCGGCATCGTCGTCGGCGCCGTCATCGTGGTCGGCGCCGTCATCGCGTTCGACCCGGTCGGTGCCGCGCCACCTGCCGCAGTCGTCGAGGCTCCTGAGCAGGTGGAGCCGCTGCCGCTCGTCCAGGCCTTCGACAGCGGGGTGCCGCTCGCCGTGGATGCGGTCCCACAGGGGGTCGCCGGACTCCGTACGGGCGCGGACCGCCTTGGCGAAGCCGTCGGCGTACCAGAGCAGCCCCAGGCAGAGGGCCGTCACGCCCGAGGCGGCCCATTCCAGGACACCGTGCGGGCGGGACACCACCAGCAGTTCGGCGGCCGCGATCCAGCAGACCACCAGCAGGACCACGCCCACACAACCGCAGCAGGCCCGCAAGCTGCCCTCTGTGACGACGGGCGGGCGCGGGCGCACGGGCAGCAGGGCCTCCCGCTCCTCGCGGTGGGCGAAGCGCACGGTCGCGTACTCCGCGTCGTGGCGCTCGATCCAGCCGATCGACACCGGCTCGGGATCATGGCGGCGCAAGGCCTCCAGCAGACCGGCGGGCACCGGGTGGGCGGGGATCGGGCCGGGGCCGCGGCCCGTCTCCGTCAGGAGCACCGCGCCGTCCGCGTCGATGTCGAGGCGGCCGCCCCGGAGCAGTTCGGCGGCGGCCGCCCCGGACTCCTCGTTCTTCAGCGCGGCGGCGTGGTACGGCTCGAACTCCAGGGCGGCGACCCGCCCGAGGAAGGCGCGCCACAGCCGGACCCGGCGCCGCCAGCGCAGGCCGATGGTCCCGTAGACGGCGAGGGCCGCGGCGAACACCGTTGCGGCGAGGACGACTTGGAGCACGTCCCGAGGCTACGGCCGCGGGCGCGGGACCCGGGAAGGGTTTTCCGGGCGCCACGGGCCGGACGGTGCCGGACGGAGCCGCGGGGGCTCAGCCTTCCTTCTGCGCCAGCCTCAGCAGGTGGTCGGCGAGGGCCTGGCCGCCCGCAGGGTCGCGGCTGATCAGCATCAGGGTGTCGTCGCCCGCGATCGTGCCGAGGATGGCCTGGAGTTCGGCCTGGTCGATCGCGGAGGCGAGGAACTGGGCCGCACCCGGCGGGGTGCGCAGGACCACGAGGTTCGCGGAGGCCTCCGCGGAGATCAGCAGCTCGCCGGAGAGGCGCCGCATGCGCTCCTCCTTCGCCGACTCGCCGAGCGGCGCCTGCGGGGTGCGGAAGCCGCCCTCGCTGGGGACCGCGTAGATCAGCTCGCCGCCGGTGTTGCGGATCTTCACCGCGCCGAGCTCGTCGAGGTCGCGGCTGAGCGTCGCCTGGGTGACGCTCAGCCCGTCGTCGGCGAGCAGCTTGGCCAGCTGGCTCTGGGAGCGGACCGGCTGCCGGTTGAGGATGTCCACGATCCGGCGGTGGCGGGCGGTGCGAGTCTGCGGAACGGACTGCCCGTTCTGCTCGTATTCCTGCGCCTGACTCATCGTCGTCCCATTCCCCGATAGATCATCCGTCCACGTCCGCGGCGGACTTCGCCGCGTCCAGCACCCCGGGCAGCGCCTGGAGGAACACGTCCACCTCGGCCTCGGAAAGCACGTACGGGGGCATGAGCCGTACGACGTCGGGGGCGGGCGCGTTGACCAGGAAGCCGGCGTCCTGAGCCGCGTGCTGCACCTGCGGTGCGAGCGGCTCGGTCAGCACGATACCCAGCAGGAGGCCCGCACCGCGGACGTGCGAGACGAGCGGGTGTGCGAATCCTTCGATTCCGCCCCGCAGGCGCTCGCCGCGCTCCTTGACCTGGTCGAGGAGCCCGTCCGCGGCGATGGTGTCGATCACGGCGAGGCCGGCCGCGCACGCGATCGGGTTGCCGCCGAAGGTGGTGCCGTGCTGACCGGGCTGGAGCAGGTCGGCCACGGGCCCGAAGGCGGCGACGGCGCCGATCGGCAGACCGCCGCCGAGCCCCTTCGCGAGGGTGACGAGGTCGGGCTCCACGCCCTCGTGCGCCTGGTGCTCGAACCACTGGCCGCAGCGCCCGATGCCGGTCTGCACCTCGTCGAGGACGAGCAGGGTGCCGGTGGCCCGGGTGATCTCGCGGGCGGCCGTCAGGTAGCCCGCCGGGGGAACGACCACGCCGTTCTCGCCCTGGATCGGCTCGATGATCACGAGCGCGGTCTCTTCGGTGACGGCGGCCCGCAGGGCCTCCACATCGCCGTAGGGGACGTGCGTGACGTCTCCGGGCAGCGGCAGGAACGGACCCTGCTTCTTGGGCTGGCCGGTGAGGGCCAGGGCGCCCATGGTGCGGCCGTGGAAGCCGCCGTCGGTGGCGACCATGTGGGTCCGCCCGGTCAGCCGGCCGATCTTGAAGGCGGCCTCGACGGCCTCGGCGCCGGAGTTGCAGAAGAAGATCTTGCCGGGGCGGCCGAAGAGCTGGAGCAGCCGCTCGCCGAGCGCGAGGACCGGCTCGGAGGCGTAGAGGTTGGAGACGTGGCCCAGGGTGGAGATCTGCTCGGTCACCGCGGTCACGATGGCCGGGTGCGCGTGGCCGAGCGCGTTCACCGCGATCCCGCCGACGAAGTCGGTGTACTGCTTGCCGTCCGCGTCCCAGACCTGCGCACCCTCGCCGCGTACGAGCGCCAGCGCGGGGGTGCCGTAGTTGTTGGTCAGCGCGCCCTGCCAGCGGGCGGCGAAGAGCTGGTTGCCGGTGGCCTGGTTGCCGGTCATGCGGGGTCCCCTTCCTGGGTATCTGCTGCCTGTGCGTCGGGCACGACCATCGTGCCGATGCCCTCGTCCGTGAAGATCTCCAGCAGGATCGAGTGCTGGACCCGGCCGTCGATCACTCTGGCGGTGGTCACCCCGTTGCGGACGGCGTGCAGGCACCCCTCCATTTTGGGGACCATGCCGCTGGACAGCTCGGGCAGCAGCTTCTCCAGCTGGCTCACCGTGAGCCGGCTGATGACCTCGTCGCTGTTGGGCCAGTCCGCGTAGAGACCCTCCACGTCGGTGAGGACCATCAGCGTCTCGGCGCCGAGCGCGGCGGCGAGCGCCGCGGCGGCCGTGTCCGCGTTCACGTTGTACACGTGGTGGTCGTCGGCGCTGCGCGCGATGGAGGAGATGACCGGGATCCGGCCGTCCGCCAAAAGCGCCTCGATCGCGCCGGTGTCGATGGTGGTGATCTCGCCGACCCGTCCGATGTCGACGCTCTCGCCGTCGATCTCGGGCAGGTGCTTGGTCGCGGTGATGGTGTGCGCGTCCTCGCCGGTCATGCCGACGGCCAGCGGCCCGTGCTGGTTGAGCAGCCCGACCAGCTCGCGCTGGACCTGCCCCGCCAGGACCATCCGTACGACGTCCATCGCCTCGGGCGTGGTGACGCGCAGACCCGCCTTGAACTCGCTGACCAGGCCCTGCTTGTCGAGCTGGGCGTTGATCTGCGGACCGCCGCCGTGCACGACGACCGGCTTGAGGCCGGCCTGGCGCAGGAAGACGACGTCCTGGGCGAAGGCGGCCTTCAGGTCCTCGTCGATCATGGCGTTGCCGCCGAACTTGATGACGACGACCTTGCCGTTGTGCCGGGTCAGCCAGGGCAGGGCCTCGATGAGGATCTCGGCCTTGGGCAGGGCGGTGTGCCTGCGCGCGGTGTGCTTGCCCGCCGTGCTCATGAGGAGTACGCGCTGTTCTCGTGGACGTACTCGGCGGTCAGGTCGTTGGCCCAGATGACCGCGGACTGCGAACCGGTGGACAGGTCGGCGGTGATGCGCACCTCGCGGCCCTTCATGCTGACCAGGTCGCGGTCCTCGCCGACCGAGCCGTTCTTGCAGACCCAGACGTCGTTGATGGCGACGTTCAGCCGGTCCGGGTCGAAGGCGGCCTTCGTGGTGCCGATCGCGGACAGGACGCGGCCCCAGTTCGGGTCCTCGCCGTGGATGGCGCACTTGAGCAGGTTGTTCCGGGCGATGGACCGGCCGACCTCGACCGCGTCGTCCTCGGTGGCCGCGCCGACGACCTCGATGCGGATGGACTTGCTGGCGCCCTCGGCGTCGCCGATCAGCTGGCGGGCCAGGTCGTCGCAGACCGTGCGTACGGCCTCCGCGAACGCCTCGTACGCCGGCACCTGGCCGGACGCGCCGGAGGCGAGCAGCAGCACCGTGTCGTTGGTGGACATGCAGCCGTCGGAGTCGACCCGGTCGAAGGTGGTGCGGGTCGCCGCGCGCAGCGCCTTGTCGAGGGTGCCGCTGTCCAGGTCCGCGTCCGTGGTGAGGACGACGAGCATGGTGGCCAGGCCCGGGGCGAGCATGCCCGCGCCCTTGGCCATCCCGCCGACGGTCCAGCCGTCCTGGCCGGCCGTGGCCGTCTTGTGCACGGTGTCGGTGGTCTTGATGGCGATGGCGGCGGCCTCGCCGCCGTCGGCGGAGAGCGCGGCGGCGGCGGTCCCGACGCCCGGGAGGAGCTTGTCCATGGGGAGCAGGACGCCGATCAGGCCGGTGGACGCGACGGCGACCTCTCCGGCGTTGACGTCCCCGCCCAGGGCTTCCGCGACCTTCTCGGCGGTGGCGTGGGTGTCCTGGAAGCCCTTGGGGCCGGTGCACGCGTTGGCGCCGCCGGAGTTGAGGACCACCGCGCTGACGGTGCCGCCGCGCAGGACCTGCTCGGACCAGTGGACGGGCGCGGCCTTGACCCGGTTGGAGGTGAAGACGCCGGCCGCGGCCAGGCGCGGTCCGTTGTTGACCACGAGGGCCAGGTCGGGATTGCCGTTCGCCTTGATCCCGGCGGCGATGCCCGCCGCCGTGAACCCCTGTGCTGCCGTGACACTCACGGTGCGACTCCGATCGTGGAAAGACCCAGGCTCTCGTGGAGCCCCAGGGCGATGTTCATGCTCTGGACCGCGCCGCCGGCAGTGCCCTTGGTCAGGTTGTCGATGGCGCTGATCGCGATGATCCGCTGCGCGCCCTCGTCGTACGCGACCTGGATCTGGACGGCGTTGGAACCGTAGACGGACGCCGTCGCCGGCCACTGCCCCTCGGGCAGCAGGTGTACGAAGGGCTCGTCGGCGTACGCCTTCTCGTACGCGGCGCGGACCGCGTCGGCCGTGGTGCCCGGCAGCGCCTTGGCGGTGCAGGTGGCCAGGATGCCGCGGGGCATCGGCGCCAGCGTGGGCGTGAAGGAGACGGAGACCCGCTGTCCGGCGACGGGGCTGAGGTTCTGCACCATCTCGGGCGTGTGGCGGTGGCCGCCGCCGACCCCGTACGGGCTCATGGAGCCCATGACCTCGGAGCCCAGCAGGTTCGGCTTGAGCGCCTTTCCGGCGCCGGAGGTGCCGGAGGCGGCGACGATCACGGCCTCGGGCTCGGCGAGCTGCGCGGCGTAGGCCGGGAACAGCGCGAGCGAGACGGCTGTCGGGTAGCAGCCGGGGACGGCGATGCGCTTGGAGCCGGCCAGCGCGGCGCGGGCGCCGGGCAGCTCGGGGAGGCCGTAGGGCCAGGTCCCGGCGTGCGGGGCGCCGTAGAACTTGTCCCAGTCGGCGGAGTCCCGGAGCCGGTGGTCGGCGCCCATGTCGACGACGAGCACGTCCTCGCCGAGCTGGGCGGCCACCGCGGCGGACTGGCCGTGCGGAAGAGCCAGGAAGACGACATCATGACCGGAGAGCACCTCGGGCGTGGTCGCCTCCAGAACGCGTCCGGCCAGCGGCACCAGGTGCGGCTGGAGCGCGCCGAGCGGCTGCCCGGCGTTGGAGTTCGCGGTCAGCGCGCCGATCTCCACCTCGGGGTGGGCGAGCAGCAGGCGCAGCACTTCCCCGCCCGCGTATCCGCTCGCACCGGCCACCGCTACACGTACCACCATCGGACCCTCCTCCTCGATGGCATGACTATACGTATGACCGCACGTTTATGCAAAGCAGTCATCCTGCCCCGCCCTCCCAGTTGTGACTGAGCGTTTCCGTTGGCCCCTGAGCGTTGTACCTGGCCCGGCTGGGCGTGACGGTTGGCCCGGGCCGTTCGCGGGTGGCGCACCACCGGTCTGATCGGCTGCAGTGTCATGGGTTTTCTCGTTGCTCCACAGCGCGGCCGATGAGTTTGTGGCGCCCGGCGAGTCCAAGCTCGTGACACTCCAGGAAAGGACACCGCCATGTCGGAGCTTCTCGTCGACTTCATCACCTCCCTCGACGGCCACGCATCGGGAGAGGGATGGCCCGGGTTCTGGGGCCTCGAGGGCCCGGAGTACCTCGCATGGCTCGGCGAGCAGCCCGAGGCCACCTACCTGATGGGAGCAAACACCTACCGCCTGATGTCGGGCTTCGCCGCCGGCGAGGTCCCGCATGGCCAAGACGAGTTCAGGCCCGAAGAAGAGGCATCCGTTGACGAGCTCACGCAAGCGTCCAAAGTGGTGTTCTCCTCCTCACTCGAGGAGCCACTGAAGTGGGCCAACTCCACGCTCGTCCGCGACGATGCCATCGAGGCGGTCCGCGCCATGAAGTCGAGTGGCTCGGGGCTCCTCAGCACGATCGGCAGCCTCAGCCTGTGCCGGTCCCTGCTACGTGCCGGACTCGTCGACCGCTTCCGGGTCGTGATGTTCCCGGTGATCACCGGAGCCACGGGCGAAGAACGCATCTACGACGGCTATCCGGACGTCGCCCTCGAGATGATCGAGCACCGCACCTTCGACGGCCGTATCCAGCTGGTCGAGTACAAGCCCCGTGTGCTCGAGCACCCGCCGCTCGGCGTCCCTGGGTGACGTCGCCCCGTCCGCCGGTCTGGACGGCCGCCAGGCCGGCGCCGGCGGGTGCGGAGCAAGACCTAGAGGGGCCGGCCAACGTCAGGACGCCCGGTTCGGGGGTGCCGGGTGGGCTGGTCCCCGACCGCAGGTTAGTGGCCGCCTCTCACCTGGGGCGTTTGTGAGCGGCGGCCCAGTGCCTCGCTTGTCATTGGCTCCGCATACGGTCTGCACATGCTTGATCAGAGGCCCCCCTTGTCATCGGTATCCGACTTCGCGACCTGGGAACCCGTGCTCCGGCTCATGCTGGCCGACGACACGGATCGGCGTGCTGCCCGGCCGGCACGTGTTGCAGGGCGCATCAGCCCGTACGGCACGAGCCTTGCGTACCGGGGATCCATGTCGCCGACAGCACGGGCCGCGGTGGAGGACATACAGCGGGCGCTCGCACGCGGCGGAGTTCAGGAGATCGCGTTCAGCGCGGAGGTCCAGCCGGATGGTCGGACCACGCTCGGCCTGGTCTGGCCGAGCGCGGCCGTGGAACCGGCTCTCGGCTGCCCGGACCTGGGGGTGCTGGTTCTGGCCGAAGGCTCCCTTGCCGAGCCCTGGCTCCGCCATCCCGATCCGGTGCCCGGAGCGGTGCCGTCGCCTTCGGCGGATCCTGAGTTGCTGGAGCGGACGCTGCGTGAGCGGTTGCCCGGAGCCGTCGGAGCGACGGAGGAGGAGATCGCCGCAGCCGAGGCACGCCTTGGTGTCACGCTGTCCGATGAGCTCAAGGCGCTGTACCGGGTGACACGGGTGTACGGCAAGGACGACGACTTCGATCTCGAGGAGGCGGACCGGGCCGGCGAGGCGGTCGGCTGCGAGCTCTCCGGCCTGGAGCACCTGTACAGCGTCGACGCGGCAGTGCGTCACCCCGGCTGGGACCACGGCGCGACGCATGCGGTCGGTACAGGGCCCGACGCAGCGGTGCAGGGTCTGGCCGGCTCTCCTGGCTGGATCGGCTTCGGGACCAACGGCGGCGACGAATTCGCCGTCGACCTGACCCCCGGCCCCACCGGCTACTTCGGGCAGATCATCCTGGTCGACCACGAGCAGAGCCTCGGTGCCGACCTGGTAGCCGATTCCCTCACCGATTTCGTCCTGGGCCGGATGCGAGAAGAAGTCCATGGCCGCCGCGCAGACGAGCCGCCCTCCGAGGCCAAAGTCGGCACCGGATGCCTCGAGACCATCCGAGCTGCCGCCCATCCCACCCTGGAGGTCCTGTCCATCGGGGCCTGGGACGGCGCACCCTTCAGCCTCACGCCTCTCGTCGGACTGCCCCGTCTGCGCACTCTGACCGCCATGCCCGGCACACTGGCCGACCCCCTGGAGGTCGCTGAGCTCACGGGACTGGAGTTCCTGGAGATCGGCGCGCAGGAATGGCGCGTCCTCCTGGACGCCGGAACCGTCCCGCGCACCCTGAAGGCGGCAGCCATCAAGGTGCGGGACAAGGACCACCTGCCCGTTGCAACCCTCGCGAACGAGATCCTGGCCCTCTGGGACCGCCCCAAGATCACACAAACGCTCCTCGCGGGAGAACTCGGCCTTCCGATCTAGCCGGCGGGGCCGCACGCCCCACGAGAGCTGAGCGCTGTAGTTGGCCAGAGGGGCCAGCTACGGCGCCAAGTCACACCCGTGTTACTCCCTTGTCCGCCCGATGATCACGGGTTACGTTCCTCGGGCACATATCGGGGGATCACAGCAGGTGGGGGACATGACCGAAGGCGTCGGGACGATCACAACGGGCGCGGCGATAGGCCAGGGCATCACGGCCGTGGTGCTGATCGGGGGCATGGGACTCGGCCTCTGGGTGACCGGGCAGGCGGCCGGTACGACCGGCGAGCCGAAGCCCGTCGCCTGCCCGCAGGTCCAGGCGGAGAAGACGCCGGGGAAGAGCCCCGCGGAGAGGACCGCGGAGGCCACCGGGTCCCAGTTGTGTGCGGCGCTGCACCGTCCCGATCTCCCCAGCCTGCTGGGCACTCCGGGGGAGGTCGCGAAGAGCGCGGGCGGTGGCGCGAGCAGCTCCAAGCCGGCCGGCAGCGGCGAGGAGATCCACACCCCTACGGCCTCGGTCGAGTTCGAGACCTACACGGTGCACCTGAGGGCCTCCCGCGACGGGCTGACGGTCGCCACCGTGGCCGGGCTCCTCGGGGACGGTAAGCCGCCGCGGACGGTGCTGGGCCGTCCGGCCACCTTCTACTCGGACCGCACGCTCAGCATCAGCTTCCGCCTGGACGGCAGCGATACGAGCAGCGGCCCCGGTGTTCCGACCCGCGCCCTCGTGGTGGCCATGGACCCGCGGGACGGCGGCGGCTCCTACGAGCTGACCCTGTGGCGCTCCGACGGCACGGTGCCCGACGACGCGGTCGTTCTGCGGGTCGCCGAACAGGTGCTGCCGACGGTCCCGGGGTTCGCCGCGGCCGGGTGAGGGCCCGGAACGGGGGCAGCGGCTCCGGGCTCAGAGGCTTCGGGGGCAGCGGTTCCGCGGCTCAGCGGTTCCGGGGCTGGTTGAAGCGGAGCATGTTGCCGGCCGGATCGCGGAAGGCGCAGTCGCGGACCCCGTACGGCTGGTCGACGGGCTCCTGGAGCACCTCCGCGCCGGTGGCCCGGATCCGCTCGAAGGTGGCGTCCACGTCGTCCGTCGCGAAGATCACCCCGCGGAGCACGCCCTTGGCCAGCAGTTCCGCCATCGCCTGCCGGTCGGCCGGCGACGCCCCGGGATCGGCGAGCGGCGGTTCGAGGACGATCTCCACGTCGGGCTGCTCGGGCGAGCCGACGGTCACCCAGCGCATCCCCTCGAACGCGACGTCGTTGCGCACTTCCATGCCGAGGGCGTCGCGGTAGAAGGCGAGCGCCTTGTCGTGGTCGTCGACGGCGATGAAGCACTGCGCGAGCTTGATGGTCATGCCCCGACGCTACGACGCGGCCGCGGATCCCGCTCCCCCGCTGCCCGCAGGCCTGCGGACCGGACGGGTGAGGACCTTGGCGACACACGCCGGGATGGCGGCGCCCTCCTCGTGGCGCCGGGCCCGGTACGCGCTCGGGGTCTCGCCGACCAGCTCCGTGAAGCGCGAGCTGAACGATCCCAGCGAGGTGCATCCGACGGCGAAGCAGACCTCGGTCACGCTCAGGTCGCCCCGGCGCAGCAGCGCCTTCGCCCGCTCGACGCGGCGGGTCATCAGATAGCTGTACGGGGTCTCCCCGAAGGCCGCCCGGAAGCTGCGGGAGAAGTGCCCGGGCGACATGAGGGCTCCGGACGCCAGCGCCGGTACGTCCAGCGGCTCGGCGTAGTCGCGGTCCATCCGGTCCCGGGCCCGCCGCAGCCTCACCAGGTCCTCGATCGTCACGCGCACCAGCATCTCACGCCGGGTGCGGGCCGACCGGGGACCACGGCTCCGTGCTACTTCTCGGTCTTCTGCGCCTTCTCGGCCTTCTCCGCCTGCATCTGCTTGATGCGGACGGCCTCCTTGCGGACGTCAGCCTGGGTGGCGCGCTCCTTGGCGAGCCACTCCGGCATCTCCTGCTTCAGAGCCTCGATCTGCTCCGTGGTGAGCGCCTCGGTGACACCGCCGCGCGCCAGACCGGCGATGGAGACGCCGAGCTTCGACGCGACCACCGGACGGGGGTGCGGGCCGCTGGCTCGGAGGTCCTGCAGCCACTGGGGCGGCTCGGCCTGGAGGGCGGTGAGCTCGGTGCGCGAGACGACACCCTCCTGGAACTCTGCGGGGGTGGCCTCGAGGTACACACCCAGCTTCTTCGCCGCGGTAGCGGGCTTCATGGTCTGGGTGGTCTGGTGCGACGTCATGGGGTCCAGGGTATCGAGCATGTGCGCCACCTCCGACCACGGCCGGTAATCTGGCCGGGTGACAGACTCCCGGACACCCCCGTCGTTCCAGCTCGCATACGTCCCCGGGGTGACTCCCACGAAGTGGGTCCGGATCTGGAAGGAACGCCTGCCCGACGTTCCGCTGACCCTCGTCCAGGTCGCTCCGGCCGAAGCACCCGCCCTGTTGCGCGGCGGCGGCGCCGACGCCGGGTTCGTCCGGCTGCCGATCGACCGTACGGACCTCAGCGCGATCCCGCTCTACACCGAGACCACGGTCGTCGTGATCCCGAAGGACCACCTCATGGCCGCGTCCGAGGAGCTGTCGATCGAGGAGCTGGCCGACGACATCGTGCTCCACCCGCTGGACGACACCCTGGAGTGGGAGCAGCTGCCGGGCAAGGCCGCGCTCCAGCGCCCGGAGACCACGGCCGACGCGATCGAGCTGGTGGCCGCGGGCATCGGAGTGCTGGTCGTGCCCCAGTCGCTCGCGCGGCTGCACCACCGCAAGGACCTCACGTACCGGACCCTCGTGGACGCCCCCGAGTCGCGTGTCGCACTGTCGTGGCCCGAGGCGGACGAGACGCCCGAACTGGTCGAGGAGTTCATCGGGATCGTGCGCGGGCGTACGGTCAACAGCTCGCGCGGACGCGGCCGTACGCAGCCCGAGCCCGAACCGAAGAAGGCGAAGCCGGCGCGCAAGCCGGCCCCCCGCTCGGGCGGCAAGCCCGCCGCCAAGAACCCGCGCTCCGGCGCACCCAAGGGTGGCAAGGCCACGGCGAAGTCCACCGGCAAGCGCGGGAAGCCCCGGGGCCGCTAGGCCGTCTCTTTGACCACGTACGCCCAGTACGCGAGCGCCCCGACAGCACGCCCAGGCACGGCACCAGACGCCGCGGGCTCGGCCGACAAGATCCGAAAGAGACGACCTAGGCCGTCTCGGCCTAGCGGCCGACCAGCGTGAGGGCGGCGCCGATCGCGACGAGGCCGGGCACCACCCCGACGGCCACGGCGAGGAAGGTCGAGACCCCGGCCACGGCCGGGTGCGCGCGCGGGTCGGCCAGGCCGGCGCACAGCAGGAGCAGGGACACCGGAAGCAGGAACCACACTCCCTCCGGTGCGACGAGGAGCGACCACCCCGCCACCACGACGGCGAGGACCGCGCACGAGGTCCTGAACCAGGCCCGGTTCCCGCGCAGCACCGTCGGCACCGCGAGCACGAGGAGCGGGACGACCGGCCCGAAGGGTGGTGCGCCCTCCTTGAGCAGCACCGCCACGGGCGCCACCGGGAGGATCAGCGCGGTCAGCGCGATCCCCCGCTGCCACGAGTGGGCGGCCCGCGCCCTGCGTGTCGCGGAGCCGGCGCCCGCAGCTCGCCGCCCGGGCGTCGCGATCCCCGCCATGCCCGCTCCCCGTGCCGGCCCCGCTTGAACTGAACGCGTTCAAGCTAGCGGATATTCGCACTTCCTGGCGATGCCCGGAGAGCGTTGCGCCCGCCACACACCCGTCCCTATAGTCACTTCGTATTCATTTCGTCACAGTGAGTGATCTGGGGGCAAGGGTGTTGCGTATCGGCAAGGGGTGGGCCCGGCTCGCCGCGTCGGCCGTCGGGGCGGTACTCGCCGTGGGTCTACCGGTCGTGGGCCTGGGGGCCGCGCCCGCGAGCGCCGCCGAGGGCTCGTGCGCCGGGGGCGTCACCGTGCGGCTGCCGCGACCGCAGGACCAGCGGTTCTACGTCCAGTGCGGGGGCGGGACCGCCACCGTCGTGGCCTGCCCCACCGGGCAGGTCTTCGCTCCCGGCACCCAGCTCTGCGAGGCGCCCGAGCTGGTCCGGCCCGCCGTAGCCACGGTCACCACGGCCGGTCCGGCGAAGCTGAACGGGCTGCTCTTCGGGGTCAGGAACCTCAGCACCACCGTGCGGATCGCGGACGCCCCGGCCGGGCTGGACGGCGTACCCGTCACCTTCACCACCGTCGGTGGCCGGACCCTCTGCACCGCCGTCACCGACCAGTTCGGAGCCGCCCGCTGCGACAGCCCGGCCCGGCTGACGATCCCGCTGGACGAGATCCTGCGCGGCTACCGGGCCACCTACGCGGGCATCGGCGGGATCTACCTCTCCTCCTCCGCCACCGCCCCCATCGCGCTCCTCTAGGAGAGGGCGTGCCGGACCCAGACGTTCGGCTCCACGTAGACCGCGAAGCCCTGCTCCGGTTCGCAGTGGACCGGGGACAGGGCGCCCGGGACGTGGACCGGGCCGGCCGTGTCGAAGGGCAGGCCGGTCCAATCCCGCCACTGCGCGAGGGAGCCGGTGATCGTCATCGACAGCGGGGCCACCGAGTCGATGACGCCGCCCGCCCGCACGTGGACCCGTAGCCACGGGTCGTACGGGAGGCCGTCCTCACGGGTGCGGTACGCGTACGCGTGGATCGGGGTGTCCGGCTCCGCGGGCTTCCCGCTGGGCCGCACCGGGGCCACCACCTCGCCGAACCCGTGCCCTCGGGCGTTCTCCCGCATCGCGGCGAGCATCCGGCCCGAGAGCCCCTCGCCCTGCCGGTCGGTCGCGACGCTGATCTCGATCGCGCTGACGGTGTCGGCCTCGACCCCGCGCCGCAGGTCGGAGAAGGCCCACATCAGGATCCGGTCCCAGCCTTGCGCGGGCAGCGCCCCGTCGCGGCCCGGCGCGTGCTGCGCGAAGGGCACGCTGAAGCCCCGGGCGACCACCGCGTCCCCGTCCGTGGCGACCAGGACGTACTCCGGCAACTCGGCCACCATCCGCGGATACAGCAGCCAGGCCAGCGAGTCGTGTTCGGCGAACTCGGGCCACGAGTCCTTCATGTCCCAGAGCCGGGCCGCCAGTTCGGGCCGCTCCGCTAGCGTGGTGATCCGGATGCCCGAACCGCTGGTGTCTGTGCTGTCGTCCATGGCCGCAGGCTAGGCACGCCCCACCGGCGCCTCAACCGAATTAGGCCGTCCCTTTCGGATCCTGCCGCGTCCCCTTCGGATCCTGCCGCGTCCCCTTCGGATCCTGGCGCGTCTCCATCGGACCCTGCCCAGCCCCCTTCGGACCCTGCCCGGCCCGCAACCGCCGGACGGCCTGGGTCAGTTCACCCCCGCCGGACACCCCGGCGAGACTCAGCCGGACGAACGGGCCGGGCGGCTCCGCGCAGAAGTACGCCCGCCCCGGGGCCACCGCCACCCCGGCCCGCAGCGCGGCCGCCACGAAGGCCGCTTCGTCTTCGCCCGCGCCGAGCCCCGCCCACACCTGGTAGCCGCCGCGCGGCGGATGCGGCACCTCCAGCTCCGGCAGCTCCCGCCGCAGCGCTCCCGTGAGGACCTCGCGGCGGTGGCGCAGTTCGGCGGCCACGGACTTGAGGTGGCGCGGCCAGGCCGGTGCGCCCACCAGCTCCAGGGCGGTCTCCTGGAGCGGCCGGGGCACGAAGAAGGTGTCCACGACCTGGATGGCGCGCAGCCGGTCGAAGACCGGGCCGCGGGCCGCCAGTGCGCCCACCCGCAGGCTGGGCGAGGTGACCTTGGTCAGCGACCGCACGTGGACGACCACCCCGTCGGGATCCTCGGCGGCGAGCGTCGCAGGCAGCGGGCCGGAGTCCTCGTGGGCCAGATAGCGCGCGTAGTCGTCCTCCAGTACGAACGCCCCGGCGGCGCGCGCGATCCGCAGCACCTCCCCCCGCCGCTCGCCGGACAGCACGGCCCCGGTCGGGTTCTGGAACAGCGGCTGGCATACGAACACCCGCGCCCCGGTCGCTTCGAAGGCGGCGGCCAGCAGCTCCGGCCGGACCCCGTCCGCGTCCACCGGGACCGGCACCGGGCGGCAGCCGGCGGCCCGGGCGAGGGCCAGCAGTCCCGGATAGGTGGGGGATTCGACGAGGATCGGCGCCCCGGGCGGGGCGAGCGCCCGCAGGGCGGTGGCGAGCGCGCTCTGGCCGCCCGCGGTCACCAGGACGTCTCCGGCCGCGACGGCCCCGCCGATCTCCCGCGCGAACCAGTCCCGCAGCTCCGGCAGCCCCTCGACGGGCGGCCTCCCCCACACCCCGGGCCGCCGGCCGGCCCGGGCCAGGGCCGCCGCCATGGCCCGCTCGGGCTGGAGCACCGAGTGCAGGTAGCCGCTGTGCAGTTCGATGACCCCGGCCGGCGGGGCGGCCAGGGTGACCAGCACCCCGGTGGCGTCCACGGAGCGCGGGACCACCTCGCCCGCGTCCTCGGCGCTCAGGGCGACGGCCTGCCAGGAGGTGTCGCCGGGCGCGGTCGCCTGTGTACGGGGCTGCGCGCGGTAGACGCCGGCTCCGGGGCGGGTGACCACCAGGCCTTCGGCGGCCAGCTGGGCGAGGGCCCGGGAGACGGTGACGGGACTGACCCGGTACTGCTCGACCAGAACACGACTCGATGGCAGTTTTCCACCTACCGAGTAGCGGTTGAGCTCCGCTCGCAGGGATTCCGCCAGTTCCGCCACACTGCTACGCTCATACATGACAGCACAGAATAGCGCTACTCTCCCCAACGCGATAGCAGTTGGTGCCTCCGCCACCGGGCGGCGCACCCGTCGGCCCGCCCTCGGCGGCACCACGCTCGCCGCGGCCGGAGTCGTCACCTTCTCGCTGACCTTCCCCGGTACCGCCTGGGGCCTGGAGAGCTTCGGCCCGTGGTCCCTCTTCGGCCTGCGCTGTCTGCTCGCGGGCCTCACGGCCGGCGCCTTCCTGCTGGCCCTGCGCGTCCGGGTGCCCGACCGCGCCCACTGGGCGGGCCTGGTGGTGGTGGCCGGCGGCGTGGTCGTCGGCTTCCCGCTGCTGACCACCCTGGCGCTGCAGACCTCCACCACCTCGCACGCCGCCGTGGTCGTCGGACTGCTCCCGCTCACCACCGCCGTCGTGTCCTCGCTGCGCACCGGAGCCCGGCCCTCGCGCCGGTTCTGGATCGCGGCCGTGGCCGGCGCGGTGATCGTGCTCGGCTTCACGGTGGCCCAGAGCGGCGGCGCCCTCTCGGCCGGCGACGCCTTCCTCTTCGCCGCGCTGCTGGTGTGCGCGGCCGGGTACACCGAGGGCGGGCGCCTCGCCCGGCTGATGCCCGGCTGGCAGGTGATCGCCTGGGCGCTGGTGCTGTGCCTGCCGATCGGCGTGGCCGGCTCCGCGCTCGGGCTCGCGTACGAGCCGGTCGAGCTGACCGGCCGCGGGGTGGCCGGGCTGGTCTGGGTGGCGGTCGGCTCCTCCTTCCTCGGCCTCTTCGTCTGGTACCGCGGCATGGCCGAGATCGGCGCGGCCCGCGCGAGCCAGCTGCAGCTCGCGCAGCCGCTGCTGACCCTGCTGTGGTCGGTGCTGCTGCTCGGCGAACACCTCTCCCCGGCGGCGCCCGTCGCCGCCTGCGCGGTGCTCGTCTGCATCGCGGTGACGCAGCGGCCCGATGGGCCAAAAAGGGGCAGGACGACCTAAACTGCTAGCACCGGATCGGACCGCCACCGAGGAGGTCAGCATGCGCGCGACCGAGGGCGACCAGCTGGTTCAGCACGGCAGGATCGTGGGCCAGCACGACAAGGTCGGTGAGATCACCCAGGTCCTGGGAGAGAACGGCACCCCTCCCTACCGCGTCCGCTTCACGGACGGACACGAGGCCGTCATGTCCCCCGGCCCCGACTGCGTCGTGAAGCACCCCGCCGACCACGACCACTGACGGGCTGCCCCTGAAGCCCCCGAGGACGGCCGGGTCGGCGGGGTGGCCCGGTCAGCGCGGTGGCACGGCCACCGCCGTCGGATAGTGATCGGCGACCACCCGCGCCATCGCCCCGTTGGGGTCCGCGTCCACCTGCTTCGCGGAGAAGTAGGCGTGGCCGCGGACCTCCGGGTATCCGGCGGCGAACCGCAGGTGCCGGGACAGCTCGCGCGGATCGCGCCAGGCGGCGGTGGAGCTCTGCGCGTCGCAGCGGTACAGCGCCTCCCCCACGTAGAGCTGGACGCGGGTGCCGGCGACGGTCTTCGCCCACCAGGGGACGATCGCGGCGTAGTCGGCGGTCGGGTGGCCGATCTGCCAGTACGCCTGGGGCACGATGTAGTCGATCCAGCCCTCGCGCACCCACTTGCGGGTGTCCGCGTACAGGTCGTCGTACGTGCCGACGCCCGCCTGGGTCGGCGAACCGAGCGGATCGCGGTCGGAGTTGCGCCAGACGGCGAAGGGGCTGATGCCGAAGCGCGTCGCGGGGCGCAGGGCCCGCAGCCGCTCGGACATCTCGCGGACCAGGGTGTCGGTGTTGTTCCGGCGCCAGGCCGCGCGGGTCGCGAAGGCCCGGCCGTACTGCTCGTAGGCGTCGTCGTCGTCGAAATCGCGGCCTTCGACGGGGTACGGGTAGAAGTAGTCGTCCCAGTGCACCCCGTCGAGGGGGTAGCGGGCGACGGCGTCGAGCATGGCGTCCTGCACGAAGCGGCGGACTTCCGGCAGGCCGGGGTTGTAGTAGAGCTTGCCGCCGTAGGGCACGGTCCAGTCCCGGTTGCGGCGGGCCGGGTGCTCGGGGACGAGCAGGCTCCGGTCGGTGTGGTTGGCCACCCGGTACGGGTTGAACCAGGCGTGCAGTTCCAGCCCCCGGGCGTGCGCTTCGGCGACCGCCGTGCCCAGCGGGTCCCAGCCGGGGTCGACGCCCTGCTCGCCGGTGAGCCACTGCGACCAGGGCTCGCGCGCCGAGGGCCACATCGCGTCGGCGGTGGGCCGGACCTGGAGGATCACCGCGTTGAGGCGGCGGTCGACGGCGGTGTCGAGCAGGTCCAGCAGCTCGGCGCGCTGCTCCCGCGCGGAAAGCCCGCTCCGCGAGGGCCAGTCCACGTTCTCCACGGAGGCGACCCACATCCCGCGGAAGGCCGCCTTGTCCGCCGCCCGGGCCCGCTCCTCCTCCCCGGCCGTCCCCGCCCGCGGCTTCCCGGACGCCAGCGCGGGGGCCGTCGCCACCGCCGCCAGCACCCCCGCCGCTCCGGCCAGCATTCCCCGCCTCCCGATGGCTCGCCCCCCGATGGCCCGCCTTTCCGTGGACGTCATGTAATCGCTCCGTTCCGTTCCGTGACATCGCCTCGTGTCCGCCCAGCATGCCCGCCCCGGCCCGACACGCCGGGCAAGGACGGGGGTAACGTCGGGGGGCGTGGCGGGCGCCGGAACGCAGTTACCACTGCACGAGTACGGGGGACCCGCGATGGAGAGCAGCGAAAGGCACGATGTGACGGACCTCCCAGACGACATCGCACGCGTCGGCGTAGTGGGCTGTGGCCAGATGGGCGCGGGCATCGCGGAGGTGTTCGCCCGGAGCGGGCTCGAGGTGATGGTCGCCGAAACCACCGGCGAGGCCCTCGAACTCGGGCGGACCCGCCTGCACACCTCTCTGACCAGGGCCGCCGAACGCGGCAAGATCAGCGAGGAGGAGCGGGACGCGACCCTGGCCCGCCTGTCGTTCACCACCGACCTCGGCGAGTTCGCCGACCGCGACCTCGTCATCGAGGCGGTCGTCGAGAACGAGCAGGTCAAGACGGAGATCTTCCAGGTCCTCGACCAGGTGGTCACCCGCCCGGACGCGATCCTCGCCTCCAACACCTCCTCGATCCCGCTGGTCAAGCTGGCCGTCGCGACCTCGCGTCCCGACCAGGTCATCGGCATCCACTTCTTCAACCCGGCTCCGGTGCAGCAGCTCGTCGAGCTGATCCCGGCGCTGACCACCAGCGACGAGACCGTCAAGCGCGCCGAGGCGCTGGTCGGCCAGGCGCTGGGCAAGCACGCGATCCGCGCCCAGGACCGCTCCGGCTTCGTCGTGAACGCGCTCCTCATCCCGTACCTGCTGTCCGCGATCCGGATGTTCGAGTCGGGCATCGCGAGCCGCGAGGACATCGACAACGGCATGGAGCTGGGCTGCGCCCACCCGATGGGCCCGCTGAAGCTCGCGGACCTCATCGGCCTGGACACGGTGGCCTCGGTGGCCGACTCGATGTACGCGGAGTTCAAGGAGCCCCTGTACGCGGCTCCCCCGCTGCTCCAGCGCATGGTCGACGCCGGCCGCCTCGGCCGCAAGACCGGCTCGGGCTTCTACCCGTACGGCTGACCCCTACGGCGCTGCGGGCGGCCGCCTGCAGCTCAGCCGAGCCGCAGGTGGTGCAGCAGCAACAGCCCGGCCGCCATGTTGGCGGCCGGGATCTCGCCGCGCGCGATCATGTCGGGGACCAGCTTGAGGGGGACCCACTCGCGGCGCGAGGACTCGAAGTCGTCCTCGGGGTGGCCCATGTACGTGGCCCCGTCCGCCCAGTAGAGGTGGTGGCGGGCGTCGGTGAGCCCGTTGGACGGCTCCACGGTCATCAGGTGGTGCAGGGGGCCGGGCCGCCAGCCCGACTCCTCCTCCATCTCGCGGGCGGCCGCCCGCTCCACGGACTCCCCGTCCTCCACGACCCCGGCGGGCAGTTCCCAGCCCCAGCTGTCGGTGATGAAGCGGTGGCGCCACAGCAGCAGCACCTCGTTGGCCGCGTTGACGGCCGTGGCGACGGCGACCGGGCGCAGCCGGATGACGAAGTGGTCCAGGTGCCGGCCGTCGGGGAGCTCCACATCGGCGAGATTCACGTCGAACCAGCGGTTCGTGTACACGGTTTGCTCACTCAGGTTCATCCACTGCACGGTTGTGCCACCTTCCGATCGAGTAGGTGGCAACATGGCAGCAGTTCACCCCGGCCCAGGGGAACGCGCACAGGGCGGCGCAGAGAACGCCACCGGGGATGTCACAGCGGAACGCGCAGCGCCCCGTCGATGAGTTCGGCCGTTTCCCCGGCCCCCGAACAACCGCTGGTCAACAGCTGTTCCCGGACCGCGCGCAGCCGGTCGCGCAGGCGCAGCGACTCCATCCCCTTGGCCCGCTCGGCCATTTCGGCCGCCGAGGCCACCGCCTGATCGGCCTCGCCCTGGCGCAGCTGGATCTCGCACAGCATCGCGAGCCGGTGCACCCGGCCCCGGTCGTGGGCGGGCGTCCCGACGGCGGCCGTGGCCTGCTCCCGGGCGGCCCGCAGGTCACCCAGCCCGAGCAGCGCCTCCGCCACCTGTACGTTGACCAGCCCGGGCTGTACGTACCCCGTCTCGTCCGGCTCCGTGCCGGGCCGGATCCGCTCCGCCGCCGCCTCGGCCTTGCGGATGCATGCCAACGCGGCCGCCGTGTCGCCGAGTTGGGCGTACGCCTTGGCCTGCATGGCGTACAGGTCGGCGGCCAGGGCCGGGGTGGTGTGCCGGCCGGCCGCGCGCAGGGCGGCCTCGGCGAAGGCCACGGCCTGGCGGAACTCCCGTAGGTGCAGGCTCTGGTTGACGATCAGCGCGATCACATAGGCCCCGAGCCCCCGGTCCCCGCTCGCCTTGGCCAGCCTCAGCGCCTGGTGGAAGTACCGCTGGGCCAGCCCGTGCGCGTCCGAGTCGTAGGCGCAGATCCCCGCCACGGCCACGAGGGAACCACCGGCCCGGTGCAGGCTGCGGCCGAGCCCGTCGGAGTAACTGCCGCGCAGCATGGGGGCGGTCTCGGTGCCGAGGAAGCGGACGACCCGGTCGCGGGTGGCCACGCCGCCGGCCCTGCGGTACATCAGCTCGTAGTGCGCGCGGGCGGCCTTCAGGATCTCCACGTGCTCGGGGCCGACCCGCGTCGGCCCCTCCCTCGACACGTCGGAGTCCTCCGGCGGGTTCTCCCACTCCCATACGGGCATCACCGCGGGGGTACCGGTCAGCGCCCCGGCGTCGAGGGGCTGGCGGCCGTGGCCGTCGGAGCGCCACAGGGCGGCGGCGCGGTCGACGAAGCTGCTGAGCGGCGACCCGTGGGGATCGGCGGCCTGCCCGGGCAGGCCGAACCCCACATCGTCGAGGGTGAGCGGCCGCCGCAGCCGGCCCCCGATCACCTCGCAGATCAGGTCCGGAATCTGACCGCGCGGGCGCTGCCCCTTCAACCACCGCGCCACGGCGGTGTGTTCGTAGCGCAGGGCGAGTCCGCGGGAGCGACCCGCCTGGTTCACGTACGCGGCGAGTCCGGCGTGGGACATGCCCGCCTCGGCGAGGAGGGCGTCGAGCAGTGCATTGGGCTGCATGGCCGCTCCAAGGGCTCGTCGGATCCAGGCTAGTGGGTGCGGGGTTCACACGGGGTGTGAACGGAGTACGCGCATAAATGCGATACGCACCCTGCCGCGGAGGCCCGTCGGAGCGCTTCACTTAAGGGCCTCGCCAAGAGGTAGCTCGGGTCGTCGGCTCCCCCTCGTACAGTGCGACGACCCGTCAACCGCGCCGCCCGTCCTGTTGTCTGCCCGACACTCCACGGCAGGCGGGCGGCGCGCTTCGGCTCCGCCGGGTCCTGGTTGGTCGCCGGGCCCCGGCCGGGCCGGACCGAACGCGGGCCGGGCCCACCCACCGGGCCCGGCCCGCGTGGTCCCCCATCCGGCCCGGACGTCCGCGCCCCAGCCGCACGGGCGTCCGCGCCCCCACCCGACCCTGCGGGGCTGTCCCCGGGTACGGGTGAGGGGGTGCACCCCCTGATCGGGATGCACCCCCTCGGCACAGCGAGCGGCAGCGGCTACGCGCCGCGCAGCGCCGCCCCCGTCCGCTCGCCCGCCAGGGCGACCGCCGCGTCACGCGCCGCCGTGGACTCCTCGGCGGTCAGCGTCCGGTCCGCCGCGCGGAAGCGCAGCGCGTAGGCCAGGGACTTCTTGCCCTCGCCCACCTGATCGCCCTCGAAGACGTCGAACAGCCGCAGGGACTCCAGCAGTTCACCGGCGCCCTTGAGCAGCGCGTCCTCGACGGCCGAAGCCGGCACCGACGCGTCCACGATCAGCGCGACGTCCTGGGTCGCCACCGGGAAGGAGGAGATCCGGGGCGCCTGGAGGGCCTCGCCACCGGCCGCCGCGAGGCGGTCCAGGTCGAGTTCCATGGCGCTGGTGCGGGCCGGCAGGCCCATCGCCTTGACCACGCGCGGGTGCAGCTCACCGGCGTGGCCGATGACCGTCTCCACCCCGTCCAGGGTGACGAGCAGCTCGGCGCAGCGGCCCGGGTGCCAGGGACCGTACTGGCCCTGGCGCACGACGAGCTCCGCACCGGCCTCGACGGCCAGCGAACGCGCCGCCTGGACCGCGTCGGCCCAGTCGGCCGGACGGCCCTTGCCCCACCAGCCGGCCTGCTCGCGGGCCCCGGCCAGCACGACCGCGGCGTAGCGCGGCTGGGCGGGCAGGGCCGCGTTCAGGGTGGCGATCTCCTCGTCGGTGGGACGCCGGTCGACACCGAGGCGTACGGCGACGCCCGGCTGCGCGGCGGCCCGGAAGACCGAGCCGGTCTCGAAGAGGGCCAGGTCGTGGCTGCCCCGGCTGTCGTTGCGGCGCAGCGCGCCGAGCAGACCCGGCAGCAGCGTGGTGCGCAGCGCCGGCTCCTCGTCGGAGATCGGGTTGACCAGCTTGACGACCTGGCGGGAGGCGTCGTGCGCGGACAGCTGGAGCTGGTCGAAGACGCCCTCCCCGATGAAGGGGTAGCTGAGCGCCTCGACGTAGCCCGCGCCGGCCAGAGCGCGGCCCACCCGGCGGTGCAGCTGCTGGCGGGCGGTCAGACCGCGGCCGGAGGGCACCTGCGGGAGGGTGGACGGGAGGTTCCCGTACCCCTCGAGCCGGATGACTTCCTCGGCGAGGTCGTTGGGCTCGGCGAGGTCGGGCCGCCACGAGGGCGTGGTGACGACGAGCTCGTCCTGGCCGTAGACGTCGCAGCCGACCTCCTGCAGGCGGCGTACGACGGTCTCGCGGCCGTAGTCCATGCCCGCGACCTTGTCGGGGTGGGCCGCGCTCATCGCGATGGTGCGCGGGGCGCCCGGGGCGGTGAGCTCGGTGACGCCGGCCTCGGCGGTGCCGCCCGCGAGCAGCACCAGCAGGTCGACGGTGCGCTGCGCGGCAGCGGCGGCGGCCTGCGGGTCGACGCCCCGCTCGAAGCGCTTGGACGCCTCGGAGGACAGCTTGAGGCGGCGGGCGGTGCGCGAGATCGACACGGAGTCGAAGTGCGCGGCCTCCACGACCACGTCGGTGGTGCCGCTGACGGCGCCCGTCTCCGGGTCGGTGACGGAGTCGGCGATCTCCGTGTTGGCGCCGCCCATGACACCGGCGAGCCCGATCGGGCCGCTGTTGTCGGTGATCACCAGGTCCTCGGCGTCGAGCGTGCGCTTGACCCCGTCGAGGGTGGTGAACTTCTCGCCCTGCTCGGCCCGGCGGACGCCGATGGCGCCGTCGATCCGCGAGCGGTCGTAGGCGTGCAGCGGCTGGCCGAGCTCGAGCATCACGTAGTTGGTGATGTCGACGGCGAGCGAGATCGGGCGCATGCCCGCCTTCTGGAGGCGGCGCGTGAGCCAGATCGGCGAGCGGGCCTCGGGGTCGAGGCCGGTCACCGTGCGCGCGGTGAAGCGGTCGCAGCCCTGCGGGTCGTCGATCTTGACGGCGTAGCCGTACGAGTTCGGCGCGGGCACGTCGAGCAGCGCCGGGTCGCGCAGCGGCAGGCCGTACGCGGTGGCGGCCTCGCGGGCCACACCGCGCAGGGACATGCAGTAGCCGCGGTCCGGGGTGATGTCGATGTCGAGGACCTCGTCGACCAGCTCCAGGAGCTTGATCGCGTCGGTGCCGACCTCGTGCTCGTGCGGCAGCACGATGATGCCGTGCGTGCCGTCGTCGCCCATGCCCAGCTCGTCGCCGGAGCAGATCATGCCGTGGGAGGTCTTGCCGTACGTCTCGCGCGCGGCGATCGCGAAGTCGCCGGGCAGCACCGCGCCCGGCAGGACCACGACGACCTTGTCGCCGACGGAGAAGTTCCGGGCGCCGCAGACGATCTCCTGCGGCTCGCCGGTGCCGTTGGCGGCGCCGACGTCGACCGTGCAGAAGCGGATCGGCTTGCGGAAGCCTTCGAGCTCCTCGATGGTCAGCACCTGGCCGACGACGAGCGGGCCCTTGAGCCCGCCGCCGAGCTGCTCGACGGTCTCGACCTCGAGGCCGGCGTCGACGAGCTTGTGGGCCACGTCGCGACCGGTTTCACTCGCGGGGAGGTCGACGTACTCCCGCAGCCAAGAAAGCGGGACGCGCATCAGATCTCACTCCCGAACGGCCGGGTGAAACGAACGTCACCCTCGACCATGTCTCGCATGTCTTCTACGTTGTGGCGGAACATCAGCATCCGCTCGATGCCGAAGCCGAAGGCGAACCCGCTGTACTTCTCCGGGTCCACACCGCAGGCGGTGAGCACCTTGGGGTTGACCATGCCGCAGCCGCCGAGCTCGATCCAGCCCTCGCTGGAGCAGGTACGGCACGGGCGGTCGGGGTTGCCCACCGACGCGCCGCGGCACACGTAGCACTGCATGTCCATCTCGGCGGACGGCTCGGTGAAGGGGAAGAAGTGCGGGCGCAGGCGCGTGGTGGTGCCCTCGCCGAACAGCTCCTGGACCATGTGGTCCATGGTGCCCTTGAGGTCCGCCATGGTCAGGCCCTCGTCCACGGCGAGCAGCTCGACCTGGTGGAAGACCGGGGTGTGCGTCGCGTCGAGCTCGTCGGTGCGGTACACCCGCCCCGGGCACACGATGTAGACGGGGGGCTTGCGCTCCAGGAGCGAGCGCGCCTGCACCGGGGAGGTGTGGGTGCGCAGCACGACGCCGGACTCGTCGCCTTCGGTGCCCTCGGGGCCCTTGACGAAGAAGGTGTCCTGCATCTGGCGCGCGGGGTGGTCGGGCGTGAAGTTGAGGGCGTCGAAGTTGAACCACTCCGCCTCGACCTCGGGGCCCTCCGCGACCTCGTACCCCATGGCCACGAAGATGTCCGCGATGCGGTCCATCAGCGTGGTCAGGGGGTGCCGGGCGCCGGCGGGCACGCGGTCGTAGGGCAGTGTGACGTCCACCGCCTCCTCGACCAGCACCCGCTCATCGCGCTCGGCTTCGAGCGCGACCGTGCGGGCCCCGAACGCCTTGTTCACGGCGCCGCGGGCCTGGCCCACGAGCTTGCCCGCGGTGGCCTTGGCCTGCGGGGGCAGCGCGCCGATCTCGCGGTTGGCGAGCGCCAGGGGCGAGCGGTCGCCCATGTGCGCGGTCTTCGCCTCGCGAAGTTCGTCGAGGTCACCGGCGGACGCGAAGGCGGCGAGCGCCTCGTCCCGCATGCGCTCGATCTCTTCCGGTTTCAGTGCCTCGACCTCGACAGGGTCGTACGACTTGTTCGGTGCCGACATCTCTTCCCGTACTTCCGATGGCTGGCTGGTGGTCCCCCGCGCGACGCGCAGGACGCGCTCGGCACTAGGACACAAAGGTGCCAAAGGTCGAGTCTAAAGGTCGCCGGGGGTGAAGGAGCCCGTGGGCCGCCTGGCGAGACCCTCCGCAGGACTACTGCGTGAGGTATGCCGGGGCGCCGACGGGCAGGATAAATCGGAACTCGGCGCCGCCGCCGGGGCCGCGGCCGACCGTGATGGTGCCGCCGTGGGCTTCCACGATGCCCTTGACGATGTAGAGGCCCAGTCCCGTGCCGCCGCGCTTGCTGCCCCGCCAGAAGCGGGTGAAGACGCGCTTCATCGACTCTTCGGGGATACCGGAGCCTTCATCGGTCACGGTGACGGCGGTTCCCTTCTCGGTCTTCCCCGCGGCGTTCGCGAAGCTGGTCGGCGTCACGTCGATGGTGACGGTTCCCTCGCCGTGGCGCACCGCATTTTCGAGCAGGTTGCCGAGGATCTGGTCGATCTTGTCCGGGTCCGCCCACAGATCGGGCAGCGGCCGGCTGACGCTGACCAGGAACCGCTCCGGGGCCTGCCCGTTCGCGGTGAGCGCCTGGACGTGGCGGCCCACGGCCGTGGAGATGTCGACCGGCTGGCGGCGCACCTCCAGGCGGCCCGAGTCGATGCGGGAGATGTCCAGGAGCTCGGCGATGAGCCGGGTGACGCGGTTCGCGTCGGCGTCGACGGTCTCCAGCATCAGGCGCTTCTGGTCGTCGGTGAACCGCTCCCACTTGGCGAGCAGGGTCGCGGTGAACCCCTTCACGGAGGTGAGCGGGGAGCGCAGCTCGTGCGCGACGGTGGCGATCAGCTCGGCGTGACTGCGCTCGGTGCGCCGCCGGGCCTCGGTGCCCCGCAGGGTGACCACGAGCCGGCGCACCGGGCCCTTGGGGTGGGTGCGCACGTACCGGGCGGAGACGAGCACCTCTCGGCCACCGGGCAGCAGCAGGTTCCGCTCGGGCTGTCCGCGCCGGGTGGCGAGGCCTCCGTAGGGGTCGGTCAGCGCCCACCAGCGGCGGCCCTCGAGGTCCTCCAGCGGGAGTGCGCGCTCGATGCCGAGGCCGAGGGCCTCGCCCGCCACGAGGGCGGTGATCCGGGCGGCGGCGGAGTTGAAGCAGATGACCCGGCCGGTGGCGTCCGCGATCACGAGCCCGTCGGGCAGGTCGTCGGGGTCGATCCCGAGCCCGGAAAGGTCGCCGTGCCCGTCCGCGTCCTGCGCGTCCCCGGGCGCGTCCGGCCCGTCCGCGGGCCCTACAGGGCCGGCGGGCGCGGGCCGGGCCTGCGGGGGCGGGGCGGTGGCGGTGGAGGCCGCGGCGCCTGTCCGGGGGGGCTGCACGGGCACCCGGGCGGCGGGCGCGGCCAGCTGGGACACGGTCGCCAGGACCGGTGCGCCGGGCGCCTTGGCGGCACCTGGCGAGCTGTTCGTACCGACGGTCATGTCCCCGTACCCCACATCTCCGAGTACCACAGTGGGTCCCCCGGGCCGCCACATTACTAGCTGGGGGTCACGGAGCGGCACCCTCCGGGCGCCCGCTGTGCACGCGCGGACGCGTACAGGCACACCGCGGCGGCCGTGGCGAGGTTCAGGCTCTCGGCCTTTCCGTGGATCGGGACCCGTACGACGGCGTCGGCGAGCGCCCTGGTCTCCTCGGGCAGGCCCCAGGCCTCGTTGCCGAAGATCCACGCCGAGGGGGTGCCCATGGTGCCCGCGTCGAGCTCGGCGTCGAGGTCGTCCGTACCGGCCCCGTCGGCGGCGAGGATCCGTACGCCGGCCGCGCGCAGCCCCTCGACGGCCTGCTCCACGGGCACGCCGACGGCCACCGGGAGGTGGAAGAGGGAGCCCACGGAGGCGCGTACCGACTTGGGGTTGTACAGGTCCACGGAGGCGTCGGTCAGTACGACCGCGTCGGCTCCGGCGGCGTCCGCGCAGCGCAGCACCGTACCGGCGTTGCCGGGGTCGCGGACGTGCGCGAGGACGGCGACGAGCTTGGGCCGGGCCTTCAGGATCTCCTCGAACGGGGAGTCCAGGAAGTGGCAGACGCCGACCAGGCCCTGCGGGGTGACGGTTTGGGAGACCTCCGCGAGGACCTCGTCGGAGGCGTAGTGGACGCGGGCCCCGGCGGCGTACGCGGCCTCGACGATGTCGGCGTAGCGCTCGGCGGCCTCCACGGTCGCGAAGAGCTCGATCAGCGTGGACTCGCCCCCGGCACCGCGGTGCTCCACAGCCTCGCGCACGGCCTGCGGACCCTCGGCGATGAAGCGGCGCTCCTTGGTCCGGAAATTGCGTCGCGCCAGACGCCTGGCGGCGGCCACCCGGGTGGACCGGGGGGAGATCAGCTCGGCGGGGGTGCCCATGGCGGTCGGCTCGCTTCCGTACGTACAGCGGGTGGAACTGGTGGGTCAACGCACCGGACCCGCAGGCGCGAGGCCTGCGGGTCCGGGCAAGTTACTGCAGCCTTTGAGGGCTTGCTGCTCAGGCAGCGACCTTCGGGGCGTTGACGTCGGCCGGGAGGGCCTTCTGCGCGACCTCGACCAGCGCGGCGAACGCGTTGGCGTCGTTGACGGCCAGCTCGGCGAGGATCTTGCGGTCCACCTCGATGTTGGCGGCGTTCAGACCCTGGATGAGGCGGTTGTACGTCATGCCGTTCTGACGGGCAGCCGCGTTGATGCGCTGGATCCAGAGGCGACGGAAGTCACCCTTGCGCTTCTTGCGGTCGTTGAAGTTGTAGACCAGGGAGTGGGTGACCTGCTCCTTGGCCTTGCGGTACAGGCGCGAACGCTGACCGCGGTAGCCCTTGGCCGCCTCGAGGATTGCCCGGCGCTTCTTGTGCGCGTTTACTGCCCGCTTGACGCGTGCCACTTTGTACTCCTTGTAGCGGGGCCGTGGATGACTTCACACGACCCGAATTCGATGGGGTCCCGGTCTTGACGTGCTCCCGCTCCCGGAAGGGGAGCGGAGGACGTCACTTGCCGAGAAGCTTCTTGATCTTCGCGGCGTCGCCGGGGGCCATCTCCGCGGTGCCGGTCAGGCGGCGGGTGACACGGGACGACTTGTGCTCGAGCAGGTGGCGCTTGCCGGCGCGCTCACGGAGCACCTTGCCGGAGCCAGTGATCTTGAAGCGCTTCTTGGTCCCGGAGTGCGTCTTGTTCTTCGGCATAGCGCCGTTATCTCCTCGTCGGTGGCGCCCCCACCGGCCCTGGTGGGGGCCGGCTCACGGGAGCGTCATGTTGTATCGGTGATCCGAGACGGGCTGCCTCGGAATCAGGCCTGGGCCGAAGCCTCGTCCGAGGCGGCTGCCTCGTCGGTGCCGGCCTCGTCCGCGTCGGCCGCTTCGTCGGAAGCGTCCTCCGCGTCCACGTCCTCGGCTTCGAGTGCGGCGTTCTCGGCCTCGAGCGCGGCGTCGGCGGCCAGGGCCTCGTCACCACTCTCGTCGCTGTGCGCAACACCCTGGCGCTCGGCCTTGCGGGCGGCCTGCGCCTCGCGGGCTTCGGCCATCGCCTCGGTCTTCTTCTTGTGCGGACCGAGAACCATGATCATGTTTCGGCCGTCCTGCTTCGGGTTCGACTCGATGAAGCCGAGCTCCTCGACGTCCGAAGCGAGACGCTGCAGCAGTCGGTAGCCGAGTTCCGGCCTGGACTGCTCGCGACCACGGAACATGATCGTGATCTTGACCTTGTCGCCCTGCTTGAGGAACCGAACGACGTGACCCTTCTTGGTGTCATAGTCGTGCGGGTCGATCTTCGGCCGGAGCTTCATTTCCTTGATGACCGTGTGCGCCTGGTTCTTGCGCGCCTCACGGGCCTTCATGGCCGACTCGTACTTGAACTTGCCGTAGTCCATGAGCTTGCAGACCGGCGGGCGTGCGGACGCCGCGACCTCGACCAGGTCGAGGTCGTACTCCTGCGCGAGCTCGAGCGCCTTGGCAAGCGGCACGATGCCGACCTGCTCGCCACTCGGGCCGACGAGTCGTACCTCGGGAACGCGAATCCGGTCGTTGATGCGGGGCTCGGTGCTGATGGATCCTCCTCGGTAGCACCACACGGCTGCCTGGAGGGCAGTCGCTGACGTTTTTCCGTCAGACCGACCGCAGCGGAGCAAAACAAAAAAGCCCCGCCGGGCACAGGCGAGGGCTCCAATACAACCGGAGCACCGTCGCGTGCGAACCGCGGGGCGCAAAATCGGGCAGCTTTCCATCGTCCGTACGGAACGATGGATACCACCTGACCGGTGACCCGCCTCCCGTGAGGGTGGCTGGGTGGGAGAATCGGAGCCTCCACTTGTGGGCCGGGCACATAAGTGTCCGGCCGGTCGAAGTACATACTAGCACCCGCGTTGCAAGCCCGCCGCACGGCATATCGTGGGGCACATGACTGACGCGACGCCCTCCGGCTCCCCCTCCGGATCCCCCGATTCCCCGGCCGCTCCCGACTACGACGACCTGACCCGCGACATCGCGGACGTTCCGGCCGTCGAGGTCATCACCACGGTGGCCGTCCACCTGCTCAGCGCGGCGGCGGTCAACCTGGGCCTGGACAAGCCCGACTCCGAGTACAAGGACCTCGACGAGGCCCGCAAGCTGATCACCGCCCTCGCCGGCCTGGTCACCGCGAGCGCCACCGAGATCAGCTCCTTCCACGCCGCCCCGCTGCGCGACGGCCTGAAGTCCCTCCAGCTGGCCTTCCGCGAGGCCTCGCTGGTGCAGGACGAGCCGGGGCAGGGCCCGGGCGAGAAGTTCACGGGTCCCGTGTACGCGTAACCGCGCGGAGCGCGACGCCGAAGGGCACCCCTCGACTGTCGAGGGGTGCCCTTCGGTATCCGGAGGCGTCGGAGGGGTTCGGAAGGGCTCGGAGGGGCCCGGATGCGTTTCGGAGGAGCTCGGAGACGCTCAGCGCGTGAAGAGCGGCTCGCCCGGCGGGACCGGGGCCCCCTCCGGGAGCAGCGCCAGGTCCAGTCCGCCTACTAGGCGTGCGCGCAGGGTCTCGTCGGCCGCCAGGGCCTCGGCCACCCGGCGGGCCGCCGCCGCGGCCTGCGGACCGGCCGCCAGCACGATCGCCAGGGTTCCGTCGGCGTCCGCGCCGCCCGGGCCCAGGTGGGCGCCGAGCACGGCCGGCTCGGCGGTCACGACGGCCCGTACGGCCTCGCGCACAGCCGGGTCGGCGAGCGGGCCGGCGTCCGTGCGGCCCTCGGCGAGCGCCAGCAGCGCGGGGCCCGCGAGCTGGTACGGGACCGGTCCCGAGAGGTCCAGGACGATGGTGTCGGCCTTCTCGTGGGCGGCGGCGGCCAGCGCCTGGTGGAGCGGCACCGCGACCGGGCGGGCGGCCGGGTCCCACAGGGCCAGCGAGGCGATGGAGGTGAAGGCGGGCAGCGCCCGCCGGTCCCCCGCCCGCAGGGTGGGGACGGCCATGTCGCTGGTCTTCTCGCGCTTGAGGCCGGTCTCGGGGTCGGTCTCGACCTCGCCGAGGACCGCGACGACGGGAACCAGCAGGCGGGCGTCCTTGAGGGCCGCCAGCACCTGGGGCTCCTTGGCTCTGTCCTCGGCCCAGGCGGCCAGGGCCGCGCTCAGCCGGGGGTCGGCGGAGCCGTCGTCGTCGGAGAAACCGGGGTCCGGAATGTTTTTGTTCGCCACAGTTCCCCGAGCCTATCCCGCCTCGGGATCCCGCCGTCCGGACCGGGTCCGCCGGGCCAGTACGCCGGCCACCACGAGCAGTCCCAGCCCCGCGGCCGCGCCCACCGGGGCGCCGAAGCGGGCCAAGGGCCCGGGGTCGGGCACCGGATCGGGGCCGGCGCCGAAGTAGGGCCTCGCCGCCGCGACGGGCACGGGCAGCGCCGGTTCGGGGGCGATCGCGTCGGCGGCCTGGAGGGCGGCGGCCGGGTCCACCAGGCCGAAGCCGCGGGAGTCGTCGCGGCCGCCGGGCGGCGGGTCGGAGGCGGTGTCCTCCAGCAGGTTCTTGATCTGCGCCGGGGACAGGTCGGGGTGGGCGGCCTTGACCAGGGCGACGGATCCGGAGACGAAGGCGGCGGCGGCGCTGGTGCCCCAGCCGTCGGGGTAGGAGCGGTCGGGCTGGGCGATGACCACCCCGACGCCCGGGGCGCTGACGGTGGCGTACCAGTTGCGGGTGGAGAACTTCGCCTTCTTGTTCTCGCGGTTGACGGCCGTGACGGCGATGACCCCGGGGTAGGCGGCCGGGTACGAGATGCGGTCCCCCTTGTTGCCGCCGTTGCCGGCGGAGGCGACCACGACCACGCCCTTGCCGAGGGCGTACTGGATGGCCTCGTCCTCGGCGGCGTCGTGGCGGGCGTCGCTGCTGTCGTCGCCGAGCGAGAGGTTGATCACGTCCGCCCCGTGGTCGGTGGCCCAGCGGATGCCCTCGGCGAGGGCGCCGCCCTTGCTCGCGCGGGCCTTTTCCCGGCCGGGGTCCGACTCCTCCAGGATCACCCGGACCGGCAGGATCTTGGCCCGTGGGGCGATGCCGCGGATGCCGCCGAGGCCCAGGGAGCCGTGGCCGTGCCCGGCGATGATCCCCGACATGGCGGTGCCGTGCTTGGCCCATGCCGCGTCGCCGCGCACCGCCCCCATGCCGACGAGGTCGAGACCCTCCAGGACCTGGCCTGCCAGGTCGGGGTGGGTCGGGTCGACCCCGGTGTCGAGGACGGCCACGGT
This sequence comes from Streptomyces sp. NBC_01264, assembly GCF_026340675.1. Classification (NCBI taxonomy): domain Bacteria; kingdom Bacillati; phylum Actinomycetota; class Actinomycetes; order Kitasatosporales; family Streptomycetaceae; genus Streptomyces; species Streptomyces sp. NBC_01264. The sequence goes on from NZ_JAPEOX010000001.1 coordinate 2,386,793, forward strand.
GACCCCCTCGCCCTCGGTGATGCCCCAGGCCAGCTTGGCGCGCAGGGCGATCAGCGGCCACTGTTTGTCGCGGACGGCGTCGGCGGCGGCTGGCGGCGCGGCGGTGACGGCGAACAAGGCTCCGAGGGCCAGGGCGGCCGGGAGCAGGGTGCGACGGGTCATCGAGTGGCCTCCGCTGTCGCCGCCGGTGTCCGCTGTGTCTGCTGTGTCTCCGGTGTCTGCGTCATCTGAGGCTTCTGCGAGTTCTGCGGGGCCGGCAGGCCCGATGCCTTGGCCGCGAGGGTGCGCACGGTGTCTTCCATCAGGTCGGCGAGGGCCTGGGCCTCGTGGCCGAGGCCGGACTCGGCCACGCGTCCCTTGGCGTCCTCGGCCATCTTGTCCGCGGCGGGGCTGGGGGCGCCGAGGCGGCGGCCGTCGGCGAAGGCGGAGACGGAGTAGACGACGACCGGGGCCTCGGCGAGGACGGAGACCACCCAGGCGGCGCGGCGGTCGTCGGAGAATCCGTAGCCGGTCGGGGCGGGCAGCCGGCCGCGCAGGGCGCCCATGGCGGTGGCCTCGGCGGGGGTGAACACCATGCCGACGGTGACGAGGGAGCTGCGGGTGGCGTCGGTGTAGGTGGCGCGGAGCACGCGGGTGCACCCGGTTTCGGCGAGCACGGCCTGCCAGTCGGCGGCGAGCGCCTCGGCGCAGCCGGCGTCGGCGGGGGCGGTGATCCGGGTCCACGTGCGGTCGGCGCCGCCCGGCCCGGTGCCCTGACCGTCGAGGACGGGCGGGAACAGGGTGTCGGCGGGGGCGCTGTGCCAGAGGGACGCGGCTTTGCGGTACGCGGCGGCGGGATCGACCGGCCGCTGCGCGGCCCGGTGGTCGGAGACGGCTTTGTAGCCGGCCGCACCGGTGAGACCGAGGCCGAGGAGGCCGCACAGAGCGGCGGCGAGGACCTTCCCCGGGCGCCGCCTTGGCGGTACCGGGGTGGGGTCGGGCGCGGTCTGGACCCCGCCGTGCGGTGTGGACGTGCTCATCCGGCGGCTCAGCCCCCCGATTCCGTCGGCTGCCTGCCCCTACTTTACGTGCCCGTCAGTGCTGGAACGCCGGCCGGGGAATAGCAACTGTAAACACATGCGAACGTCAGTCTCAATATCCAAAAGGGGCATCCGTCGGCCGAGACCGAGATGTGACCGCAGCGCGCTTCCCGGCGTCTGACCTGGCCGGGTGTCCCGCGGGCTGCACGAACCCCCTACCCACGGGTACGAGCGTCTGGCAGGCTGCCGCCCATGAACTCCCCCGCCGCCGACCGGGCCCGTTACGACCGGGCCACCGCCCATCTCGACGCACCGCTCGCCCTCGTGGATCTGGAGGCGTTCGACGCGAACGCCGACGATCTCGTGCGTCGCGCCGGCGGGAAGCCGGTCCGGGTGGCGAGCAAGTCCGTACGGTGCCGTGCGCTGCTCGAACGGGTGCTGGCACGGCCCGGGTTCGCCGGGATCATGTCCTACACCCTCGCCGAGTCGATCTGGCTGGCCCGCTCCGGCTTCGAGGACGTCCTGCTCGCCTACCCGTCCGCCGACCGGGCCGGCTTCGCCGAGCTCGCCGCCGATCCGAAGCTGGCCGGCGCGGTCACCGTGATGATCGACGACCTCGCGCAGCTGGAGCTCGTGGACCGGGCCCGCGACGGCGGGGCCCAGGAGATCCGGGTCTGCCTGGAACTGGACACCGCCCTGCACCTCTTCGGCGGCCGGGTCCGCGTCGGCGCCCGCCGCTCCCCGCTGCGCGAGCCCGCCCAGCTCGCCGGGCTGGCCCGCGCGGTGAGCGCCCGGCCCGGCTTCCGGGTGGTCGGGCTGATGGGTTACGAGGGCCACGTGGCCGGGGTCGGCGACGCGCTCGCGGGGCGCCCGCTGCGGTCGCGCGCCATCCGGCTGATGCAGGGCGCGGCCCGCAAGGAGCTGGCCGCCCGCCGGGCCGAGGCCGTACGGGCCGTGCGCGCGGTCGTCCCGGACCTGGAGTTCGTCAACGGCGGCGGGACCGGCAGCGTCCAGCAGACCGCCGCGGAGGACGCCGTCACGGAGATCGCCGCCGGGTCGGGGCTCTACGTACCCCGGCTGTTCGACAACTACACCTCGTTCACCGGCCGCCCGGCGGCGCTCTTCGCCCAGCCCGTGGTCCGCCGGCCCGGGGTCGGGGTGGTCACGGTGCTCGGCGGCGGGTACCCGGCCTCCGGTGCGCCCGGCCCGGACCGGCTGCCGGTCCCGTACCTCCCGGAGGGGCTGCGCTACGACGCCCAGGAGGGGGCCGGCGAGGTGCAGACCCCGCTGCTCGGCAGCCCGGCCGACGATCTGCTGATCGGCGACCGGGTCTGGTTCCGGCACGCGAAGGCCGGTGAACTGTGCGAGCGCTTCGACACCTTGCACCTGGTCCAGGGCGACCGGGTGACGGCCACCGCCCCGACCTACCGGGGCGAGGGCCGCACCTTCCTCTGAGTCCGCGACCGTTTAGAAGACGGAGTCCGTCTGGTCCGGGATGACGCTGGTGTCACCCCGGAGCACGGGCCCCGGGGTGCCGTCGCGGCCGGTGAAGCCGGTGGTCGCGCACGGGTACGGCGCGGCCTTCTGCTTCTTGGGCTGGATGAACATCGGGTTCACGATCCACTTGCCGTCGCTGTTGTCGTAGGCGCGGCACATCAGCTCGTTCTTGTTGCGGTTCACGACGAGCCGCAGCGCGGTCGCGTCCCGCAGGAACGAGATGTCGGTGTCGGAGTCGCCCGCCGCGAACACCTGGCGGCGGGAGGCCGGCTGGACCTTCTCGGCCGCGGCGCCGCGGACCTTGAAGATCTCCTTGTTGATCCAGCAGCGCTTGCCGTCGATGTACGTGATCATCGTGTCGGCGCCGTCCGCGACGGACCCGCAGCCCTGCAGGTGGGAGGTGAACTTCCCGCCGTACGTCGTGGTGTTGCGGATGCCGATGACGTGCCGGGCGTCGATGCCCACGCCTTCGGCCCACACCTCGACGACCGGCTGCGGCGAGGCCGAGCTGATCCAGACGTCGAAGCCGGCCTTCTGCAGGGCGGCGACGAGTTCCTTCTGCTGGTCGTAGTAGCGCACCCAGCCGGTGGCGCTGGTGGAGCCGACCTGCTGCTTGGCGTCGACCGGGGCGGCCAGGTTCTCGGCCCGCGCGGCGGCCGTGAAGCCGCGGATCTCGCGCGCGGTCCAGCCCTGCATGAGCTGCGGCAGCCAGGAGTAGGCGGGCTCGGTCGTACGGCGGTCCCAGCCGGCGAAGGCGGGGGCGGCCGCGCGGGTGGCGGCGGTGCCGTAGACGGCGTTGATCTCGTCGGCGCAGCCGGCGCCCTCGGGAGTACCGGTGGGCAGCGGGGCGCCGGGCCTCGCCAGGGAGCCGCAGGCCTCGGCCAGGGCCTGGGCGGCGGCCGGGGTGAGGTAGCGGCTGGTGCTCGTCCAGTCGCCCCCGGCGGGCTGGCGGATCTTGCCGTTGCGCAGCAGCCAGAACATCTGCGCGTCGCCCACGTCGTTCTTGACGACGGTGTTGTCCCAGTCGAAGACCGCGACGGGCTTGTTGCGGCTCGGCCGGTACGGGTTGCAGGTGCCGTAGTCGTCGATGAGCTGCTGGAGCCGGGCCTGGTTGTCGCCGAACCAGGCGGCCTCGAGCTGCGGAGTGGTGCAGTGGTGTGCTCCGGGGCGGTCCGCCTGGGCGGCGGGTGCGGCGGCCACGAGGGTGCCGGCGGCTATCGCGACGGCGGCGCCGACGGCCGGGAGCCGTCGCACGGAACTGGGTCGGGTCACTGAGGGGGGTTCTCCTGGTTCTGCTTCGAGATCGTCGGGGACGGTGGAGCACGGCAGCCGGGCGTCGTGCGACGCCCGGCTGTCGGGTGGGTGGTGTGGCGGCGGAGGTCTAGAGGGGAGTGACGTACGCGCCGGAGATCCCGCCGTCGACCAGGAAGTCGGTGGCGTTGATGAAGGAGGAGTCGTCGCTCGCGAGGAAGGCGACGGCGGCGGCGATCTCGGTGGGCTCGGCGAACCGGCCCAGCGGGATGTGCACGATCCGGCGGGCGGCGCGCTCCGGGTCCTTGGCGAACAGCTCCTGCAGGAGCGGGGTGTTGACGGGCCCCGGGCAGAGGGCGTTGACGCGGATGCCCTCGCGGGCGAACTGCACGCCGAGCTCGCGGGACATGGCGAGCACCCCGCCCTTGGAGGCGGTGTAGGAGATCTGCGAGGTGGCGGCGCCCATCCGGGCCACGAAGGAGGCGGTGTTGATGATGGAGCCCCGGCCCTGGCGCTGCATGTAGGGCAGGGCCGCCTTGCAGCAGAGGTAGACGGAGGTCAGGTTGACGTCCTGGACCCGCTTCCAGGCCTCCAGGCCGGTGGTGAGGATCGAGTCGTCGTCCGGGGGCGAGATGCCGGCGTTGTTGAAGGCGATGTCCACGGAGCCGTAGGTGTCGAAGGCGGTCTTGAACAGGGCCTCGACCTCCTCCGGGCTGGTGACGTCGACCTTGACGAAGGTGCCGCCGACCTCCTCGGCGGCGGCCTTGCCCGCGGTCTCGTCGATGTCCCCGCAGACGACGTTGGCGCCCTCGGAGGCCAGCCGGCGGGCGGTGGCGAGCCCGATGCCGCTGCCGGCCCCGGTGATGACGGCCGTCCGTCCGACCAGGCGTCGGCAGACGATCTCTTCGGTGGAGTCGATGCTCATGTTCTTCAGGCCTCCGTGCTGATGAAGACGTTCTTGGTCTCGGTGAAAGCGGTGAGGGAGTCGGGTCCGAGCTCGCGCCCGAGTCCGGACTGCTTGTAGCCCCCGAAGGGGGTCCAGTAGCGGACGCTGCTGTGGGAGTTGACCGACAGGTTGCCCGCGGCGACGGCGCGCGAGACGCGCAGCGCGCGGCCCACGTCGCGGGTCCACAGGGAGCCGGCGAGGCCGTAGTCGGTGGCGTTGGCCAGGCGTACGGCGTCCTCCTCGTCCTCGAAGGGCAGGACGACGGCGACCGGTCCGAAGACCTCCTCGGTGGCCACGGCGGCGGTGGGGTCGACGCCGGTGACGAGGGTCGGCGGGTACCAGAAGCCGGGGCCCTCGGGGGCGGTGCCCCGGACGACCGTGAGGTCGTCGGTGACGTAGGACCGCACGCGGTCCAGCTGCACCCGCGAGATCAGCGGCCCGAGCTGCGTGTTCTCGTCGTACGGGTCCCCGACGACCACCTTCTCGACGGCCGGGGCGAGCAGCTCCATGAACCGGTCGTACGCGGAGCGCTGTACGAGGATCCGCGTACGGGCGCAGCAGTCCTGCCCGGTGTTGTCCAGGAAGGACATCGGGGCCGAGGCCGCCGCCGCCTCCAGGTCCGCGTCGGCGAAGACGATGTTGGGGTTCTTGCCGCCGAGTTCGAGGGTGAGGCGCTTCACCCGGTCGGCGCACTTCGCCATGATCCGCTTGCCGATCCGGGTGGAGCCGGTGAACACGATCTTGGCCACCCCCGGGTGCTCGACGAGGGCGTCGCCCGCCACTTCACCCCGGCCCGGCAGCACCTGGAACAGGTGCTCGGGGAGTCCGGCCTCCAGGGCGAGTTCGGCGAGGCGCAGCGCGGTGAGCGGGGTGGTCTCGGCGGGCTTGAGGATGACCGCGTTGCCGGCGGCCAGTGCCGGGGCCAGGCCCCAGGCGGCGATCGGCATGGGGAAGTTCCACGGCGCGATCACGCCGATGACGCCGAGGGGTTCGAGGAAGGTGATGTCGATGCCGCCGGCGACGGGGATCTGGCGGCCGGAGAGCCGTTCCACTCCCCCGGCGGCGAAGTCGAGCACGTCACGGACGTTGCCGGCTTCCCAGCGGGCGTTCCCGATGGTGTGGCCCGCCTCCCGGACCTCCAGCAGTGCCAGTTCCTCGATGTGCCCGTCGACGACCGCGGCGAAGCGGCGCAGCAGCCTGGCCCGGTCGGCGGGCGCGGCCGCCGCCCAGGCCCGCTGGGCCGCGGTGGCCCGTACGACGGCGGCGTCGACGTCGTCCCGTGTGGCGGCCGGGACGACGGCGACGAGTTCCTCGGTGGCCGGATTCAAGACTTCCAGCGCATCGGACACGTGGTGGCCTTTCAGACGTTCGGGTGCGGTGCGTGCCGCGGGTGCGGTAATGCGCGTGCGGTGATGCGGTACGGCAGGACGCCGGATGCCGGATGCCGGAAGCCGGGACGGCTCCGGGCCCGGGTCTAGAGGCGTTCGAAGGAGCGGCGCAGTTCCCAGTCGGTCACGGCGGAGTCGTACGCGTCGAGCTCGACGCGGGCCATGTTCCGGTAGTGGGCGACGGCCTCGGGGCCGAAGGCGGCCTTGGCGATCTCGCTGTTCTCCCAGAGTTCTGCGGCCTCGCGCAAGGTGGTGGGGACGTGCGCGAAGTCGGCCGTGTACGCGTTTCCGGCGCAGGGCTCGGGCAGCTCCAGGCGGTTCTCGATGCCGTAGATCCCTGCCGCGACCAGGCCGGAGACGGCCAGGTAGGGGTTGACGTCGCCGCCGGGCAGGCGGTTCTCGAAGCGCATGGAGCGGCCGTGGCCGACCACCCGGAGCGCGCAGGTCCGGTTGTCGACGCCCCAGGCGACGGCGGTGGGAGCGAAGGATCCCGGCCGGAAACGCTTGTAGGAGTTGATGTTGGGAGCGTAGAGAAGGGAGAAGTCGCGCAGCGCGGCGAGCTGGCCGGCCAGGAAGTGGCGCATCACGGGTGACATACCGCCGTGGTCGTGCGCGTCCGGCCCCTCACCGGCCATCGCGTTGCGCCCGTCGGCGTCGGAGAGCGAGAGGTGGATATGACAGGAGTTGCCCTCGCGCTCGTCGTACTTGGCCATGAAGGTGAGCGAGACGCCCTCCTGGGCGGCGATCTCCTTGGCCCCCGTCTTGTAGACGGAGTGCTGGTCGCAGGTGGTCAGCGCCTCGTCGTAGCGGAAGGCGATCTCGTGCTGGCCGAGGTTGCACTCGCCCTTGGCCGACTCCACGACCAGGCCGGCGGCCTGCATCTCGTTGCGGATGCGGCGCAGCAGGGGCTCGATCCGGCCGGTCCCGAGGACCGAGTAGTCGATGTTGTACTGGTTGGCGGGGGTCAGGCCGCGGTAGTTGGAGTCCCAGGCCTGCTCGTAGGTGTCCTGGAAGACCATGAACTCCAGCTCGGTGCCCACCATCGCGGTGTACCCGAGCTCGCCGAGGCGCTCGAGCTGGCGGCGCAGGATCTGCCGGGGTGCGGCGACCACCGGCGAGCCGTCGTTCCAGGCGAGGTCCGCGAGGAGGAAGGCGCTGCCCGGGTTCCAGGGGATCCGGCGCAGGGTGGCGAGGTCGGGGTGCATGGCGAAGTCGCCGTAGCCCCGGTCCCAGGAGGACATCTCGTACCCGTCGACGGTGTTCATGTCCGTGTCGACGGTGAGGAGGTAGTTGCATCCCTCGGTGCCGTGCTGGAGGACCTCGTCGAGGAAGAACTGTGCGGCGAACCGCTTGCCCTGGAGGCGTCCCTGCATGTCGGGGAAGGCCAGGACCACTGTGTCGATTTCACCGCTGGCGACGAGAACGCGGAGCTCTTCGGTCGAAAGCGGCGGCTTGCGGTCTACCACGGGATTCTCTCCTTCGGTGAGCCGAGGAGGCCTAAGGTATTGAATAGAACCATTGCTTGGGAAGGGGAGGAGGCGAGATGACCGATACGGCGAGCGAGGACGAGGCCGCCCGACGGCTCAATCCCGTACTGCGGCAGGTGCGGGCGGGCAACGGGTTCGAGGAGGCGCTGGAGCAGATCCTCCAGGTGGTCCGGCTCGGACTGGTGCCGGGCGGGGAACGGCTGCCGCCGGAGCGCGAGTTGGCCGAGCGGATGGGGATCAGCCGGGTGACGCTCCGCGAGGTGCTGAAGGTGCTCCAGGACCAGGGCCTGGTGGAGGCCCGGCGCGGACGGTACGGCGGAACGTTTGTCCTGCCCCGTCCCGACACGCCGGCCGGGGGCACCGAGGAGGAGCTGCGACGCCGGGTCGCGGGCGTGGACATCGAGGACGTCCTGCGCTTCCGCGAGGTCCTGGAGGTGGGAGCGGCCGGGCTGTGCGCCTCCCAGGGACTGTCCGAGCGGGACACCGACCGGCTGCTCGCCGCCCTGGCCGCCACCCACGACGCCCCGCTGCCCGACTACCGCCGCCAGGACACGCTGTTCCACCTCACCCTGTGCGAACTCGCCGGATCCGCCACCCTGACGGCCCAGTACGCCGCCGTCCGGGCCTCCGTGAACGACCTGCTGGACTGCATTCCACTGCTGGTGCGCAACCTGGAGCACTCGCAGCAGCAGCACAGCGCCCTGGTGGAGGCGGTGCTGGACCACGACCCGGAGGCGGCCCGCGCGGTGATGCGCGAGCACTGCTGCGGCACGGCGGCGCTGCTGCGGGGGTTCCTGACCTGAACCGGACCCGTCCCGGACCCGGCCCGGGCCGCCCCGGCCACCCGGTCCGTCCCGACCGAGAGGCATTCGTAACCCCCGTTTAACGCAGGGGTCTTGCGCCCGCCACGCCCGAGCGGCAAAGGTACGCCCCACAACCATTGCCCTAGGCAGGAGCGCACATGGCCGACGACACCGGCGCACGGCTGGCAGCCGTACCCGAACCCGCACAGTCCCCCGAGAACGCCGCACCCGGGAACGGCAGCGACGGCTACCTGGAGCGCCGTACCCTGCGCCGCGGCAGCGCCGGCTGGCTGCTGCTGACCGGTCTCGGCGTCGCGTACGTGGTCTCCGGCGACTTCTCCGGCTGGAACATCGGCCTCGCGCAGGGCGGTTTCGGCGGCCTCGCCGTCGCCACCGTCCTGATGGGCGCGATGTACGCGTGCCTGGTCTACTCCCTCGCCGAGCTGTCGGCGATCCTGCCCACCGCGGGCGGCGGTTACGGTTTCGCCCGCCGGGCGCTCGGCACCTGGGGCGGCTTCCTCACCGGCACCGCGATCCTCATCGAGTACATCCTCGCCCCGGCCGCCATCGCCATCTTCATCGGCGACTACGTGGAGTCCCTCAACCTCTTCGGCCTCACATCGGGCTGGCCCGTCTACCTCGCCTGCTTCGTCGTCTTCATCGGCATCCACCTGTGGGGCGTGGGCGAGGCCCTCAGCTTCTCCCTGATCGTCACCGCCATCGCCGTGATCGCGCTGGTCGTCTTCGCCGTCGGCGCGTTCACCCAGTTCGACCCCTCCAACCTCGACAACATCGCCGTCGACACCACCGCCGCCGGCGCGAGCTCCTGGCTGCCGCTGGGCATCCTCGGGATCTGGGCCGCCTTCCCCTTCGGCATGTGGTTCTTCCTCGGGGTCGAGGGCGTCCCGCTCGCCGCCGAGGAGGCCAAGGACCCGGTCCGCTCGGTACCGCGCGCCCTGTCGATCTCGATGGGCATCCTGGTCCTCCTGGCCCTGGTCACCTTCCTCGCCTCGACCGGAGCCCGCGGAGCCGAAGCCATCAAGGACGCGGGCAACCCGCTGGTCGTCGCCCTGGAGGGCGACCCCGGCCTCTCCTGGCTGAAGACCTTCGTCAACTACGCGGGCCTGGCCGGGCTGGTGGCCTCCTTCTTCTCCCTCATCTACGCCGGCTCCCGCCAGCTGTTCGCCCTGTCCCGGGCGGGCTACCTCCCGCGCTTCCTGTCCCTGACCTCGAAGCGCAAGGCCCCGTACCTGGGCCTGCTCATCCCCGGCGCCATCGGCTTCGCCCTGGCCGCCGCCACCGGCAACGGCCCGCGCATGCTGAACATGGCGGTCTTCGGCGCGACCATCAGCTACGCCCTCATGGCCCTCTCCCACATCGTGCTGCGGCGCCGCGAGCCCGGCCTGGAGCGCCCGTACCGCACTCCGGGCGGCATCGTGACCTCCACGGTGGCCTTCGTCCTCGCGATCTCGGCCCTGGTCGCCACCTTCCTGGTGGACAAGGACGCGGCCTTCATCGCCCTGGCCGTGTACGCCGTCGCCCTCGCCTACTTCGCGTTCTACAGTCGGCACCACCTCGTGGCCTCCGCGCCGGAGGAGGAGTTCGCGGCGCTCGCGGAAGCGGAGGCCGAGCTCTCCCGCGACTGACCCGCCCGTCCCCTCTCGCTCCTTCCGGAGGTCCTTCCGTGCCCAGGCCGCTCATCGGCATCACCACCTACGTCGAGAAATCCACCCGCTACGGGGTGTGGGACGTTCCGACGGCCCTCGTCCCCACCGGGTACTACGAGCTCGTCCAGGCCTCGGGCGGCACCGCCGTCCTGCTCCCGCCGGACGAACCGGAGGCGGCGCCGGAGGTGCTCGGCCGACTGGACGGCCTGGTCGTCGCGGGCGGCCCGGACGTGGACCCGGACCGGTACGGGGCTCCGCGCGATCCCCGCACCGGCCCGGCGGCCACCGTCCGCGACGCGTGGGAGCTCGCGCTCATCACGGCGGCGCTGTCCTCCGGTACACCCCTGCTCGGCATCTGCCGCGGCATGCAGGCGCTGAACGTGGCCCTGGGCGGCACCCTGATCCAGCACATCGACGGCCACGTACTGAGCCCCGGCGTGGTCTCCTGGCACCCGGTCCGCCCGGTCCCCGGCACGCTGTACGCGGCGCTGGTCCCGGAGGAGGCGGAGGTCCCCACCTACCACCACCAGGCCGTGGACCGCCTGGGCCACGGCCTGATCGCCTCCTCCCACGCGGCGGACGGCACGATCGAATCCATCGAACTCCCCGGAGCCCCCTGGACCCTGGGCGTCCAATGGCACCCAGAACTGGACAAGGACACCCGCGTCATGTCGGCCCTGATCACGGCGGCGGCCGCCCGCCCTTGTCAGCCGTCCGGCGTTTGAGGACCGGGGTCTGGGGTCTGGGCTTTCGGCCCGGCCGGGGTTTGTCTTTCAAGCCGTCCGGCGTTTGAGGACCGGGGTCTGGGGCGGAGCCCCAGAAGGGGTCCGGGCGCAGCCCGGGGAACGGCGGAAGGGCGGGTAGGGGAACTCCGCCCCGCGCAGCGGCACACGCCCGCAGCCGGGGCCCAGCGCCGCGCCAGCGCCGCGCCAGCGCCGCGTCAGCGCCGCGTCAGCGTGAGCAGATCCCGCGCGGGCCCCGCCGGCCGCGCCCCCGCGGGCCACACCGCGCGGAGCTCCCGCTCCAGCCCCGCCCCGAGCACCGGCACGGACACCAGCCGCCGCCCCGCCATCTCGTCCCCGACCGCGAGTTCCGACAGCACGCACGGCCCGGCCCCGCTCACCGCCGCCGCCTTCACCGCCGTGGTGGAGGCCAGTTCCAACAGCGGCTCCGCCAGCCCCCCGCACCCGGCCAGCGCCGCGTCCAGGACCTGCCGGGTCCCCGACCCCCGTTCCCGCAGGATCAGCGGCGTCGCCGCCAGCTCCGCCGGCTCCACCCCGCGCGTGCGCCGCGCCCAGGGGTGCCCGGGGGCCACCGCCACCACGAGGCGGTCCCGCGCGATGACCACCGAGTCCAGTCCCTCCGGCACGCTCAGCCCCTCCACGAACCCGAGGTCCGCCTCGTGGGCCAGGACCCGCTCCGCGACCACCGCCGAGTTCCCCGCGTGCAGGGACACCGCCGTGTCGGGCCGCTGCCCGCGCAGTGCGATCAGCCAGCCGGGCAGCAGGTACTCCGCGATGGTCATACTGGCCGCGACCCGCAGCCGGGAGTCGCGGCGGCCCCGTAGCGCCTGCGCTCCCGCGTCGAAGGCCTCGGCCGCCTCCACCACCCGCCGGGCCCAGTCCGTGACCAGCGCGCCCTCCGCGGTCAGCGTCGACCCGCGCGGGGAACGGTCCACGAGCGCGACCCCCAGCCGGGTCTCCATCGCCCGGATCCGGCTGCTGGCGGCGGGCTGGGTGATCCCGAGCCGTCGCGCGGCGGCGCTCAGACTGCCCACGCGCGCGACCGCGAGCAGCAGCTCCATGGCCCCCAGGTCCGGGACCCGGTGTGCCAGCGGAACCTGCCCCTCGACCCACTCCTCATGACCCTGCCCATGACCCATAACTTCAGTTTATGCCCTCATAGGAAGATCCCCTCTGCCATCCGGCCCCGCCCGGCGGGACGCTGGACCCATGGCCACCACGCTCGTACGACCCCGCCCCACCACCCCCGGGACCCTCCGCACCGCAGCCGCCCACAAGGCCCCGTCCCTGCGGCACCTCGGCCCCAACTGGTACGCCTCCGTCATGGGCACGGCGATCATCGCCAATGCCGGCGCGACCCTCCCGTACCAGCTCCCCGGCCAGCGCGTGGTCTGCCAGATCTTCTGGGTCCTGGCCGCCACCGCCCTCACGGCCTTGCTGACCGCCCGCGCCGGCCACTGGCTCCACCACCGCGACCAGGCCCGCGCCCACCTCCTGGACCCCGCCGTGGCCCCCTTCTACGGCTGCCTCTCCATGGCCCTGCTGGCCGTCGGCGGCGGCGCGCTCATCGTCGGCAAGGACCTCGTCGGCGTCCCCGCCGCCGTCGCCGTGGACACCGTCCTGTTCACCGCCGGCACCGCCATAGGCCTCCTCGCCGCCGTGACCGTCCCCTACCTGATGGTGGTCCGCCACAAGGTCGAGGCCCACCAGGCCACCCCCGTCTGGCTGCTCCCCGTGGTCGCCCCCATGGTCTCCGCCGCGCTGGGCCCCCTGCTCATCCCCCACCTCCCCGCGGGCCAGGCCCGCGAGGCCATGCTGCTCGGCTGCTACGCGATGTTCGGCCTCAGCCTGCTCGCCACCCTGCTGCTGCTCCCCCTGATCTTCGGCCGGCTGATCTTCCACGGCCCCCTCCCCCTGGCCCTCACCCCGACCCTGTTCCTGGTCCTGGGCCCCCTCGGCCAGTCCACCACCGCGGTGAACTCCCTCGCGGACATGGCTCCCCGGTCGATGGCCGGCCAGTACTCCGGCGCCCTCTCCGCCTTCGCGGTCGTCTACGGGGTCCCCGTGATGGGATTCGCGCTGCTGTGGCTGGCGCTGGCCGGGGCGATGCTGCTGCGGGCCGCCCGTGACGGCATGGGGTTCGCCATGACCTGGTGGGCGCTGACCTTCCCCGTCGGCACCTGTGTCACCGGCGCCGCCGGACTGGCCCGGCACACCGGCCTCACCGCCTTCTCCTGGCTGGCCGCGGCCCTCTTCCTGGCCCTGCTGACCGCCTGGCTGCTGGCCGCCGCGAACACCCTGCGCGGCCTGTGGACCGGCCGCCTCCTGGCGGCGCCCCGCTAGAGCGCAGCCCGCAGGGCCGCCCCCAGCACCTCCGGGGCACCGGCCAGCGAGGGCCCGTACCAGGTCAGGTGGCGGCCGTCGACGAACGCCGCCGGGACGCCGGGGAAGGCCTCGGGCCCGTCCCCGGGCGTGAAGCGGTACGGCTCGTCCGGGAACACCACGAGATCGCAGCCCGCGGCGGCCAGCTCCGCCGCCGGGATCCTGGGGTAGCGCTCCGCGTGACCGGCGTAGGCGTTGCGCACGCCCAGGCGGGCCAGCAGGTCCCCCGCGAAGGTGTCGCGGCCCAGCACCATCCAGGGCCGTCGCCACACGGGCACGAAGGCCGTCCGGGGCGGTCCGGCCGGCTCCGCGCGGGCCCACGCGGCCTCCGCGGCCGCCAGCCACCCGGGCCGCTCCAGCCCCATGGCCCCCACGAGCACCCGGTCCAGTTCGGTGAAGGCCTGTGGGAGGTCCCGTACCTCGGTGACCAGGACCTCCAGGCCGGCCGCCCGCAGCGCCGCCAGGTCCGGCGCCCGGTTCTCCTCCTCGTTGGCGAGGACCAGATCCGGGCGCAGCTCCGCGATCGCCCGTACGTCGGGGTTCTTCGTCCCCCCGATGCGCACCACGTCCCCCAGCGCGGCCGGGTGCGTGCACCAGTCGGTCACCCCGGCCAGCGCCCCGGGCGCGCTCACGGCCACCGCCTCGGTCAGGGACGGCACCAGCGAAACGACCCGCATCCGCTCAGTGTCCCGGCGAGGGCGGCTCGGAGGTCGCGTGGATGTGCTCGCCGACCGCGACGATCAGGATCCGGGTGTCCTCGGTGACGGCCCGCCAGCGGTGGCGCACCCCGCCGGACAGGAACAGCGCGTCGCCGTTCTCCAGCCGGTACGCCCGCCCCTCGGCCTCCACCTGGCAGGCGCCCGAGACCACGTACATCAGCTCGTCGTTGCGGTGCTGGTACTCGCGGCCCGCGTCCTGGTCCCCGGTGAACTCCAGCGCGTGCAGCTGGTGGTGCCCGCGCACGAGGGGCCGTACGCCGGGCACGGGGGTCAGCGCGGAATCGTCACCGGCCCGTACGAGGTCCACGGTGCGCGCGGTGTCGGAGGCGGCCAGCAATTCGACGGCCGTGGTCTCCAGCGCGTCGGCGACCCGTTCCAGGGACCGCATGCTGGGCCGGGCCCGCTCGTTCTCTATCTGACTCAGGAAGGGGACCGACAGCCCGCTGCGCGCGGACACCGCCGCGAGGGTCAGCTGCAGGGCCCGGCGTCTCTTGCGCACGGCCACGCCCACCCGCAGCGGTTCCTTGGACTCCTTGTCCCGATCCCGCTCCTTGTCGTCCGCGCCGGTCGTCGCTCCGCGTCCGTTCCTGCCCTCGGTGCCGTCCCTGTCGTCCATGGCGGGGCTGCCCTCCCCTTGTCCCGGTCAGTCCGTCGCACATCGCGCATCGCACATCGGTGTGCTGTAAGCACCTTACGCAGCAACCGGCCCCGGTTTCGCGCTCACGAGCGGAGCAGGCCGTACCTGCGCCACTTTCCGTTTGCCCTCAGTGCATCATCGTGACCGTGACGACGACACGACGCTTGATGCTCCTGGACACCGCTTCCCTCTACTACCGCGCGTACTTCGGCGTGCCGGACTCCGTGAAGGCCCCCGACGGCACTCCGGTCAACGCCGTCCGCGGCCTGCTCGACTTCATCGGCCGCCTCGTGCAGGACCACCGGCCCGACGACCTGGTGGCCTGCATGGACGCCGACTGGCGCCCCCACTGGCGGGTGGAGTTGATCCCGTCCTACAAGGCCCACCGGGTCGCGCAGGAGACCGAGAGCGGCCCGGACGTCGAGGAGACCCCGGACACCCTGGCCCCGCAGGTCCCGATCATCGAGGCGGCCCTGGACGCCTTCGGCATCGCCCGGGTGGGCGTCGCCGGGTACGAGGCCGACGACGTGATCGGCACCCTGACCGGCCGCGCCACCGGCCCGGTGGACATCGTGACGGGCGACCGCGACCTGTACCAGCTGGTCGACGACGCCAAGCAGCGCCGGGTGCTGTACCCGCTGAAGGGCGTGGGCACCCTCCAGGTGACCGACGAGGCGTGGCTCCGCGAGAAGTACGGGGTGGACGGCCCCGGGTACGCCGACCTGGCGCTGCTGCGCGGGGACCCGAGCGACGGCCTGCCGGGCGTCCCCGGCATCGGCGAGAAGACGGCGGCGAAGCTGCTGGACGCCTACGGGGACCTGGCCGGAATCATCGCGGCGATCGAGGACCCGAAGTCGAAGCTGACCCCCACCCAGCGCAAGCGGCTGGACGAATCGAGGCCTTATCTAGCGGTTGCCCCGAAGGTGGTCCAGGTCGCCTCGGACGTTCCGCTTCCGGCGTTCGACCCGGCGCTCCCGGCCGTCCCCGCACAGCCGGATCTGGTCGCCGCGCTCGCGCAGAGGTGGGGCCTGAGTGGAGCCGTTGAACGTCTGGGCAGCGCACTTCGCCTCTGAGGTGCTAACTTAGGCAATCCTAAGCTTCACCGGAGTCAGGGTCGGAAAGTCAGGGAGACGTCGTGGCAGAGGGACGAGCCCGCAAGGTCGGCACCGCGGTGGTCGTGCGGACCGAGCGGTTGAGTCCGCACATGGTGCGGATCGTGCTGGGCGGTGCGGGTCTGGCCGGATTCGGCGCGGGCGAGTTCACCGACCACTACGTGAAACTGCTCTTCGCACCGGACGGAGTCACGTACACGACCCCCTGGGACCTGGAGCGGATCAAGGCGCTCCACCCCCGCGAGGAGTGGCCGCGCCAGCGCGCGTACACGGTGCGCGCCTGGGACCCGGCCCGCCTGGAGCTGACCCTCGACTTCGTGGTCCACGGCGACGAGGGCCTGGCCGGCCCCTGGGCCGCCCGCGTCCAGCCGGGTGAACTCGTACGCTTCCTCGGCCCGGGCGGGGCCTACGCCCCCAACCCGGTCGCCGGCTGGCACCTGCTGGTCGGCGACGAGAGCGCCCTGCCGGCGATCGGCGCGGCGATGGAGCGGATGCCCGCCGGAGCCCGGGTGCACGCGCTGGTGGAGGTCGAGGGCCCGCAGGACGAGCTGAAGATCGCCACCCCCGACGGCGTCGTCCCGGTCTGGATCCACCGCGGCTCCCGCCCGATCGGGGAGGCACTGACCGAGGCCGTCCAGGCCCTGGCCTTCCCCTCCTCCGACGTACACGCGTTCGTGCACGGCGAGGCCGGCTTCGTCAGAACCCTGCGCCAGCACCTGCGCATCGACCGCGGCATCCCGCGCGAGCGGCTGTCCATCTCCGGCTACTGGCGCCTGGGCCAGACCGACGAGGGCTGGCGCGCGATCAAGCGCGACTGGAACGCGGAAGTGGAAGCCGAGCAGGAACGCACCCTGGCCGCAGCCGCATCCTGACCCGCCGACGGGCCCGGCGTCAGGCGCAGCCCTGCGGGGCATGTCCCCTACCCGCACGGCACCCCGCGGCGAGCACCCACCGGGTCCAGGACCGGCCTCCGAGGCCCTGTGCGGCCCCCGCCACGAGCCAGCCCACAGCGTCCGGGCCCACCGGGCCAGAGCAGCCCCGGTCCCCCGGCCGCCCCAAGGCGGTCCACGCAAGGCGCCCGCCCCCGTTCGGCGGCACAATGGCTCCATGCGTACGCTCCGCGCATTCACGGCAGTCGGAGCAGCCGCCCTCCTGGCCTCGGCCGGGACCGCGACCGCCGCGCCGAGCCCGCCGCCCGCGCCCACCGCACAGCTCACCGACGCCCAGGTCGACACGGCGGTGCGGCACCTCGACTCGAGCATCGCCGAGATGATGCGCCGCACCGGGGTTCCCGGCGTCTCCGTCGCCGTCGTCCACGACGACGAGGTGGTCTACCTCAAGGGCTTCGGCCTGCGCCGCGTCGGCGACCCGGCCGCGGTCAATCCCGACACCGTCTTCCAGATCGCCTCGCTCTCCAAGCCGGTCTCCTCCACCGTCGCCGCCGGGGTCCTCAAGGAGCCGGCCGACTTCGACCGGCACACCGAGCTCCCCGGCTTCGCCCTCAAGGACCCGTGGGTGACCTCCCGCGTCACCACCGCCGACCTGCTCTCCCACCGCAGCGGCCTGCCCGACCACGCCGGCGACCTCCTCGAAGACCTCGGCTACGACCAGGCGTACATCCTCGACCACCTGCGCCTGGCGCCCCTGACCCCCTTCCGCTCGAGCTACGCCTACACCAACTACGGGTTCACCGCCGCCGCCCAGGCGCTCGCCCGCTCCCGCGGAACCACCTGGCAGAAGCTCAGCGCTGACACCCTCTTCAAGCCCGCCGGCATGACACGCACCAGCACCGAGTTCAAGGCCTTCATCGACGCCCCCGACCACGCCTCCACCCACGTCAAGAACGCGAACGGCACCTGGACCCCCCGCTTCGTCCGCGACCCCGACGCCCAGGCCCCCGCCGGCGGGGTGAGCAGCACCGCCCGCGACATGTCCCGCTGGCTGCGGCTCCAGCTCTCCGGCGGCACCCTCGACGGGCAGCGGATCGTCCCCGCCGACACCCTGGCCCGCACCCACCTCCCCGAGATCGTGTCGCAGCCACCCGCCTCGCCCACCGGCCGAACCGGCTTCTACGGGCTGGGCTGGAACGTCGGCTACGACGACGCGGGCCGCCTGCGCCTGAGCCACTCCGGCGCCTTCGAGCTGGGCGCCAACACCAGCGTCGCCATGCTCCCGCTGGAGAAGCTCGGCATCGTCGTCCTCACCAACGGCGCCCCCGTCGGCCTCCCCGACGCCGTGGCCGCCGACTTCTTCGACACCGCCGAACACGGGAAGGCCACCACCGACTGGCTGGCCCTGACGGGCGCCCTCTACGCCGGGATCAACGCGGAGGGCCGCTCCCCCACCGACTACGCCCGCCCGCCCACCGGCGCGAAGCCGGCCGCGGCGGACTCCACGTACACCGGCACCTACGACAACCCCTACTACGGCAAGGCGACCGTGGCCGCCACGAGCAGGGGCAAGCTGACCCTGTCCCTCGGCCCGGAGCCGATGGTCTTCCCCCTCACCCCCTACGACGGGGACACCTTCAGCTACGAGACCACCGGCGAGAACGCGGTCGGCCGCACCGGGGTGTTCTTCTCCCCCGCCGACCGCACGCTCCGCATCGAGCACCTGGACGCCGACCACCTGGGAACCTTCACCAGGCGGTAGCCGCATAGCCTGTACCCGGTGAAGCGCAGATCCCACATCCCCGCCACGCCCCTGCCCCAGGTCTCCGGCATCGACCCGGTCCGCATGCGGCTGCCCCCCGACCCGGACGGGACCTGGCCGGACCTCGGCTCCTACCTCACGGCACGCTACGAGGGCACGCGCGGCGCCGAGTCCATGGCCCGCCTGCTGCGGGACGGCCGGGTGCTGGGCCCCGGCGGCCGGGTGCTGCGGCCCGGGGATCCGTACGAACCCGGCGGCTTCCTGTGGTTCCACCGGGACATGCCGCCCGAGCCCGTGGTGCCCTTCCCCATCGGGGTCGTGTACCGCGACGAGCACCTGCTGGTGGCCGACAAGCCGCACTTCCTGGCCACCACCCCGCGCGGCAGCCACGTCTTCCAGACGGCCCTGGCCCGGCTCCGGGTGGAGCTCGGCCTGCCCGCGCTGAGCCCCGCGCACCGGCTGGACCGGATGACCGCCGGGCTGGTGCTGTTCAGCATCCGCCCCGAGGACCGGGGCGCCTACCAGCTGATGTTCCAGGAGCGGCGGATCCGCAAGGAGTACGAGGCGCTCGCGCCCCACGACCCGGCGGTGACCTTCCCCCGGACCCTGCGCAGCCACATCGTGAAGGTCCGCGGGGTGATGGCGGCGACGGAGATCGCGGGCGCCGAGCCCAACGCCGAGACCCTGGCCGAACTCCTCGCGGTGAAGGGGGACACCGGGCGCTACCGGCTGACCCCGCACACCGGCCGCACCCACCAGCTGCGGGTGCACATGAACAGCCTGGGGCTGCCGATCCTGGGCGACCCCGTCTATCCCGTGGTCCGCGACCCGGCGCCCGACGACTACCGGCGTCCGCTCCAGCTCCTGGCCCGCACCCTGGAGTTCACCGACCCCGTCACCGGGATCGCGCACCGCATCGAGAGCGGCCGCACCCTGCGGGCCTGGGACGACCGGCCCGGCTGGGAAAAGGGATCCGAGGAACCCGAGGCGCCCTAGCGGGCGACGTCCGCGATCCGCAGCGCCGCGTCGGCGGTGGCCTCCGCGAAGGCGGCCACCGGGCGCCCCGGGTCGGAGCGGTGGATCAGCATCACGCCTTCGATGAGACCGAAGACGAGGTCGTTGCGGAGCACCAGTCCGGCCCGGTCACCCGCGAGTTCGGATCCGGCGCGGGTACCGTCGAGCAACTGCCGGTAGATGTCCTTGAGTTCCTGCCGCATGCGGCGGAAGCGGGCGAAGCGGGTACCGGAGACCTCCGGCAGCAGGTAGAGCGCGCCCAGGTTGTACGGCCCGCCGCAGAGCAGCATCACGTCCGAGCGGCACAGCTCCCAGAGCCGGCGGCCGGCGGGCCGGTCCGCTTCCCCGGCCAGCCGGCGGGCCAGCTCCAGGGAGGGCGCGACCGTGGACTCCAGGAGTTCGGCGAGGAGTTCCTCCTTGCCGCCGAAGTAGTGGTACATCGTGGCCTGGCGCATTCCGGCCCGTTCGGCCACGGCCCGCGTGGTCGTCGCCGCGTACCCCTTCACCGTGAACAGTTCGGCCGCCGCGTAGAGGAGTTCCTCGCGCGGCGGCCGCCCGCTCGCCGGTCTCAGCTGATCGGCGCGTGGCCGACCGACCCGTCTCGGCCCGTCATCCGTTCCACCAGTCATGGCCCGATTTTCCCACGGGACACACCGAATCGATCATGGCAAGAGGTGAGATCCGGCCAGGACCACTTCTGGAGGAACCTACGAATCCGGCTACCCCACCGAGCTGTACGCCACCACACCTCGCAGCAGCGCGTCCACCGCCTTGCGGGCGTTGCGGGCCACCGTGCTCCCGCCCCCCGAGGAATCGGAGGAAGCCTGCGCCGAGGAGGAAGGCGCCGCGGCGGCCACCTGCCCCAGGACGTCGATGACCTGCTTGCACCAGCGCACGAAGTCACCGGCCGGCATCTCCGCCTCGCGCAGCACCTCGTCCAGGCTCTTGTCGGAGGCCCACTGGTACACCGCCCACGCGAAGCCGAGGTCCGGCTCCCGCTGGCCCACCCCCTCCGCCTGGTTGATGCCGTGCTCCTCCTCCAGCGCGTCGAGCCGGCCCCAGATGTGGACCATCTCGCCGAGCGCGGCCTTCGCCGCACCGCCCGGCACCTTCGGCGCGACCGCGTCGTCGGACTGCCGCGCCTCGAAGACCAGCGCCGAGATGCACGCGGCCAGTTCGGCCGGGCTCAGCCCCTCCCAGACACCCGCCCGCAGGCACTCCGACGCCAGCAGGTCGAGCTCTCCGTAGAGCCGTGCCAGACGCCGCCCGTGCGGGGTCACCTCGTCCTCGCGCAGGTAGTCCAGATCCGTCAGCAGCGCGTGGATCCGGTCGAAGGTACGGGCGATGGTGTTCGTCCGGCCCTCGATGCGCTGCTCCAGCTGCCGCGTGTCCCGCTGCAGCCGGTGGTAGCGCTCCGCCCAACGGGCGTGGTCCTCGCGCTCGTCGCAGCCGTGGCACGGGTGCGCCCGCAGCGCGGTGCGCAGCCGCGTGATCTCCCGGTCGTCGGCCGCGGCCGCCCGGCCCCGGGGTGCCCGGCCGGGCCTGAAGTCGCCGGCCTTGGTCCTCAGTTGCGAGGCCAGATCCCGACGGGACTGCGGCGAGCGGGCGTTGAAGGTCTTGGGGATCCGCATCCGGTCGAGAGGCTCCACCGGCACCGGGAAGTCGATCCCGGCGAGCCGCTTGACCTGCCGCTCCGCGGTGAGCACCAGCGGGCGCGGGCCCTCGGTGTACTCGTGCCCGCGGTGCCCGTTGGACCGCCCGGCCGGCACCCCCGGGTCCAGCACCAGCGCCAGCCCGGCGAACTTGCCCGTCGGCACGTGGATGATGTCGCCCGGCTTGAGCTTCTCCAGCGACGCGGCCGCCTGCGCCCGCCGCTGGGCGGCGCCCTGCTTCGCCAGGTCGTTCTCCCGGTCCTTGAGGTCGCGGCGCAGCCGCGCGTACTCCTCGAAATCACCGAGATGGCAGGTCATGCCCTCCCGGTAGCCGTCCAGGCCCTCCTCGTTGCGCTGCACCTGCCGGGAGATCCCGACGACCGAGCGGTCGGCCTGGAACTGCGCGAAGGACGTCTCCAGCAGCTCGCGCGAACGGTGCCGCCCGAACTGCTGGACCAGGTTCACGGCCATGTTGTACGAGGGCTTGAAGCTGGAGCGCAGCGGATAGGTACGGGTACCCGCGAGCCCGGCCAGGCCCGCCGGGTCCATGCCCCGCTGCCACAGCACCACCGCGTGGCCCTCGACGTCGATGCCGCGCCGCCCGGCCCGGCCCGTCAGCTGCGTGTACTCGCCCGGGGTGATGTCCGCGTGCTGCTCGCCGTTCCACTTGACGAGCTTCTCCAGGATCACCGTGCGCGCCGGCATGTTGATGCCCAGCGCCAGGGTCTCGGTGGCGAAGACGGCCTTCACCAACCCCCGTACGAACAGCTCCTCGACGACCTCCTTGAAGGTCGGCAGCATGCCCGCGTGGTGCGCGGCGATGCCCCGCTCCAGGCCTTCGAGCCATTCGTAGTAGCCCAGGACGTGCAGGTCCTCGGTGGGGATGGAGGCGGTCCGCTCCTCCACGATCTCGCGCACCTTGAGCCGCGCGGTGTCGTCGTTGAGCCGCAGCCCCGCGAACAGGCACTGCTGGACGGCGGCCTCGCAGCCGGCCCGGCTGAAGATGAAGTTGATGGCGGGCAGCAGCCCGTCGCCGTCCAGCCGGGCGATGACCTCGGGACGCGAAGGGGTCCAGATCCGGCCGCGGGAGCGCCGCTCGCGCTCGCGGTCGGCCTCGCGGACCATCTTTCCGCGCCGCCGGTCCTTCGGGCTGTACCGGCTGCTGTTCTCCTCGCGCGCCATCCGCAGCAGGTCGGGGTTGACCTCGCGGCGCGCGGAGCCGCGGCCGCCGTGGTCGGACCCCTCCTCGAAGAGGTCGTAGATCCGCCGGCCGGCCATGACGTGCTGCCACAGCGGTACGGGCCGCTCCTCGGAGACGATCACCTGGGTGTCGCCGCGCACGGTGTCGAGCCAGTCGCCGAACTCCTCGGCGTTGGAGACGGTGGCGGAGAGCGAGACCAGGGTCACCGACTCGGGGAGGTGGATGATCACTTCCTCCCAGACGGCTCCGCGGAACCGGTCGGAGAGGTAGTGCACCTCGTCCATCACCACGTAGCCCAGCCCGTTCAGCGCCTGCGAGCCCGCGTACAGCATGTTGCGGAGCACCTCGGTGGTCATGACGACCACCGGAGCATTGGCGTTGACACTGTTGTCGCCGGTGAGCAGGCCGACCTTGTCCGTGCCGTAGCGCTTGGCGAGGTCGGCGTACTTCTGGTTCGACAGGGCCTTGATGGGCGTGGTGTAGAAGCACTTGCGGCCCTGCTGGAGGGCCAGGTGCACGGCGAACTCGCCGACGATCGTCTTGCCCGAGCCGGTCGGCGCGGCGACGAGGACGCCCTTCCCGGCCTCCAGTGCCTTGCAGGCCTCGATCTGGTAGGGATCCAGGTCGAATTCGTACATCTCGCGGAAGGGCGCCAGGGCGGAGGCCTCTTCGGCGGCGCGGATCCGGGCAGCGGCGTACCGCTCGGCGGGAGAAAGTTCTTCGGTCATCTTGTCTTCGAGCCTACCCGCCGCCCCTGACAACAGTCGCGATCTTTTGCGCGGGCCCGGACGCGGGCCCGGACGCCGGCCCGGACGCCGGCCCGGACCTCCTACGCCAGGAGCCGCAGCGCCGCCGGGACGCACTCGGCACTCACGGGGAGCGGACCCAGCGGCTCGCCGTCCGCGTAGGCCGTGATGCCGGCCGCCTCCAGGGTCACCTTCGAGGCCCGGTGGACGGTCACCTTCGGATGGTCGAGATGGGTGCCCTTGTAGACCCGGGGAAAGACCTTCAGCAGGGTGCTGCGACTGCAGTCGCCGACGACGGTGACGTCGAAGAGCCCGTCGTCGGGGACCGCGTCCGCGCATATCCGCATGCCGCCGCCGTAGAAGGAGCCGTTGCCGACGGCCACCAGCGTGGCCTCCGTCTCCAGCACCGGCCCGCCGTCCAGGGTGATCCGGTACGGGAAGGGCCGGAAGGCGGCCAGTTCCAGGGCCATCGCCAGGTCGTACGTGAACCGGCCCGCCGGCAGCCGCATCCGGTTGCCCCGGTCGTTGACCCGCGAATCGAAGCCGGAGCACAGCACGGTCCCGTACCAGGTGCCGCCGACGCCGCCCGGGCCCCCGACCGCGTGCCCGGTCCCGGTGACCCGGCCCAGGTCGATCTCGCGGACCCGGCCCTCCTTGAGCGCCTCGGCGGCCAGCCGCCCCGCCCGCGCGGGTTCCCGTACGGGCAGTCCCATCGCGCGCGCGAAATCGTTCCCGGTACCCACCGCCACCACCCCGAGCGGCACCTCGGTGCCCGCGAGCGCCTGCATCGCCAGGGAGACCATCCCGTCGCCGCCGACCGCGATCACCGCCCCGGTGCCCTCGCGCACGGCGGTCCGCAACCGGGCCAGGGCGTCGGGGGCATCACCGCCGACGACGCTGCGCACCGAGAAACCGGCGTCACGAAGCGCGGAAGCGGCCGGCTGCGCGGCGTGCGCGGCCCGGCCGCTTCCGGCGGTGGGATTGACGAAGAGGGTGATCTCGGCGCTCACCGGCGGGAATCTACCCGTCGGGGCGGGCCCGCGTCGATCAGGTGGCGTCGTCGTAGCCGTTGATCCGCTGACGTCCGCCGTCGGCCTGCTCGGGCAGGGCGCCCGGGGCCGCCACGGGCTCGACCTCGCCCACGGCCGCCGGCGTCAGGTCCACCGCGGAGGCCTCGTCGTCGTCCAGGCCCGCGTCGGGGTTGCTCCGCGCCCGCCTGCGGTCGTTGAGGTAGCAGACCAGGAGGGCGATGAAGTACAGGGCGACGATCGGCGCGGCCAGCGACAGCATCGTCAGCGGGTCACCGGTGGGCGTCGCGAAGGCCGCGAAAAGGGTGATGCCCAGCACCATGGCCCGCCACCAGCTCGCCAGCCGCTTCGCGGTCAGCACCCCGGTGACGTTGAGCAGGATCAGCAGCAGCGGCAGCTCGAAGGCCAGGCCGAAGACCACGATCATGCGCGTGACCAGGTCGAGGTAGTCGTCGACCGGCAGCAGGTTGCTCGCGTTGTCCGGGGTGAACTCCAGCAGGATCACCGCGGTCTGCGGCAGGACGTTGTACGCGAGGACCGCGCCCGCGCCGAACAGCGGAGCACCGACCGCCACGAAGGCCACGGCGTACTTCTTCTCGTGGTTGTGCAGTCCCGGGGCCACGAAGGCCCACAGCTGGTACAGCCACACCGGCGCGGCGAGCACCACACCGGCGGTGAGGGAGACCTTCAGGGCGATGGAGAACGGAGCGATCAGGCCGCTCACGGTCATGGCGGCGCAGGGCTTCCCGTTGCGCTGCTGGATCACACCGTTGGTGCAGCCGACCGAGTCCAGGATCGGCTTCATCATGAAGTCGATGAGGTCCTTGTAGAAGAACGCGGCCACGATCGTGACCACGAGGATCCCCAGGACCGCCTTCAGCAGCCGGTTTCTCAGCTCACGCAGGTGCTCGACCAGAGGCATCCGCCCTTCGGCGTCCTTCGCCTTCTGGTCCTGCTTCTCCTGCTTGCGGGCAGACTTGAGCAACCCACGTCCCTTGTCTCGTTGCAGTTGACTGGTGCGAGCGCGGCCGGCGGACCGGCCCCGGTCAGCCCTGCGTGGTGTGGTTGGGCTCGTTCACGGGGCGGGCGCTGGTCACGTCACCGGGCGAGGCCTGGATCGTGCGCGGAGCCGGGGTCTGCTGCTGGGGCGCCGGGTCGGCGACGGAAGCGGCGGTGGCGGCGTCATCCGCCTCCCCCTCCTTCTTCATCGCCTTCGCCTCGCTCTTGAGGATGCGGGCGGACTTGCCGAGCGAGCGGGCCATGTCGGGAAGCTTCTTGGCACCGAACAGCAGGAAGATCACGGCGACGATCAGGAGGATCTCGAGGGGCTTCAGGTTGCCGATCATGTGTGTCTTCCTTCTCACCGAAACGGCTGGTTGTGGTAGTCAAGACGGCCCTGACCGAGATCGGTGAGCCGTTCTGACATGGATCGTAACCCCCGGGGGTTAACGCCGGGCAATGCCCTGGGGTATCACCGCTTGCGTGGTCAGACAGTACGACGGTTGCCCTGGGATGGCTATGGCCGCACGGAGCGCCCGGCCCTGGCCAGGCCCGTAGCGGCCCGCTCCAGCTCGGCGGAGGCGTCCGCGATCCGGCGCCCGGCATCCGCGACCTGGACGGAGAGCCTGCGCACCTCCACGAAGACCCGCACGGCGAGCACGGCGAGGACGGCGAGCCCGAGGAAACCCAGAGCGATTGCGAACATCGGCCACAGCATGCGACGAGCCTAGGCCACCGCGCGCCTCACACGCTGCGCAGGGTGCTCACGCCGCCACCGGTCAGAAGTTCCACGATGCGCTCCCCGGCCGGTTTGCGGACCGGCGCCGCGCACGCGGGACAGGTGAAGGAGTAGAAGGTCGTACGACGGCTGCCGCCGATGGCGAGACGCAGGGCGCCCGCGTCCAGCTCGAAGCGGGCCCGGCAGTCGGGACAGGACGCCTTGAACGCGACCGACATCGCGCGGATCCCCCCTCGGCCCCTCAGCCCTGTCGCCCGTCGGCGCCGCTCCCGGCCACCACGTCCCCGGCCGCCCCACCCTCATAGGCGGCGAGTGCCGCCCGGGCCGCCCGGCGGGCGCTGTCCGCCAGCTCCACGGGGGCCACGATCCGCCCCTCGCGGCCCAGCCGCAGCGCCAGCCGGCGCAGCGAGGCCGGATCAGGACTGCGCAGCGTGATGCGCAGGCCACCCTCGGGCAGCTCCTCGGCACTGTCGTGCGGGTAGTACTCCGCCACCCAGCGCCCCCCGGGACCCACCTCGACCACGACCTCCGGGTCCTCGGCGGCCGGCTGCACCAGCCCCTCGGACAGGTCGCGGGGCTCGATGGCCGGCGGCTCGGCCCGCTCGTCGAGCAGCCGGATCTCCGCCACCCGGTCCAGCCGGAAGGTCCGCCGGGCCTCCGAGAGGTGGCACCAGCCCTCCATGTAGGTGTGCCCGACGGCGAACAGCCTGATCGGGTCGACCTTGCGCTCGGTGAGCTCGTCGCGCGCCGGCGAGTAGTAGCGCAGCCACAGCCGGCGCCGCTCGGCGATCGCCCGGTCCACGTCGGCGAAGACCCCGCCCTCGGACTCGAAGGTCACCGACAGCCGGGAACTGGCACCGGCCACCTCACCCGCGGCCGCCTCCAGCTTCGCGGTGGCCCGCAGCAGCGCCTGGCGGTCCCCCTCGCGCAGCCCGGGCAGCGTGGCCACGGCCCGCGCGGCCACCAGCAGCGCCGTCGCCTCGTCCGCGGCCAGCCGCAGCGGCTCGGCGGTGGACTCCCCCGAGGCATCGGGATTGCGCCACCAGATGCGCTCCCCGTCGGTGTCGATGTCGAGCAGGTCACCGCCCCGGAAGCTGGTCCCGCACATGGGCAGCACGTCGAGGTCCGAGATCAGCTCGTCCTCGGTGATCCCGAAGGCCCGGGCCACGTCCGCGACGTGCGCACCCGGGCGCTCGCGCAGGTAGGTCACCAGGGACAGCATCCGGCGTGTCTGGTCGATGGCGTTGGCAGCCATGCTGGTACGTCTCCCCCTCAGGGCGTTGCTCACTGATCTTGCCCGGTCCACCCGGTCCACCCGCTCCGCGCGGCTCCGCACGGGTCCGCCGGGCCTGACTAGCCCTTGGCCACGGCCCGCAGCCGGTCCACGACGTCGGCCCGCAGATCGGCCGGCTCCAGCACCACGACATCGGGGCCGAACTCCACCAGCCAGGCGTCCAGCCCGTGCCCGTAAGGGATCTCCAGCTCGTCCCAGCCCTCGCCCCCGGCCCCCTCGCGCACCGCCGCGGCCTTGGCCCGCAGCGGATAGCCCGCCCCCGCCCGCAGCCGGATCACCGCGGAGCGCTCCGCACTCTCACCGGCCCAGCTCGCCACGGTCTCCCGCACGGTCACCACGTCCGGGACCTCGGCGGTGTACTTGGCGGCCCGCGAGCGGACCTTGCCCGTGATCCGGGACAGCCGGAACACCCGCTCCGCCCCGCGATCGCGGTCGAAGCCCGCCAGGTACCAGTGACCGCGCCAGCACTCCAGCGCCCACGGCTCGACCTGCCGGGTCTCGGGACGGGCCGCGGTGGACTTGCGGTAATCGAAGACGACCGGCCGCCGGTCGCGGCAGGCCAGCATCAGCGGCTCGAAGGCCGCCTCGTGCACCGGGATCCGCGGCTCGATGGCACTGTGCTGACCCTCGTACGGATCCGAGGCCTCCGGCATGCCGCCGGCGCGCAGCTTCTGCAGCGCGCCACTGGCCGCACCCGCGAGCCGGGCCTGCTGCCACACCTTGGCCGCCAGCCCCAGGGCCGCGGCCTCCTCGGCGTCCAGCGCCACGGGCGGCAGCCGGTTGGAGTCACGACGCGCCAGATAGCCGGTGTCCCCCTCCAGGTTCTCCACGGTCTCGATCACCAGCCCGAGCTCCCGCAGATCGTCCTTGTCCCGCTCGAACATGCGGTTGAAGGACTCGTCGTTCCCGGCTTCCATGTAGGCCTCGATGGAACCGCGCAGTTCCCGCTTGCTGAGCGGCCGACGCGTCCCCAGCAGACACAGCGCCAGATTCATCAGCCGCTCGGCCTTGGCAATCGCCATCGACGCCCATCCGCCCTTCCAGACCTTCGAGTCGTGTCCCCGGTACACCCTCGTGACCGCTGACCGTACCGCCCCGACGGTCCAGGGCAAAAGCGAGGGCCCCCGCCTTCAAGGCGGGGGCCCCACACGCTTTCACAGCGGACCGATCAGGCGCCCATCAGGTCGCACACGAAGATCAGCGTCTCGCCCGGCTTGATCGCACCGCCGGCGCCACGGTCGCCGTAGGCGAGGTGGGCCGGGATGACCAGCTTGCGGCGGCCGCCGACCTTCATGCCCTGGATGCCCGTGTCCCAGCCGGAGATGACCTGGCCGATGCCGAGCTGGAACTGCAGCGGCGCGCCGCGGCCCCAGGAGGCGTCGAACTCCTCACCGGTCGAGTAGGCCACGCCCACGTAGTGGACGGAGACCCGGGAACCGGCCTTGGCCTCGGCGCCCTCGCCCACCCAGAGGTCCTCGATCACGAGGTCCGCCGGGACCGGGAAATCGGGGAAGTCGATCTCGGGCTTCTCGAGCTTGTCACTCACGGAACTGCTCCTCAAAACTTACGAACAGGGGTACAACCCGGACAGTCTTACACCACGGCCAGGATGTCGAGGCTGAAGACCAGCGTCGAATTGGCCGGGATGGTGCCCTGCTCCTTGTCGGCGAAACCCTGGTCCGGCGGGATGACCAGCAGGATCCGGCTGCCGGTCTTCTTGCCGACGATCCCGTCCTTCAGGCCCTTGACCTGGAGCTCCGCCAGCGGCCACGTCACGGACGTCCCGGTGGCGTACGTGCTCTCGAAGGTCTTGTCGTCCTTCCACGTCTTGCCGTGGAACTTGACCACCACGCTGTCGGTGTCCTTCACGGCCGCGCCGTCGCCCTCGAGGACGTAGTTCGACACGAGCTTCGCCGGGGGCGCGGAGTCCTTCGGAACGGTCACGGAGACTTCCTTGCCGTCCGTGTTCGTACCGACCTTCGGCAGGGCGGCGTCCGCCTGCGGGACCTCCTTGCCCGTGGCCGAAGCCGGGATGGAGGTGCCCTTGACGATGTCCACGACGAAGACCAGCGTGGCGTTCGGCTTGATCTTCTCGCCCGAGCCCTGGTCGCCGTAACCGAGGTCCGGCGGGATCACCAGCTCCAGCCGGCTGCCGACCTTCTTGCCCAGCAGGCCCTGGTCCCAGCCCTTGATGACCTGGCCCTCGCCGACGGTCACGTCGAACGGCTTGTCCTTGCCGAAGCTCTGGTCGAACGGCTCCTTGCCGTCCCAGACCTGGCCGAGGTAGTTGACCTGGGCGATGTCGCCCTTCTTCAGCGCCGGGCCGTCACCCTCGCTGATGGTCACCACCTTCAGTTCCTTCGGCGGGGTCCCCTTCCCCGTCGACAGGGTGGGGGTCTCCCCGAACTTGGCACCCTTCGTGATCGCGGGCACCCCGTTCTTCATCTGGGCGGAGTCGGAGCCGCTGTCACCACAGGCCGCTGTCGACAGCAGCAGAAGGGGTACGACAAGCAGGCCGGCAAGTCGGCGCACGTGTTCCTCAGATCTCAGACGGCACATAGGTCGTCGCCACTCTAAGGCGTCGACAGGGCCCCGTACGAGATCCGTACGGGGCCCTGGCCGAGATCAGAGCGATGCGCGCGGCACCGCCGGGTGCGCTACATCCCCGCGATCAGCTTCTCCACCCGCTCGTCCACCGACCGGAACGGGTCCTTGCACAGCACCGTGCGCTGCGCCTGGTCGTTCAGCTTCAGATGCACCCAGTCGACCGTGAAGTCCCGCCGCTGCTCCTGCGCACGACGGATGAAGTCACCCCGCAGCCTCGCCCTCGTCGTCTGCGGAGGCACCGACTTGCCCTCGAAGATCTTGAGGTCGTTGCAGATCCGCGCCGCCTGCCCCTTGCGCTCCAGCAGGTAGTACAGCCCGCGCCTGCGATGGATGTCGTGATACGCGAGGTCTATCTGAGCCACCCGCGGATTCGACATCGTCATGTTGTGCTTCGCCCGGTACCGCTCGATCAGCTGGTACTTCATCACCCAGTCGATCTCGGTCCCGATCCGGTCCAGGTCCTCCGCGTCGATCGCGTCCAGCGTCCGGCCCCACAGCTCCAGCACCTGGTCCACGACACCCGTACGGATCCCCCGCCGCTCGGCGAAGTCCACCGCCTTGTCGTAGTACTCCCGCTGGATCTCCAGCGCCGAGGCCTCCCGACCGCTCGCGAGGCGCACCTTGCGCTGACCCGTGATGTCGTGACTGACCTCCCGGATCGCCCGGATCGGGTTCTCCAGCGTCAGGTCCCGCATCACCGTGCCCGCCTCGATCATGCGCAGCACCAGATCGGTCGCCCCGACCTTCAGCAGCATGGTCGTCTCGGACATGTTCGAGTCGCCGACGATCACGTGCAGACGCCGGTAACGCTCCGCGTCCGCGTGCGGCTCGTCCCGCGTGTTGATGATCGGCCGCGAACGCGTCGTGGCCGAACTGACACCCTCCCAGATGTGCTCGGCCCGCTGACTCACGCAGTAGACCGCACCCCGAGGTGTCTGCAGCACCTTGCCCGCACCGCAGATCAACTGCCGCGTGACGAGGAACGGGATCAGAATGTCCGCCAGCCGGGAGAATTCCCCGTGCCGGGCCACCAGGTAGTTCTCATGGCAGCCGTACGAGTTTCCCGCCGAGTCGGTGTTGTTCTTGAACAGATAGACGTCGCCCGCGATTCCCTCCTCGTGCAGGCGGCGTTCGGCGTCGACGAGCAGGCCCTCGAGAATGCGCTCGCCGGCCTTGTCGTGGGTGACCAGTTCGATCAGGTTGTCGCATTCGGGAGTTGCATACTCCGGATGCGAACCCACGTCGAGGTAGAGGCGGGCGCCGTTCCGCAGGAAGACATTGCTGCTGCGGCCCCATGACACAACACGGCGGAAGAGGTAGCGCGCCACTTCGTCAGGAGACAGTCGGCGCTGTCCCCTGAACGTGCACGTGACGCCGTACTCGTTCTCCAGCCCGAAAATGCGGCGGTCCATGACTGAACATTACGCCTTCTGCTCTGTTCTGAAACCGAGTTCGCAGGCGCCGTTTCGATCATTTTCCCGAGAGGCCACCCCGGCGGGCGCCCGGAACACGCCCGCCGCGCGCCCACCGCACGCCCGCCAGACGCCCACCGGACGCCCGCAGCACGCCCGCCGGCCCGCCTAAGACCCCGTCTAAGACCCCGTCACCGAGGCCTCCGCGGAACCCTCCAACGGCCCCGCCGACCCGGCCGCCGGCACCCCCGCCACCGAACCCGCCACCGCACGGCTCGCACCCGGACGCGCCAGCACCCGCTGAGTCACCGTCAGCACCAGCAGCGCCGCCGCCCCCGCCACACTCGCCACCGCGAACCCCGCCGCCGTACCCCCCGCCTCCACCGAAGGACCCGCCGCCGCCGTACCGATCGCCGCGCCCACCCCGAAGAACGTCACCAGCCACGAGAACGCCTCCGTCACCGTGCCCGCCGGAGCGTGCCGGTCCACCACGATGAACGCACACGCCAGAGCCGGAGCCAGGAACACCCCCGCCAGCGCCGCGAACCCCGTCATCGCCACCACACCCGGCACCAGCATCAACGGCAGATAGCACACCGCCAGCAACGCCACCAGCAACCGCAGCCGCCGCTCTGGCGCCCCCGCCCACTGCCGCGCCCCGTACAGCACACCACCGAACAGCGCGCCCAGACCCAGCGCCGCCATCAGCCAGCCGTACACCGCCTGACCACCGTGCTCGTCCGCGTACGCCACACCCGCCACCGTGATCGACCCCAGCGCCGTCCCCACGAAGAAGAACGCCCCCAGCAACGCCAGCAGACCCGGCGAACGAAGCGCCCCCAGCCAGTGCGCCTCCCGCGGCTCCGAACGCCACCGCCGCGAAGGCTCCGACACCACGACCGACAGCGCCCCCAGCACCCCGATCCCGTTGAGCACCAGCAACGCCACCGCCGGATCCCACAGCGCCACGCACAGCGTCACCAGCAGCGGCCCCACCGTGAACATGACCTCCTGGGCCACCGCGTCCATCGCGTACGCCGCGTGCACCCGCTCCTCCTTGCCGCCCAGCACGCTCGGCCACAGCGCCCGCAGCCCGCCCTCCAGCGGCGGCGTGAACAGCCCCGCGACCACCACCGCCGCGTACGCCACCACCACCGACCCGGTACCGGCCAGCGCCAGCCACACCATGCCCAGCGCCGACACCACCGCCGCCGGCAACTGCACCCGCGGCTGCCCGAACAGGTCCACCGCCCGACCCAGCAACGGCTGCCCCACCGCGTTCGACACCCCGTACACGGCCGCGAGCGCGCCCGCCAGGCTGTAGCTGCCGCCCTCGGCCCGCGTGAACAGCACGATCGCGATCGGCCCGGTCCCGTTCGGCAGCCGGCCTATGAGCGTGCCCACCAGCAGCCTCGCGGCATGCCGGGTCCTGAGCAGCTCCGCGTAACCCGCGGCCATGTCCGCCCCCTTCTGCCCGGGACCACCCCGGGAGTAAGCCAAGTAATACGTATAACGTAACCGGTCATACGTACCATGACCACAGTCGGACGGTCCACCCACCCGACCCACCACACCCCCCGCGACCTCGCACTACAGGAGCACCGTGTGACGAGACCCACCAGCCGCGACGTGGCCACCGCCGCCGGGGTCTCCCAGGCCACCGTCTCCCTCGTCCTCGGCGACAAATGGCGCGGCCGCGTCTCCGAACGCACCGCCGACCACGTCCGCCACACCGCCACCGAACTCGGCTACCGCCCCAACCTCGCCGCCCGCAACCTCCGCCTCGGCTCCACCCGCACCGCCCTCCTCGTCGTCCCCGCCCTCACCAACGAGTTCTTCGCCCGCGTCTACACCGGCGCCGCCCGCATCGCCGCCGAACACGGCTTCGGCGTCGTCCTCTACCCCTCCCCCGACGGCACCGGCCCCGCCCGCGACCCGTTCGCCTCCGCCCGCGCCGCCCTCGACGGAGTCATCGCCTCCTCCATGGCCGCCGACGCCCTCCACGCCCTCGGCGGCGATGGACTCCCCCTCGTCATGCTCGACAGCGACCCCACCGCCGACACCGCCCACGCCCACGTCAACCTCGCCATCGCCGACGGCATGCGCCAGACCGCCGAACACCTCCTCACCCACGGCCACCACCGCTTCCTCCACCTCGCCTCCGCCATCGACTCCTGGACCTTCGACGTCCGCGCCAACGCCCTGGCCGCCCTCCTGCCGCCCCCCGCCGAGCTGCGCACCGTACGGGCCCACCTCAGCGTGGAAGCCGCCCGTACGGCCACGGAAGCCGCCCTGGACGCCCCCGCGGACCGCCGCCCCACCGCCGTCGTCTGCGACGACGACATCCTGGCCGCCGGCGCCTGCAAGGCCGCCCGCCGCCTCGGCCTGCGCATCCCCGAGGACCTCTCCGTCACCGGCTTCGACGACCTCGCCCTCGCCACCGCCGTCGAACCGGAACTCACCACCATCCACCTCCCCGCCGAACGCGTCGGCGAACAGGGCATGACCGCACTCCTCGCCGTCCTCGAAGGCACCCCCTGGACCCCCGTCGACATCCCGGTCCACCTCGTCGTCCGCGACTCCACGGGCCCGGCCCCGACCCCCTGAGCCACCCGGGAACGCGAAAGCGCCCCCGACCCGAAGGCCAGGGGCGCTCACGCACTCTCCTACCGCTCTACTCGGCTTCCTCTTCGGGAGCCTCGTCGTTCGACACGGCATCCGCCTGGGCCGCCGCCGGAACGTCCGCCTCCAGCAGCCTCGACAGCTGCCGGCCACGGATCCGCTTGAACTTGCGCTGCTGAGCCCGCGTACGGTCCAGCACCGCCACCTCCAGCCGCTCCGCCGGAATCGACTTGTCCGTGCCGTTCGCCTGGCTCGACAGCGCCTGCACCGCCAGCTTCAGCGCCTCGGACAGGGTCATCCCGTCCTGGTGCCGCTGATCGAGGTAGGTACTGATCTGCTCGGCGTTGCCACCCACGGCGACGGACCCGTGCTCGTCGACGATCGACCCGTCGTGCGGCAGCCGGTAGATCTGGTCACCGGCCGCCGTCGCGCCGACCTCGGCCACGACCAGCTCCACCTCGTACGGCTTCTCCCCCGCACTGGAGAAGATCGTGCCGAGCGTCTGCGCGTAGACGTTCGCCAGCCCACGGGCCGTCACATCGTCGCGGTCGTACGTGTATCCACGCAGATCGGCGTACCGGACGCCGCCGATGCGCAGGTTCTCGTACTCGTTGTACTTGCCGGCGGCCGCGAAGCCGATCCGGTCGTAGATCTCGCTGAACTTGTGCAGCGCACGGGACGGGTTCTCACCGACGAACACGATGCCGTCGGCGTACTGGATCACAACAAGGCTCCGACCACGGGCGATGCCCTTGCGGGCGTATTCCGCCCGGTCGGCCATGGCCTGCTGGGGTGACACATAGAACGGAGTCGACACCGGCTTTCCGTCCCTTTCTTCTGGACGACGAGGAGGTCAGAGATCAGAGCAGTGCGGCGCGCGGACCGTCGGGCTGCTCCAGCCGGCGGTTCGTGATCTTGCGGGCCAGCTCCGAGGACTCCTCGTCGGTCAGCCTGCGGAATCCCTCGTCGGTCATGACGGTGACGATGGGGTAGATGTGGCGGTAGAGGTCCGGGCCACCGGTCGCCGAGTCGTCGTCGGCGGCGTCGTACAACGCCTGGACGACGAGCGTCGTGGCCTCCTCCTCCGTCAGCTTGGAGTGGTACAGCTTCTTCATCGACCCGCGGGCGAAGATCGAACCGGACCCGGTCGCGGCGTAACCGTGCTCCTCGGAGCGGCCGCCGGTCACGTCGTAGGAGAAGATCCGTCCCTTCTCCTTGGCCTCGTCGTACCCCGCGAAGAGCGGGACGACGGCGAGCCCCTGCATCGCCATCCCCAGATTGCTCCGGATCATGGTCGACAGCCGGTTCGCCTTACCTTCGAGGGAGAGGGTCGCGCCCTCCACCTTCTCGAAGTGCTCCAGCTCCAGCTGGAACAGCTTCACCATCTCCACCGCCAGACCGGCGGTGCCGGCGATGCCGACGGCGGAGTACTCGTCCGCCGGGAACACCTTCTCGATGTCCCGCTGCGCGATCATGTTCCCCATGGTCGCCCGCCGGTCACCGGCGAGGACCACCCCGCCGGGGAAGGTGGCGGCCACGATGGTCGTCCCGTGCGGCGCCTCGATGACCCCGTCGGGCAGCTTCCGGTTGCCCGGGAGCATCTCGGGCTGGTGAGCCCCGAGGAAGTCCATGAAGGACGACGACCCCGGCGTCAGGAAGGCTGCCGGTAGACGCCCTGTGCTACGAGTGTTGGGTTCCACAGGTTTCCTTCCAGATATGAGACGACCCTACGAGCTGCGTCGGGATCGTCTCCCAACTTGCCGATGGCCGTGTTGCAGTTGAAGCAAAGTACGCCTCGGACCTTACCCGTGGTGTGGCAGTGATCCACATGTACCGCCGGACGCTTTTTGCAGATCAAGCAGATGCCGCCCTGCGCCGCGATCATCGCGTCGCGCTCGGCCTCGGTCATGCCGTAGGAGCGCTTCAGATGGTCTGCCCGACTCTGGATCGCCCGACAGGCCTTGCAGCGCGTCGACAACCCGTCCGAAGCTGTCTTGTTCCGGTCCCATTCCGAGTGCGGCTTGGTTTCCTTGCACCGCCGGCAGTACTTGTGCCCTGCCGGAACCACCACGCGGGGACGGACGTTCTTCCCCTTGGCTATCTGCCGCTGCTGGTGATACTCGGCTGCGCACGGCCTGCAATAGCATTGCAGGCCGTCACGCATGGCCCGATTAGAAGCGAAAGCATCGAGCGGCTTGACCAGGTCGCACCGCGCACACCGCTTCCCACCCTCCAACACGCACCCTCCCCGCGAGCTTCACCTTCGATTCGAAGGTGAAATCACTCGCCACCCTTCTGAACGAAGGAACGCACGAAGTCCTCGGCATTTTCCTCGAGCACATCATCGATTTCATCGAGTACCGAGTCGACGTCGTCGGAGAGCTTTTCCTGTCGCTCCTTGAGGTCGGTCGATTCTTCGACCGCGGCCTCCTCGACCTCCTCGGTCGAGCGCTGCGCCTTCTGCTGTCCGCCGCCGGTGTCCTTGGTCGCCATGTCTAGCTCACCCCGCTCGGTTCGCACGCTCACGTGAAAGACCCCGCGAATTCGGGATCCCTCAAGATCAGACTCTACGTCGGACCCTACAAGGAGGGTCCGACATCCGTCCCGGTACTTTCATAACGTCCGGGTGTCTTCATGATTCCCGGGCCGGGGGCCTTTCAGCCCCCGCCCGGGGACCGGGAAAGGGCTTACCGCCCCGAGAGCACCCGGACCAGGTCCTCCGCCGTACGACAGCGGTCCAGGAGCTCCTTCACGTGGGCACGGGTCCCCCGCAGGGGTTCCAGGGTCGGGACCCGCTGGAGGGAGTCGTGGCCCGGCAGGTCGAAGATCACCGAGTCCCACGAGGCCGCCGCCACGTCGTCCGCGTACTGCTCCAGGCACCGCCCCCGGAAGTACGCCCGGGTGTCCTCCGGAGGCTTGCTCTGCGCCCGTTCCACCGCGGTCTCGTCCAGCAGCCGCTTCATCTTGCCGCGGGCCACCAGGCGGTTGTACAGCCCCTTCTCGGGCCGTACGTCCGCGTACTGGAGGTCGACGAGGTGAAGCCGGGCCGCGTCCCAGCCTAGGCCGTCCCGGCGCCGGTAGCCCTCGAGGATCTCCCGCTTGGCGATCCAGTCGAGCTCCCCCGACAGGCTCATCGGGTCCGTCTCCAGCCGGCCCAGTACGTCCTCCCAGCGGGCCAGCACATCCTTGGTCTGCTCGTCCGCGTCGGAGCCGAAACGCTCCTCCACGTACTTCCTGGCCAGCTCGTAGTACTCCATCTGGAGCTGTACGGCGGTCAGCGTCCGCCCGCTGCGCAGCGTGATCAGGTGCTGCAGGTCGGGGTCGTGGGAGACCTGGTGGAGGGTGCGTACGGGCTGGTCCACGGCGAGGTCGACGTTGATGTAACCGTCTTCGATCATGGACAGGACGAGGGCGGTGGTGCCGAGCTTGAGGTAGGTGGAGATCTCGGAGAGGTTGGCGTCTCCGATGATCACGTGGAGGCGGCGGTACTTCTCCGCGTCCGAGTGCGGCTCGTCCCGCGTGTTGATGATGGGGCGCTTGAGGGTGGTCTCCAGGCCGACCTCGACTTCGAAGTAGTCGGCGCGCTGGCTGATCTGGAAGCCGTGTTCGCGGCCGTCCTGGCCGATGCCGACGCGGCCGGCGCCGGTGAAGACGAGGCGGGAGACGAAGAAGGGGGTGAGGTGGCGCACGATGTCCGAGAAGGGGGTCTCCCGCTTCATCAGGTAGTTCTCGTGCGTGCCGTAGGAGGCGCCCTTGTTGTCGGTGTTGTTCTTGTAGAGGTGGATGGGCTGGGCCCCGGGGAGCTGGGCGGCCCTGACGGCGGCCTCGGCCATGATCCGCTCGCCGGCCTTGTCCCAGAGGACGGCGTCGAGCGGGTTGGTGATCTCCGGGGAGCTGTATTCGGGGTGTGCGTGGTCCACGTAGAGGCGTGCGCCGTTGGTGAGGATGACATTGGCGAGGCCGATGTCCTCGTCGGTGAGCTGGCTGTTGTCGGCGGCCTCGCGGGCGAGGTCGAAGCCGCGGGCGTCCCGCAGCGGGTTCTCTTCCTCGAAGTCCCAGCGGGCGCGTCGCGCCCGGTGCATCGCCGCCGCGTAGGCGTTGACGATCTGGGACGAGGTGAGCATGGCATTGGCGTTCGGGTGCCCCGGGACGGAGATCCCGTACTCCGTCTCGATCCCCATTACTCGCCGTACGGTCATGCGGCCCTCCTTGCCCGGCGGCGCTCCCGTTCGGGAGCGGCGCTCAAGTACCGCTGGTGCTCCGGTGCGTCGTGTGCGGTGCCCGTCCCCGCACTGCGCGACCTGCGGTATGGAAGAGCCTAGAACCACTCCGCGCTGGTGGGGAGATCATTTCAGTCATTGACTTTGCCCTGTCACCGGCTGAAAAGAGCGTTTGGTAAAGCAGTCGGCTGCGGGTGCCCCTGCCGGGCGCCCGCAGCCGGCCCGCTTTGTCAGAGGTACTGACCGGTGTTGGCCACCGTGTCGATGGAGCGTCCGGTGTCCGCGCCTTGCTTTCCGGTGACGAGGGTTCGGATGAATACGATCCGCTCGCCCTTCTTTCCGGAGATTCGGGCCCAGTCGTCGGGGTTGGTGGTGTTGGGCAGGTCTTCGTTCTCCTTGAACTCGTCCACGCAAGCCTGGAGGAGATGGGCGACGCGAAGGCCCTTCTGGTTGTGCTCGAGGAAGGCCTTGATGGCCATCTTCTTCGCACGGTCCACGATGTTCTGGATCATCGCGCCCGAGTTGAAGTCCTTGAAGTAGAGGACTTCCTTGTCGCCGTTGGCGTACGTGACCTCGAGGAAGCGGTTTTCCTCGGTTTCGGCGTACATCTGCTCGACGACGGTCTGGATCATGCTGTGGACGGTTTCGGCGGTGGATCCCTGGTGCTCGCCGAGGTCGTCGGTGTGCAGGGGCAGGGTGGCCTTGAGGTACTTCGCGAAGATGTCCTTGGCGGCCTCGGCGCCGGGGCGCTCGATCTTGATCTTCACGTCGAGCCGGCCGGGGCGCAGGATGGCCGGGTCGATCATGTCCTCGCGGTTGGAGGCGCCGATGACGATGACGTTCTCCAGGCCTTCCACGCCGTCGATCTCGGCGAGCAGCTGGGGGACGATGGTGTTCTCCACGTCCGAGCTGACTCCGGATCCGCGGGTGCGGAAGAGGGATTCCATCTCGTCGAAGAAGACGATGACGGGGGTGCCCTCGCTCGCCTTCTCCCTCGCACGCTGGAAGACGAGGCGGATGTGCCGCTCGGTCTCGCCGACGTACTTGTTGAGGAGTTCGGGGCCCTTGATGTTGAGGAAGTAGGACTTCCCGGTGGGCTGGCCGGTGACTTCGGCGACCTTCTTGGCAAGGGAGTTGGCCACGGCCTTGGCGATGAGCGTCTTGCCACAGCCGGGGGGGCCGTAGAGCAGGATGCCCTTCGGGGGCCGCAGTTCGTGTTCCTTGAAGAGGTCGGGGTAGAGGTAGGGGAGCTCGACTGCGTCGCGGATCAGTTCGATCTGGTCGCCCAGGCCGCCGATCTTGTCGTAGTCGATGTCCGGGACCTCTTCGAGGACGAGGTCTTCGACCTCGCTCTTGGGGACGATCTCGTAGACGTAGCCGGAGCGGGGTTCGAGCAGCAGGGAGTCGCCGGGGCGGATGGTGACGTCCAGGAGCGGCTCGGCGAGCCTCACCACCCTTTCCTCGTCGGTGTGCCCGACCACCAGGGCGCGCTCGCCGTCCTCGAGGATTTCCTTGAGGGTGACGATGTCCCCGGCCCGTTCGAACTCCATGGCCTCGACCACGTTGAGGGCCTCGTTGAGCATGACCTCCTGGCCTCGCCGGAGGTCTTCCGGTTCGACGCTGGGGCTCACGTTCACGCGGAGCTTTCGGCCGCCGGTGAAGATGTCGACGGTTCCGTCTTCGTTCGACTGCAGGAAGACTCCGAAGCCGGCCGGCGGCTGTGCGAGCCGGTCGACTTCTTCCTTGAGGGCCACGATCTGGTCGCGGGCCTCGCGCAGGGTGTTCGCCAGCCGCTCGTTCTGTGCGGAGACGCCTGCCAGGTTTGTCTGGAGCTCGACGATCCGCTCTTCGAGAATCCTCGTGTGTCGCGGAGAGTCGGCGAGCTTACGTCGCAGGACGGCGATTTCCTGCTCGAGATAGGCAACCTGGCCGGCGGGGTCCTCAGACCCTCGCCCGGGCCGGATGCCGCGGTTGATGTCGTCGTCGTGGGCTGCCACGGTCCTCACCTCCTCCAAGGGGAGCTGGACGCTTTCTGACCCTACCTGGGCTGGTGGTGATTGAAACCCCTAGATCACAAAGACGGTAGGGGTGTGTCCGATCTTCACCCTTGCGTACTCCCTCCCGTCAAGGAAATACCCACCCATCAACATCGGAAAGCAGCCGGTTGTAAGGTCGAACTGTTCAACACCCGTCAGAGCTCGTGCGACTTGCCTCGCGTTGTGACCGGGATGGATCACTCAGAGCAGGGAACGGCAGGGGATATGACCGTGCAGCAGGAGGCGGCCACCGAGCGGAACGCGGGTGCCGAGGGCGTGGCCGGAGAGCCGTTGGAGGTCTGGATCGACCAGGACCTCTGCACGGGCGACGGCATCTGCGTGCAGTACGCACCGGAGGTGTTCGAGCTGGACATCGATGGTCTGGCGTACGTGAAGAGCCCTGCCGACGAGTTGCTCGTGGAGGCGGGGGCGACCACTCCGGTTCCGCTGGTGCTGCTTCAGGACGTGGTGGATTCCGCGAAGGAATGCCCCGGGGATTGCATCCATGTAAGGCGGGTTTCGGACAGGGTGGAAGTCTTCGGTCCGGACGCCCAGTAAAGGTTCCAGCGAGGGTTCAAACACCTGTGGGGGTCGAGTCCGTAAGCTCCTGGCGGAATTTTCCGCCGGTCCAGCGCCACTTGGCGAGCTGCTTGGTGTCGGGGCTGTAGCGGGGCACTTCGGGCGAGGAGTACCCGAGGAGGCTCGCGGTGACCAGGCCGTCGCGGACGGTGAGGTCGGTCGCGGTCTGCTTGCGGCCGGCTTCGAGGAGTGTGGCGACGACGCGGGGGTTCGCGGTTTTCGCCGGGTCCTGGGCGAGGACGTAGATCGCGTGCGGCGGGGTGCCGGAGCCGGCGTCGCAGCGGACGGCCGCGACGGTTTCGGGGTGGCCGTCGCCGTCGAGGTCGCCTTCGGCGGTGTCCGTGACGGCTTGCGGGAGGCCCTTGCAGTCCAGGGGGTACGTGACCGCGTGCGCGTCGGGAGCGGAGGCGGTGGCGGCCTGTTGGCCGTGGTCCGGGCTCGTGGGACCCGTGGGGCGTGCCGGGTCCGTGGAGGCTCCGGTGGCCGGGGCGGGCTGCAGGAGTCCCGCGCCGGCTATGACGGCGGCCAGGGCCGAGGCGGTGGCCAGCCAGTGGACGGGCCGGGTCCGGTGGTGCTCCGTGGTGGGGGTGCTCGGCGCCGGCTCGGCGGGGCTGTGCGGCACGCGGGGTGTCTCCTGTGCGAAGGGTGACGGGGAGCCAGCATCGTGCCACACCTCACATCGGGGTGGAACGGGTGGGTCCGGACCGGTCGGGCCGCTCGTGCGGGACCGGCCCGAGGGCAACGAAAAGACGCCGTGCCGCAGTTCCCGGATGGTCCGGGGGAACTGGGGCACGGCGTCTTCGTGTTGGTGGTGCGGGTCGCCCTGCCGGGTGGCCGGGCGGTCCTCAGGCTCTCAGCGGCTCAGGCTGCTCAGACGCCGTCGGTGTCGGCGGTGGTCTCGGCCGCGGCCGTGGCGGCCGTCTCCGCGGTCTTGGCGGCGGACTGTCCCCCAGCTACCGCTGGGAGGGGCCCCCGGCCGGGGCCGTCGTAGTCCTCGCCGTAGGCGCCCTTGGAGGGGCGGCGGCGGCGCATGGGCGGCTCGACGCCGTCGGCGAGGCGGCGGGCGGTGACGAGGAAGCCGGTGTGGCCGATCATCCGGTGGTCCGGGCGGACGGCCAGGCCCTCGACGTGCCAGTTGCGGATCATCGATTCCCAGGGCTGCGGTTCGGCGTAGCAGCCGAACTCGCGGATCGATTCGACGGTCCGGGAGAGCTGGGTGGTGGTGGCCACGTAGCAGCAGAGGATGCCGCCGGGGACCAGCGCCTTGGAGACGGCCTCCAGGCACTCCCAGGGGGCGAGCATGTCGAGGATCACGCGGTCGACGTCCGTGTCGGACAGGTTGTCCTGGAGGTCGCCCACGGTCAGCTGCCACGCGGGGTGCGGGCCGCCGAAGTAGCGCTCGACATTGGCCGTGGCGATCTCGGCGAAGTCGGGGCGGCGCTCGTAGCTGTGGAGCATGCCCTGGTCGCCGATGGCGCGCAGCAGGAAGCTGCTCAGGGAGCCGGAGCCGACGCCTGCCTCGACGACGCGGGCGCCGGGGAAGATGTCGGCGAAGGCCAGGATCTGGCCGGCGTCCTTGGGGTAGACCACGGCGGCACCGCGGGGCATGGACAGGACATAGTCGGGGAGCAGGGGACGCAGCGCGAGGTAGGCGACGTTGCCCGTGGTACGGACAACGCTTCCCTCGGGGGAGCCGATCAGCTCGTCGTGCGGGAAGGAACCCTTGTGGGTGTGGAAATTCTTCCCAGCTTCGAGCGTGAACGTGTAGTGGCGGCCCTTGGGGTCGGTGAGCTGTACCTGGTCCCCGACCTCGAAGGGCCCGCGTCGGCGGGCGGCACCGGTCGGTTCGGACATGTGACCAGTGTATTGGCTTCAGGACTGGGGCCGCGCCATGGCCTTCACGAAGGCCTTTTCCACGTCGAGGGTGGACAGGACGCCGTAGATGGCGCCGTCGGGCTGGAGGACGAGGTACTCGGTGGCGGGGGTGGTGCGGAGGTGGTCGAGGAGTTCTTCGCCGGTGAGGTCCGCTGAAACCTTCATGCCGTCGGTGAGGTCCTGGGCGAGGGTGCCGGCGGCGACCCAGGGGCGGCGGTGTTCGGGGACGGAGGCGATGGCGCTTTCGCGGACGATGCCGGTGGGGTCTCCGAGTCCGTCGACGACGACGAGGGCGCGGGCGCCTGCTTCGTTGGCGCGGCGGAGGGCTTCGGAGAGGGGGGTGGCGTTCTCGACGGGGATGGCGCGGCGGGTGAGTTTGCGTGCGTGGAGTTCCGGGAGGTGTTCGCGCAGGCGGGCGACGCGGAGGCTGTTGCCGGCTCCGGTCCAGATGATGCCGGCGAGGATCGCGGCGAGGAGGGCGTCCATGACGGTGTCCATGCCGCCGATGTCGTCCGTGGGGCTGCCGAGGGTCCCGGTGGAGTTCAGGAGGGGCAGGCCGAGGAGGACGGCGACGGCGAGCGCGCGGCCGGCCCAGGCGGCGGCGATGGTGCCGGTCATGGGTTTGCCGGTCATGCCCCAGATGACGGCGCGGAGCATGCGGCCGCCGTCGAGGGGGAGGCCGGGGAGGAGGTTGAAGGCGGCGACGAGGAGGTTGGAGATCATGAGGCCGGCGAGGAGGACGCCGGGGACGCTGGCGGGTTCGACGGCTTTCATGCCGAGGTAGAAGGCGCCGGCGAGGAGGAGGGAGAGGAGGGGGCCGACGAAGGCGAGGACGAATTCGCGGCCGGGGGTTTCGGATTCCTTCTCGATCTCGGAGACGCCGCCGAAGAACTGGAGCTGGATTCGGCGTACGGGGAGTTTGAAGCGGAGGGCGGCGACGGTGTGGGCGAGTTCGTGGACGAGGACCGAGGCGTAGAAGGCGACGGCGAAGAAGAGGGCCACGAGGTAGCGCAGGGTGCCGAGGTCGGGGAGGATGCGGTCGAGCTGGCCGCCGAAGACCCAGGTGATGAGGGCGGCGACGAGGAACCAGCTGGGCGAGACGTAGACGGGTACGCCGAAGGGGCGGCCCATGAGGAGTCCGCCGCCCGGTCCTGAGCGCCGGCCCACGCGCTCGCCGGTTTCGTCGGTGTCTGCCACGGTTGTCCTTCGTTCGCTGCTGTCCGGTGCGGTGGTGCGCCGGTGGTTCCGGTGTGTGTTTCCCGTGGTGCCGGGGTGCGCCGTTGCGCGGTGTGATGCTCCGATCATGCAGTGCGAGGGGGGTCGGCGTCGATGGTATGCGCGTGCTGTCGGTGGCGGGTCGTAGGGTTTTGTCCATGACGACGAGCCCCGGCAGCGGTCCGGACGACGCAGTGAGCAGTTCCGTGCCCGATCCGGTGCCCGGTTCCGGTGCCGTGCCCGGTTCCGGTGAGGGTTCCGGTTCCGGTGCGGGTTCCGTGCCCGCGCAGGCGGTGGCCGTGGCGCCTTCTTCGCTGTCGCCCTCGCGGGCGAGCGATTTCATGCGGTGTCCGTTGCTGTACCGGTTCCGGGTGATCGACAAGCTGCCGGAGAAGCCGAGTGCGGCGGCGACGCGGGGGACGCTGGTGCACGCGGTGCTGGAGCGGCTTTTCGATCATCCGGCGGCGGAGCGTACGGCGCCGCGGGCGAAGGCGTTGATTCCCGGGCAGTGGGACCGGCTGCTGGAGTCGAAGCCGGAGCTGTCGGAGCTGTTCCCGGGGGGTGACGAGGGGGCGGGGCTGGAGCGCTGGCTGACGGAGGCCGAGGCGTTGGTGGACCGGTGGTTCACGTTGGAGGACCCGACGCGGCTGGAGCCGGTGGAGCGGGAGTTCTTCGTG
The DNA here is from genome assembly GCF_026340675.1 of Streptomyces sp. NBC_01264. Classification (NCBI taxonomy): domain Bacteria; kingdom Bacillati; phylum Actinomycetota; class Actinomycetes; order Kitasatosporales; family Streptomycetaceae; genus Streptomyces; species Streptomyces sp. NBC_01264. Next base: position 2,431,012 of record NZ_JAPEOX010000001.1, read on the forward strand.
GAGACGGAGCTGGAGTCGGGGCTCCGGCTGCGCGGGATCATCGACCGGGTGGACGTGGCGCCGACGGGTGAGGTGCGGATCGTCGACTACAAGACGGGGAAGGCGCCGCGGCCGGAGTACGCCGAGGGTGCGCTGTTCCAGATGAAGTTCTACGCGCTGGTGGTGTGGCGGCTGAAGCGGGTGGTGCCGCGGCGGCTGCAGCTGGTGTATCTGGGCAGTGGGGACGTGATCACGTACGACCCGGTGATCGAGGATCTGGAGCGGATGGAGCGCAAGCTGCTGGCGCTGTGGGAGGCGATCCGGGAGGCGACGGAGACGGGTGACTGGCGGCCGCGGCAGTCGAAGCTGTGCGGCTGGTGTGATCATCAGGCGGTGTGTCCGGAGTTCGGTGGTACTCCCCCGGTCTATCCGCTGGCACTGCCGTCCGCCGGGCGGGGCGAATCCTGATCTTGGTGTCAGGGCAGAATGGGCCGGGTTCCCCGTCGGTGTCCGGATGACTCCGCTGAATCCGATGCCCAGCTGAACCCGATGTCCCGACGAGCCCTACGAATACGAGGTGGACCCCGTGGCGATCCGCGTACTGCTGGTCGACGATCAGCCGCTGCTGCGCACCGGTTTCCGGATGATCCTGGAGGCCGAGCAGGACCTGGCGGTGGTCGGTGAGGCCGGGGACGGTCTGCAGGCGCTGGACCAGGTGCGGGCGTTGCAGCCCGATGTGGTGCTGATGGACATCCGGATGCCGCGGATGGACGGGGTGGAGGCGACGCGGCAGATCACGGGTCCGGGTCGGGACGGTCCGGCGAAGGTGCTGGTGCTGACGACCTTCGATCTGGACGAGTACGTGGTGGAGGCGTTGCGGGCGGGGGCCAGTGGGTTCTTGCTGAAGGACGCGCCGGCGGCGGAGCTGGTGCAGGCGATCCGGGTGGTGGCGGGTGGCGAGGCGATGCTGGCGCCGAGCATCACGCGGCGGTTGCTGGACAAGTACGCGGGGCATCTGCCGTCGGGCGAGGACAGTGTTCCGGACATGATCGCTTCGTTGACGGAGCGTGAGGTCGAGGTGCTGAAGCTGGTGGCCCGGGGGCTGTCGAACGCGGAGATCGCGGCGGATCTGTTCGTGAGCGAGACGACGGTGAAGACGCATGTGGGTCATGTGCTGACGAAGCTGGGTCTGCGTGACCGGGTGCAGGCGGCGGTGTACGCGTACGAGAGCGGTCTGGTGCGTCCGGGCGCCGGTCAGTAGGCAGCCGGGGGCGCCGGCGCGCCGGTACGGGTACGGGCCCGCTTCCGCTTCGTGCGGAGGCGGGCCCGTCGCCGTTGCCGTCGGGGTTTCCCGGGCGGAGGGGCTCAGCCCTTGCTGATCTCCCAGAAGCGGAAGACGGTGGAGGCGTCCAGGGACCACTGCAGGCCGGTCACGTTCTGGCGGGTGACGGCGTACTGCTTGCTCTGCCAGAGCGGGAGCAGGGGGATCTCGTCGGCGACGATGTCCTGGAGGCGGGCGTAGTCGGCGCTGGCGGAGCCGCGGTCGGACTTGGCGGAGGTCGCCGGGATGATGGTCCCGGTGATCTCCTTGTTGTCGTAGTTGTTGTGCAGCACGTTGTCGGGGCCGAAGAAGGGCTGCGTGAAGTTGTCGGCGTCGGGGTAGTCGGGGACCCAGCCCTTGACGTAGACGCCGTACTTGCCCGCCTGGATGTCCTTCTCGTACTGCTCGAACTCGACGGATTTGACGTCGGCTTCGAAGAGGCCGCTGCTGTTGAGCTGCTTGGCGATGAGCTGGAATTCCTGGTCCGTCGAGGGGCCGTAGCGGCTGGGCGTCGAGTACAGGGTGATCTTCACCTTGTCCTTGATGCCGGCCGCGCGGAGGGCGGCCTTGGCCTTCTCGGGCTGGGGGCTGCCGCCGTAGCGGTCGAAGAAGGCGGTGGTGTGGGAGGCGATGCCGGCCGGGACGATGGAGTAGAGCGGGGTGGCGGTGCCGTCGTAGACCTCGCGGACGAGGGCCTCGCGGTCGACGAGGTAGGCGATGGCCTTGCGGACGGGGAGCTTGCCCGCGACGGGGTCGGCCGTGTTGAAGACGAGGTGTTCGACCTCGGCGCCGGCGCCCTGGACGACCTCGACCTTCTGGTCGCCGGTCTGGGAGGCGAGGCCGGCGATGTCCTTGGCGGCGAGGCCGCGGAAGGCGAAGTCGACGTCTCCGCTTTCGAGGACCTTCTTGAGGGCGGCCTGGTCCTCGTTGAAGAACTTCATGGTGACGCCGCTGTTCTTCGGCTTGGCCTTGCCGCTGTAGCTGTCGTTGACGGAGAAGGAGGCGCTCTTGTCGTTGATCGAGTCCAGCTTGTAGACGCCGGAGCCGAAGGCCTTGCCGTCCGTGCGGAGTTTGTCCGCGGGGTACTCGGTGTGGTCGACGATGGAGCCGGCGCCGGACGCGATCTTGCTGGGGAAGGTCGCGTCGGGGGCCTTGAGGTGGAAGACGACGGTCTTGTCGTCGGGGGTGTCGATGCTGCCGATCGACGCGAGCATGACGGCGGGGCCGTTCTCGTCGTTGATCTTGAGGGTGCGCTCGAAGGAGTACTTGACGTCCTTGGCGGTGAGGCTGTTGCCGTTGCTGAACTTCAGCCCGGTGCGCAGGGTGCACGCGTAGGTCTTGCTCCCGACGCCCTCGAAGCCGCAGGCCTGGGCGGCGTCGGGTTCGGGGTTGGTGCCGCCCTTGGGGAAGCTGAGCAGGGACTGGAAGACGTTGTTGAAGAGCAGCCAGGAGCCGGGGTCGTAGCCCGAGGCGGGGTCGGTGGCCTTCACCTTGTCGGATATGCCCATGACGACGCCCTTGGCGCCGGCGGCGTTGGAGCCGTCCGTCGCGCCGCAACCGCTCAGCAGCGCGGCGGCGGTGGCCGCTCCGACGGGGGCGGCCAACCACTGGTTCCGTGTCTTCACGCGAACATCCTTCTCAGTCTCACTGGCTCGTCTGGTTCTGGTGCCGGGGGTGTGGCACCGGGGCCTGGTGCCGGGGGTCTGGTGCCGGGGTGTCAGCCGCTGACGCCGCGGCCGAGTTCCCACAGCTGGAGGTCGGAGATAGCGTTGACCGACCATTCCACTCCGGTGATCCCGTCGCGTGCGGCGACGTACTGCTTGCCCTGCCACAGGGGCAGGACGGGTACGTCCTCGGCGACGATGTCCTGCATCTCCGCGATCGCGGGTCCGGCGACGCCGCGGTCGACGGCGCGGCGCGATTCGGGGATGAGCTTGGTGCGCACCGTGGTGTTGGCGTACGGCGTGCCCAGGAAGTTGTCCTGCTCCAGGAACGGGGCGAGGAAGTTGTCGGCGTCGGGGTAGTCGGGGAACCAGCCGAGCCCGTAGGCGGCGTATTCGCCCTTCTTCTGCGCGGGGCGGAAGGCGGCCCAGTCGGTGCCCTGGACGGTGATGTCGAAGAGCTGGGTGGAGTTCAGCTGCGTCTTGAGGGCTTCGAACTCTGCCGCGGTGCCGTCGCCGTAGTGGTCGTTGGTGTAGTGGAGGGTGAGCTTGACCGGGGTTTTGATCCCGGCGGCCTTCAGCAGGTCGGCGGCCTTGGCGGTGTTGGCTTCGCCGTACTTGTTGAAGAAGGAGTTGACGTGGCCGGTCACGGTGGTGGGGACCAGTGAGTACAGGGGCTGCGCGGACTTGCCGTAGACCTTGGAGATGAGGGCGCCCCGGTCGACGGCGGCGGCGAGGGCCTGGCGTACGGCCTTGTCCTTGACGGTGGGGGCCTCGGTGTTGAAGCCGAGGTAGCGGATCTCCAGGCCGGGCATCGGGACGAGCTTGATGCCCTTGGGGGGCTTAGCGGAGAGTTCGGTGATCTGGGCGGGCGACAGGGTGCGGGAGACCATGTGGACGGTGCCGTCCTGCAGTGCCTTGCCCACGGCTTCGGAGTCGTCGAAGGTGCGCAGTTCGGCCTTGTCGTTCTGGAGCTTGAGATCACCCTTGTAGTGGGGGTTCTTGCTGAAGACGGCGCGGACGAGGCGGTTGTCCTTGACTTCGGCCTTCATCGTGTAGGGGCCGGAGCCGTCGACGGTGAAGCCGGTGCGGAGCTTTTTGGCGTCGTACTTCTTGGCGCTGACGATGCCCGCGGCGGGGGTGGAGAGCTTCTGCGGGAAGGTGGCGTCGGCGGTCTTGAGGTGGAAGACGACGGTGTCGGTGCCCTTGGTCTCGACGGTGTCGATGGTGGAGAGCAGCGAGGAGGGGCCGTTCTCGTCCTTGATGGCGAGGACGCGTTCGATGGAGAACTTGACGTCCTGCGCGGTGAGGGGGCTGCCGTCGGCGAAGGTGAGGCCGGTGCGCAGGACGCAGCGGTAGCTCTCGTTGCCGGTGTCGGTGAAGCGGCAGTCGTTCGCCGCTTCGGGGACGGGGCTGCCGCCGCCGCGCGGGGTGTGCATCAGCGTCTGGACGGTCTGGCGGAGGATGTTCCAGGCGCCGGCGTCGTAGGCGTAGGCGGGGTCGAGCGGGGCGGGGGCGTATTCGGCTGCCTCGAACCGGTCGGTGGTGCCGACGACGATCGTTCCGGATCCTGCTCCTGCGCCGCTGGTGCTGCCGCAGGCGGTCAGCGCGGGGGTGAGCAGTCCGGCGGCTGCCGTCAGCGCCATGGTCTTGCGGTTCATGCTGGAAGTACTCCCTCGACCCGGCACTTGTTCAAAGCTGGCGTGGAGGGCATCGCGACGGTCGCCCGTTCTGGGCGGAACGATCGGGCCGGTGGTGTGACGATCGGTCCACGCGGTTCCGGAAACAGGGGTGTGTGTCCGGGACGGCTGAGGTGCGGCGCAGTGCCCGGATCGACATTAGTGGCCTGTGGAGGGGTGGCTTGAACCGTGTGGCGCGGGGGTGTTGTCGCTCCGTCGCGGGAGCTGACCGGGGGTGTGCGCGGGGGCGTGCGCAGATTCGGTCAGGTGCTGATCAATGGGGACACAAGGGGTGGGATGGGAGGGCGCGCAGTGGTGCGAAGGGGGCTTTGCGGGTGACAAAGGTCACCCGGGACAACTCCCCCGGTAGGGATGGAATTTCGGCCTCCGGGGAAGTGCGCGGGAGATCCGCCCGCGGGACTTTGGTCCTGGGGCGGATCGTCCGGTACGGAGCGTGCGCGGTCAGTTCAGCGGAGTGATGAGGGAGCGCAGGAAGGGCAGGTCGACGTCTTCGAGGGAGCCGACGACGGTGCGGCCCGGGGCGGGTGCGATGAGGCCTACGGAGGGGATGGCGACGACTCTGCATCCGGCGGCTTCGGCGGCGGCGACGCCGGTGGCGGTGTCCTCGATGACGGCGCAGCGGGAGGGGTGGGCGCCGAGGGTGTGGGCGGCGAGGAGGTAGGGGTCGGGGTGCGGCTTGGTGCGTGCGACCTCGTCTCCGGCGACGGTCATGGTGAAGCGGTCGCGGCCGAGGGTGAGCAGGACCTGGTCGATGACGCGTCGGTGGGAGGCGGAGACCAGGGCGGTGGGGACGTTGTGCCGGGCGAGTTCGCTCAGGAGGCGTTCGGCGCCGGGCATGAGGGGTACGCGGTCGGCGATGCGGGCTTCGAAGCGCTCGTTGAGCAGGACGGTGAGTTCGGCGAGGCCGATGTCGGCGCCGGTGGCTTCGATGAGGAAGCCGCCGCTGCGGGTCATGGGGCCGCCGACGACGACGTCCCGCCAGGATTCGTCGAGGCGGTGGCCGAGTTCGCCGAAGACGCCGACCTCGATCTCCCACCAGAAGCCCTCGGTGTCGACGAGGGTGCCGTCCATGTCGAGCAGCACCGCCTGCAGGGCGTGTCCGTCGGCCGTACGGGCGACGGGGGCGGGGACTGTGCTCGTCATGCGCGCACCTTTCCGGGGGTCCGTAGGGGACGAGAAGGCCGGTCACCTCACCTCCGGGGGCGTGCCCGGGGGAACAGGTGACCGGCCTGTATGGGACCGACTAGTGTACGCCGGTCCGTCTCGATGTGCGTGGTATTACGCCGCTGCGTGCGCGGGGTGCTTCTGGGTGGGCGCCGAGGTGCGTCTCAGCGGGCGTTGAAGTACTTCGCTTCGGGGTGGTGGATGACGATGGCGTCGGTGGACTGCTCGGGGTGGAGCTGGAACTCCTCCGAGAGGTGGACGCCGATGCGCTCCGGCTGGAGGAGGTCGGCGATCTTGGCGCGGTCCTCCAGGTCGGGGCAGGCGCCGTAGCCCAGCGAGAACCGGGCGCCGCGGTACTTCAGGTCGAACATGTCCTCGACCTTGGCGGGGTCCTCGCCGCCGAAGCCCAGCTCGGCGCGGACGCGGGCGTGCCAGTACTCGGCCATGGCTTCGGCGAGCTGGACGGAGAGGCCGTGGAGCTCGAGGTAGTCGCGGTAGGAGTCGGACTCGAACAGCTTGGCCGTGGCCTCGCCGATCCTGGAGCCGACGGTGACGACCTGGAGGCCGACGACGTCGATCTCGCCGGATTCCTCGGGGCGGAAGAAGTCGGCGAGGCACAGGCGGCGGCCGCGGCGCTGGCGGGGGAAGGTGAAGCGGGTCCGCTCGTTGCCGGCGTCGTCGAGGATGATCAGGTCCTCGCCCTTGGAGACGCAGGGGAAGTAGCCGTAGACGACGGCGGCTTCGAGGAGGTTCTCGGTGTGCAGCTTGTCGAGGAGGCCGCGCAGGCGCGGGCGGCCCTCGGACTCCACGAGCTCCTCGTACGTCGCGCCGCCGGCGCGGGCCTGCTTGAGGCCCCACTGGCCCTTGAAGAGGGCGCCTTCGTCGAGCCAGGAGGCGTAGTCCTTGAGCGGGATGCCCTTGACGACGCGGGTGCCCCAGAAGGGCGGGGTGGGCACGGGGTTGTCGGTGGAGGTGTCGGAGCGGCCGCCGGGCTCCTCCGTCTCCTCCACCGCCAGGGGGGTGTCGCGCTTGGCGACGCGGCGCTGCTTGAGTTCGGGGAGGGTGGCGCCGGGGACTCCGCGCTTGACGGCGATGAGGGCGTCCATCAGGCGCAGGCCCTCGAAGGCGTCGCGGGCGTAGCGGACCTCGCCCTCGTAGATCTCGTGGAGGTCCTGTTCGACGTAGGCGCGGGTGAGGGCGGCGCCGCCGAGGATGACCGGGTAGTCGGCCGCCAGCTTGCGCTGGTTGAGCTCCTCCAGGTTCTCCTTCATGATCACCGTGGACTTGACGAGCAGGCCGGACATGCCGATGACGTCGGCCTTGTGCTCCTGTGCGGCTTCGAGGATCGCGGAGACCGGCTGCTTGATGCCGATGTTGACGACGTTGTAGCCGTTGTTGGTCAGGATGATGTCGACGAGGTTCTTGCCGATGTCGTGGACGTCGCCGCGGACGGTGGCCAGGACGATGGTGCCCTTGCCCTCGTCGTCGCTCTTCTCCATGTGCGGTTCCAGGTGGGCCACCGCGGTCTTCATGACCTCGGCGGACTGGAGGACGAAGGGGAGCTGCATCTGGCCGGAGCCGAAGAGCTCGCCGACGACCTTCATGCCCTCCAGGAGGGTGTCGTTGACGATGTCGAGGGCGGGGCGGGTCAGCAGGGCCTCGTCGAGGTCGGCGTCCAGGCCGTTCTTCTCGCCGTCGATGATGCGGCGCTGCAGGCGCTCGTCGAGCGGCAGGGCGAGGAGTTCCTCGGCGCGGCCGGCCTTCATCGACTTGGTGTTGACGCCTTCGAAGAGGGCCATCAGCTTCTGCAGCGGGTCGTAGCCCTCGGCGCGCCGGTCGTAGATCAGGTCGAGGGCGGTGGTGACCTGCTCCTCGTCGAAGCGGGCGATCGGCAGGATCTTGGAGGCGTG